>CAZDXW010000093.1:0-9016 GCA_964509485.1 uncultured Christensenella sp.
GATCACGCGCTCCGGCTGGTCGGTCACCATATCCTCCGGAAAATACTGCGGGCCGGGCGTGAGGCAGCCTTTTAACGCTTCTTCCAGCTCGTCGAGCCCTTTTCCAGTGTTGGCGGAGCCGCGCAAGATCGCACGAAATATGCCCGCCTGTTCCAGCGCTTCCTGCGCTTCGTTTGCCTGCCCAAGGCTCGCGAGATCCGTCTTGTTGATCAGCGCGATGATGGGCGCCTTCGCGGTCTTGAGCCGCTCCAGCAGAGCCGCGTCCTTTTCTCGAACGCCCTGCGTCGCGTCCGCGACAAACAGAATCGCCTCGACTTCGTTCATCGCGTCGTAGGCGACCTTTTGCATGTATTCGCCGAGCTTGTTCTTGGGGTTTGTGACCCCCGGCGTATCGAGAAACACGATTTGATAGCCCGGTCGGCTCAGCACGCCCGTGATCTTATTCCGCGTGGTCTGCGCGCGGTCGGTCACAATCGCGATCTTCTGGCCAATGAGCTTGTTGAGCAGCGTCGACTTGCCAACGTTCGGGCAGCCGACAATCGAAATAAAACCGGAACGATAGTCGTTCATCGCAGATCCACCGAACCGAAGGAATGCGGAAGAAGCTCGCCAAGCGTAGACTCAATGAAGTTCCGATTCGAATCCGCAAACACAACCGGCATATCGCCTTCACAAAACTCGCTCAGCACCTGCCGGCAAACGCCGCAGGGCGAAGCCGGATTTTTACCGGAGCAGACGATGACAATTCCATCAAACTCGCGTTCGCCTTCGGAAACCGCCTTAAATACCGCGGTGCGCTCCGCGCAGTTGGTTGGAGAATAGCTGACGCACTCCACGTTGCAGCCAAGATAATAGGTTCCGCTCTTTCCCTTCAGGCATGCGCCAACCTGAAAATGTGAATATGGCACATATGCCTTCTCCATTGCCTCGTAGGCAAGATCGAGCATGTGCTCGCGCTCCTGTACCGATAATTGACTCATCTTGTAATCCCCATTGCGTTTAAAATTTCCGTTTGTTTTGCAAACATCTCTTGTTCGTCCTGCGGCTTCATGTGGTCGTAGCCCAGTAGATGCAACGAGCCGTGAACCGCTAAAAATGCCAATTCGCGCTCCAGTGAATGTCCGTATTCCTCCGCCTGCTCCTGCGCGCGTTCGAGGCAGATGGCGATGTCGCCGAGGTAGCCGTCCGGCGGGCAGGCAATCGCGTCCCCTTCCCAGGCGGGAAACGTCAGCACATCGGTCACGCGGTCTATGTTTCGATAACATGCGTTGAGCCCCTGTATCTCCTCCGCGTCGGTCACGAGAACGCAAACGTCCCCCGCGGCGTGCTCGCTGGTAAGCGCCGCTTCCACCGCACGGCGTATCAGTTCCATAGACGTCGCCGGTAGATCGCTCAATTCGGTCTTAACGTCAATCATGACAACGGCTCCAATTCCGGATAGCGAATCCGCTCGTGTAGTAAGCCGGAGAACGTGACGAGAAAACTGCGTTCAATTTTGTTGATCTCTTCGAGGGTCAGCGGGCTCTGCTTGAGCTGGCCTTCGTCCATCTTTCCCTGCACGATGCGGCGCACCATCTCACTAACCTCGTCCCGCGTGGGCTCGCTGAGCGAGCGCACCGCCGCCTCGCAGCTATCCGCGAGCATGACAATCGCGCTCTCCTTGGAACTCGGCAGCCCGCCCGAATAGCGGAACAGCCGCTCGATCACCGGCTCGCCGTCCTGCGTTTGCAGTTGTTTTGCCTTGTGATAGAAGTACGCAACCAGCGTCGTGCCGTGGTGCTCGTTGGCGATCTTTCGGATTTCGGACGGCATGCGGTAGCGGGACAGATACGCCTCCGCGTCCTTCTGGTGCGCAATGATATAGCCCGCGCTCTCCTCGGGCGAGAGCGTGTCGTGAATGTTGTGTCCGTTCTGGTTCTCGCGGAAATACTGCGGGCGGCGCAGCTTGCCAACGTCGTGGTACATGGCCCCCGTTCGCGCGAGCAGCGTGTTTGCGCCGATGGCCTCCGCCGCGCCCTCCGCGAGGGAAGCGGTCATCATGCTGTGGTGATAGGTGCCCGGTGCGGCCGTCATCATCTTCTTGAGCAGCGGGTGGTTCGTGTTTGCCAGCTCGTGCAATCTTGCCGGGGTAATGATGTCGAACATGGTTTCCCACATGCTGAGCGTGCCGACGCAGAACACGGAGAGAATCAGCGCCGCCGCCATCATCAGGCTGGCGTAGATGAGCGAACTGCTCCACTGGTATTCCAGAATCACGCCGCCGGAAATCACGATTGCCGCGCCCGCAACGCCGCCGAGCATGCCCGCGGCAATCAGCGCGCCGCGCTTCTGCTGGCGTTCCGCCGTTAGAATCGTAACCTGACCCATCACGAGCATCGCCGCCATGGCGAGAATGGAATCCGAGCCAAACATCGTGGCTCCGCTGCCGCCGGTCAGCAGCGCAAACGCCATTGCCAGCACGACGTTCAGAATCTCCGCGACCTTTCGAGGCAGCAGCAGGCTCGCCAGCAGAATCGCGAATACGGTTGGGGTCACGCGCGGGTCGATCACGTAGCAAACCCATTCGAGCAGGAGCGAGACGATGAGGATCAGCCCCAGAATCGTCATCTTTTTGCTGGAGGTGAAGGTTTCCTTCTCAAACATGGCCAGATAGGCAAATAACAGTCCGAAAATACAAAATAGGTAGCCGATGACGCCCGGCGTCAGGTGGCTCGTTGCCTCCGCGCCCTTGACGAGGTCGAGCGAAAGCAGCGTGTTCATCTTTTCTTCCGTAACCACCTGGCCTTGCTCCACGATGGTTGCACCGCGCGCAATGTAGACGGGTTCCACCTCGGCTGCGGCCTGCTCCTGCGCGCGCGCGGTCTCCACGTCATTGACCACGTTCGTCGGCATCAGATATGCGTCGTACACCGTTTCGCCAAGCGCTTTGAGCCAGACGGACAACGAGGAAATCTTGAGTTCTCGGTTGATGGTCGCAAGGACCTTGTCGCGCTCGCTTTCGGAAACGCCTTCGCGCAGCTTTGTTTCGAGCGTGGTCATCACGAGCTGCTGCAGCTTCTCGATCTCCGCCGAATCCGTGTCCAGTAGCGCATAGCCAAGCGAGGTATCCGATATCTTTACGGGCAGGTTCACGAGCATGGCCAAGAGCTCGCTCGCGGGAATTACGTCCTGCCAGGTGCGGTCATCGTCGTCCGCATAGGTTTTGCCGTCCACGCCGGTTTTGGTTGGCGCGGTGGTGGTGCGAATTTCGGTTGCCGCGTTTCGAAAACTGGCCAGTGCGGAAAAGAAGCTCTGCGCGCCGGAGATCAGCGTGTCCGCAAGGTCGCTGTCCACCGCGTAGACCGCGCTCACCTTGTTGCGGGCGGCCTGACGGAGCGCTTCCGTAATGGCGCTGTCCTCCACCATGCGCGGCGCGGTAATCGCCTGCTTCGCCTCGTTGCCAACGGAAACCTCATAGCGCTTTGGCGTCAGCGAAGTCAGCGTGACCATGCAGGCAAGACCGAACGCCAGCGCCAGAACAATTGCGCCATAGGCGCGGCTGCCCGGCTGGACAACGGTCTTCTTTCGTTTTGTTTGCGTTGTATTTTGCGTAACAGACACGATTTGCCGTCCTCGTTTCCAAGACTCGCCGCAAAGGGCGGCCATTGCGTTCAGGCGCGTTTCGGCTTTTCAAAGCGCTCATACGCGCAGATGATGCGTTGAACCAATTCATGACGCACGACGTCCTTATGCGTCAGATTGATGATTTTAATCCCCTCCACGTTTTCGAGCACCCGAACCGCTTGCACAAGCCCGCTCGTCTTCTCGCGCGGCAGGTCAATCTGCGTGACGTCGCCGGTGACCACCACGCGGGAACCTTCGCCGATTCTGGTCAGAAACATCTTCATCTGCTCGGTGGAACAGTTCTGCGCCTCGTCCAGAATGATGTAGGCGCCGTTGAGCGTTCGCCCGCGCATGTACGCCAGCGGCGCGACCTCAATTGCCCCGCGGTCATAGAGCGCGCGGTAGGTCTCAAGGCCGAGAAACTCCTGCATTGCGTCGTAGAGCGGACGCAGGTATGGGTCAACCTTGCTTTGCAGGTCGCCGGGCAGAAAACCGAGCTTCTCGCCTGCCTCCACCGCAGGCCGCGTGAGAATGATCCGCTCGACCTCTTTGTTCTTAAACGCCTGCACCGCCATGGCGACGGCAAGATAGGTTTTACCTGTTCCGGCGGGGCCAATGCCAAAGACCAGCTCAAATTCCTTGAGCGCCTGTACGTATCGTTTTTGACCGAGCGTTTTGCATTTGATCTGGCGGCCCTTGTTCGTAATGGCGATAACGTCCCCCATGATCTTTTCGATCATGTCCGCATTGCCCTCTTTGGCAAGGTCTACCGCGTAGCGAATCCGGCTGCGGTTGATCTTTTCCCCGCGCCGCTGCATTTCCAGCATCTTGACGATGACGAGCTTGGCGATTTCGGCGCCTTCCGCTTCACCTGTAATGCGAACGCCCTCGGAATCCGCGCGGATGTGCGCGCCCGTTTCCTCTTCCAGCACGCCAATGTTCTCGTCGAATACGCCGAACAGCCCCAGCAATTCGTCTACGTTCTCCAGCGGGATGGATAGCATCACCCGCTCCGTTTCCTGCGTCAAACAGCGTTCTCCTTTTCTAAGTAACCGAAGGATTATCCTCGATCAAAATCCGTTTGATCGGCAGGATCCATCTTCTATTCTTATTGGCGATTATAACATATGCACTCTGAAAATGCCACGACCGCGGGCGCTTGACGCGCATTTTACAGGGTATTCACAAAAATACCCGCCGAATTGCTCCAGCGGGTCAAGTATGCATTTTTTCGTTTCAACCTTCCAATTCGGTCGGGTCTTCCGCCGCGTGTTCCGGTTGCTTGAGCCCCATGCGCTCCAGAAAATAGGACGCAACAAATCCAACCGCAACCGCGAGAATGCTCAGCAGCGCCTCACCAACGCCGGCAAACGCCGTTGGAATAATGGGAATCGTCGAGGCGATGACAAACCCGATGACGCAGAAGAACGCAACGCCATAGTGACGCTCGAAGAGCATGTTCACAAGCCGCGCGAGCAGCAGCACCGTGCCGAGGATTCCGATGGCAAACGGCACGAGAACCTGAAAGTTCATCGTAGCGATGCCTTCCGACATGGGCTGATACAGCCCCAGGAACAGCAGCGTGGACGAAGAGCTCATACCGGGAATGATCAGGCTGAATCCCCAGAGCACGCCGCAGAAGATATACCAGCCAAACGACGGCGTAACCGTGGTCTGCGTGCTGAATTTGAGCGTATAGAAGAACGCAAGCAGTACGGCGGTGCTGATGATGAGCGCAACCCACATCGGCTTAGTACGACCGTTTTTGCTGCCTTCTTTAAACAGCGACGGGAACGTGCCGAGAATCAGGCCGATAAACAGGCTGACGACGACCGTCGCGTTGATGGAGAGCACCTTGGCTATCGCGCCTGCGAGCCCGAGAAAACCGATTGCCCAGCCGATGGTAATCGGAATGAACATCTTCCAGTAGATTTTGATGTTCTGAAAGGGCTTTGCGAGCACCGCCATCATTGGCTGATAGATGCCAAACGCGACGGCGAGCACGCCGCCGGAGATTCCGGGCAGAATTGCGCCCGCGCCGATCACCGCGCCCTGGATGACGCGAATGAGAAATACTTTTAACTGATGTAGCCCAAGAGTCTTTTGTTCCTGCATTCGTCCTGTTCTCTTTCCGCTTTTTCACTCGTTTTTCTTATGAATCACGATTATTATATGCGCAATTCGGTTGCATCACAACAAAATACACGATCGTTTACATTTTGTCTCAAATAAGGATTCGTAAGCGTTTCACTACCTCAATCGATCTCTCACCGCAAAACAACAAGAAACCCGTCGAAACCATCGTCATCTTGCAAGAAAAAGCGCGCATATGATATAATGCGTTGATTTAACAATGGGGAGATTTGGATTTGTTTACTGCAAACGGAAATTACGCGAAGCTCCACGGAAGTTACCTGTTCTACGAAGTCGGAAAGCGCGCGGCCGCTTTTGCCAAGGAACACCCCGAAGCGCAGTTGATCCGCATGGGCATTGGCGACGTTACGCGACCGCTCGTGCCCGCCGTCGTCGAAGCCATGCGCAAAGCGGTGGACGATATGTCCCGCGCGGAAACCTTCCACGGCTATGGCCCGGACTTTGGCTACGATTTCCTTCGCGAAGCGATTCTCCGGCGGGACTACACCGCCCGCGGTGTTTCGCTCGATCTCGACGAAATCTTCGTTTCCGACGGCGCGAAGTGCGACGTTGGCAACATTCAGGAACTCTTCTCGCAGGACTGCATCGTCGCCGTGACCGACCCGGTCTACCCCGTCTATGTTGACACCAACGTGATGAGCGGACGCGGTGGCTCCTACAGCGAACAAAAAGGCGGCTACGAGAACATCGTCTACCTACCCGGTTCCGAGGAAAACGGCTTTGTCGCCGGATTGCCCAAGGATCGCGTGGACGTGATGTACCTCTGTTTTCCAAACAATCCCACCGGCGTGACGCTAACAAAGGAACAGCTCAAGGTTTACGTGGATTATGCCCGCGCGAACCGGACGTTGATTCTCTACGACTCCGCCTATGAGTCCTACATCTCCGAAGCGAACATTCCGCATAGTATTTACGAGGTCGAAGGCGCGAAGGAATGCGCAATTGAGTTTCGTTCCATGTCCAAGACCGCGGGCTTTACTGGTACCCGCTGCGCCTACACCGTCGTTCCCAAGCAGCTCGTCTATCCGGATAGCCTCGGCAACGAAGTGCGCCTGCGCGACCTCTGGGCGCGGCGCGTATCCACCAAGTTCAACGGCGTTTCCTACATCACACAGCGCGGCGCGGAAGCGGCCTACAGCGAGGAAGGCAACCGCCAGATCATGGACGTTGTTGCGGACTATATGGAAAACGCCCGCATCATTCGCGAAGGTCTGCAACAGGCCGGGTACAAGGTCTTTGGCGGCATCAACGCGCCATACATCTGGCTCAAGGTTCCGCATGGCGACAGCTGGCGTTTCTACGACGAACTGCTTCGAAACTATCATATCATCGGCACCCCCGGTGAGGGCTTTGGCGCGGCTGGCGAAGGATTCTTCCGCATGACCGCGTTTGCCACCCGCGAGAATACGATCAAGGCAATGGAGCGCATTCAGAAGGGCTCGTTATGACGAAGATCATCGCGTTTGAAGGGATTGACGGAACGGGAAAAACCGTCCAGCTCCAGCGGCTTTTCGACCGGCTCGTCGCCGAGGGAAAGTCCCGTGTGGAGACGGTTTCGTTTCCCATGTACGATACCTTCTTTGGCGCGGAGTGCGGACGGTTGCTTTCCGGCAGCGGCGGCGTGCGCGCCAACGAGGTGGATCAGCGGAGCATGGCGCTCTGGTACGCGCTCGACCGGTTTGAAGCGTTTCGGGATCGCGATCTCTCGAGTACGGACGTGCTGCTGATCAATCGCTATGTGCTCAGCAACGCCGTCTATCAGTCCGTTCGCGAGCGCGACCTCGGCAAACCCGACCTGCTCGATTTTGTGCTGGAACTCGAGTACGAGCACTTTCGCATTCCGAAGGCGGACGCGCACATCGTGCTGGATATGAATCCGGAGCAGGCCTACGAGAACGTCGGTAAAAAAGGATTTCGGGAATACGTTGGCGATCAGCCGGATATCTACGAAGCCCTGCCGGACATTCAAAAGCGCGCGCGGCAAAAGTACATTGACTACTCGCAGCGCATGGCAGGCATCCACATCATCCCCTGCATGGAGCAGAATCGGCTCAAGAGCATCGCGGACATTGGCAAACTCGTAGACGTAGTCGCAGATCGCGTACTCGAATAAGCAGAGTCCAAATCATGTAAACGGATCAGAAGCATTTTCGGTTCTCTCATTTCGGAAATGCTCGAAGATATTAATTAGGAGGTAAAATAGCATGCGTAAAATTGGTATTCTCACGGGCGGCGGAGACTGCCCGGGTCTCAACGCGGTTATCCGCGGCGTCGTCGAGGAATGCGCGGCGGCGGGCATCGAAGTCTACGGTTTTTCCGCTGGCTGGCGCGGCGCGCTGACCGGTGAAGGCCGCTGGCTGAGCCTCAAGGACGTGGAAGGTCTTCAGACCAAGGGCGGCACGATTCTCGAAAGCAGCCGCACCAACGTCATGAAGGAAGAGAACGGCCCCGAGCGCGTCCGTAAGACGCTGGAGAGCCTCGGCCTCGAAGGCATGGTTGCCATCGGCGGCGACGACACCCTCGGCGTTGCCAACAAGCTCACGAAGATGGGCATGAAGATGATCGGCGTGCCGAAGACGATTGACAACGATCTCTCCTGCACGGACTACACCTTTGGCTTCGACACCGCGAGCAACATCGCGATGGAATGCATCGACCGTCTGCACACGACCGCGGCGAGCCACGCGCGCTGCTTCGTCGTCGAGTGCATGGGCCGTCACACCGGCTGGATCGCCGTTCAGGCGGGTCTTGCGGCGGACGCGAACCTCATTCTGATTCCGGAATTCCCCAAGACGTTTGAAGAGGTCATGCAGGTGATCCGCTCCCGCTACATCAAGGGTCAGCGCCACACGATCATCGCCGTTGCGGAAGGTTTTGAGCTCAAGGGCGAAGTGGAAGAAAGCGTTGGCTTGGATGCGTTTGGCAACAAGCTGCTGCTCGAAAAAGAGATTGCCAAGACGCTCGCAGAGCGCATTGAGAAGGCTATGCGCGCGGATGCCTCGCTCGACGAGAAGCGCAAGTACTTCGAGTGCCGCTCGGTCGTGCTCGGTCACATCCAGCGCGGCGGCTCCCCCTCCTGCTTCGACCGCGTGCTCGGTACGCGCCTCGGCTTCAAGGCGGGCGAACTCGTCGTCAACTCGCAGTACGGCAACATGGTTGCGCTGCAGGGCACGTCCATCGTGACCGCCGACCTCGACAAGGCCGTTACCGAACGCAAGGAAGTGGACTGGGACTTCTACAAGTCCATCTCCATTCTCTT
>CAZDXW010000094.1:0-8938 GCA_964509485.1 uncultured Christensenella sp.
GGCAGGATTCGTCCGGCATGTGCGCCTGCGCGGCCTCGCCTTCCGGCTCAACGCCAAACGCCACCGCGTTTTCAAATGAACGCGCATAGGTGCCGCCGCCGATGGAGAGCGGGTGCGCCTTTTTACCCGTTGCATCCGAATAGACGGAGAGCAGCGTCTGCACCAGCTCGCACTTCGGGTCGATGTAGTGTCCCTTCGAAATCTTTTGCCAGGTGCGCGTAAAGCCGATTTCCGCAAACTTCGCGTCCTCGGCGGCGAGCAACTGCTCCGGCGAGACACAGAAAGGGAAGCGACAGTCCAGCGTGATGGACACCTCATTTTCGCTCCACTGGAGCATGTTCGGCGAGAGCGTGAGCCGGCCGGAATCGTCCTTGACGTCGAGGCCGAAGGCTTCGCCGTGCTGGTCAAAGCCCAGCAGCGCCGCGAGCGAGGACGCCGTTGCGAGGTCCTCCGCGTTCAGCGGCTGCTCCTTGAGCGCGTCGAGCAGGGCAAGTAGCGCGTTTTGCGCGTCCTGCGGGGTGGAGGCATGGCCCGCGCGGCCAACGGCGGAGAGTTCGCCGTCCTTGCCGGAGAGCAGCATGCCGTGCTTGGCCTTGACCGGTTCCGGCGTAAACGGAAGCTCCGCCTTCGCCTCGCCGGGAATGACGTTCGGCGCAGTGCCACAGGAAATGCGCACTTCACTGCCGTTCAGCTGCTTTTTATAGGTCGTCTGACCGATGTTCTTTTCGGAGTTGATCACGGGGTATTGCCCGTCCGGCGTGAAGGCCAGCGTTGGCTCCGGCTCAGTCTGCTTATAGCGGTTCACGCAGCTCCAGCCCATCTCCTCGTCGCAGCCGAGAAAGATGCGGACACGGCGTTTGAGCGGGATGCCCGCTTCCTTGATTGCGTAGAGCGCGTACAGCGCGGAAAGCGCGGGGCCTTTGTCGTCCATGACGCCGCGGCCGATCAGCCGGCCGTCCTTGCGCGTGAGCGTAAACGGATCGCTCGTCCAGCCGCTGCCCGCGGGGACGACGTCCAGATGCGCCATGATCATGAGCATTTCGTCGCCTTCGCCATAGTCGATCACGCCGCAGTAGCCGTCCAGCGAGCGCGCGGAAAAGCCCATCTTACGCGCGAGATCGAGCGTGTATTCCAGCGCGTCGTGGATATGCTTTCCAAGCGGCATGCCGGGTTCCGGCGCGCCCTGGGATACGCTCGGAAACGCGATCAACCGGGCGAGGGAGTCCAGCTGCTCGTCAAAGTGCTGGTTAATGATTTCATAATGCTTCGATTCCATTGTTGTATAAAAACCTCCGATATGCGGAATTTGTGAACTGCATTTATCATAGCGGGCAAACGGCGAAAATGCAAGTTGCGCGGCGTGAGCTGCGTCAGCCTGCACTATAAAGAACACGGTTTGCCGTTGACTTTTCGGGCCGAGGCAGTTAGGATTTTCCCTATGGAAAACATGCAGTCTTTTACGTCGGTTTCGCTCCTTTCCGGGTGGAAGCTGACGATTACACTCGACCGGGACGAGGCGCAACGGGCGTCTTCCCGCGGAGAGATCGCGGTTTATGACGACCGGTTTACCGGCAATCCGTCGTTTCGCATCTTCGGTTCCTATCGCATCCGCAAGAACAAGGTCAAGCGCGAGGTGATCGCCGCGCTGTTTGCCTACAATGCGGCGTTTCCCAGCGACCCCGCCTGGCGGCGTACGGAGCATTCGCTCATACTGGAATGGATGGAGCACAACTTTGCCTACCGCGTGGGTTTTCTCAAGAGCCGCGCGAGCGACGTGGATCTCGACAACCACGCGGAGGGCAGAGGCTCGTTCGGGTATTTTCTCGAGAGCGCCTGGGGCGTGATCAAGGGATACTTAAAACCGAAAAGGGGTAAAAGCGAGTAATCCATCCCTTTTTCGAAGAAGCTAAGAACGAATCAAAGATTTGCGCAAATCGCGTGAATCTTTTTTTTATAATGGGGCTTGCAAACAATTTTTAATGGATTTACGCTCTGTCTTGAGGACGTCCTTGACAACAGAATAAGGAGAAACGGACGTTATGACGCAGAGTAACATTCAGGCATTCGAAACGGATATTCGGGAACGGTATGGCAACATCGCCGGAATGGTAGTGCAGAAAGACGGGCAAACGCTCTACGAAGGGTATTTCAACGGCTACACGGCGGAGCATGCTGCGCATGTGTTTTCCGTAACGAAGAGCGTGTTTTCGCTGCTGATCGGCATTGCCGTCGATCAAGGGAAGATTGGCAGCATCGATCAACCGGTGCTGGACTTCTTTCCGGACTATCCGGTTTCGGCAGGGGAAAAGACCATACAGCAAGTTACCATCCGGCACCTTTTGACCATGACCGCCCCATATAAGTATGAAACGGAGCCATACGAGCGGTTCTTTGCGAGTTTAAACCCGATTCGGGATGCGCTCGACCTCCTGGGCGGGGACAAGCCGATTGGAGAGTTCAACTATTCCGCGATCGGCGGAACGCACATCCTCTCCGGAATTCTACAGCGCGCGACGGGGCTGAGCGCGCTGGAGTTCGCGACGGAGCATCTGTTTCGACCGTTGGGGATTTCGGCTCCGCGTAGCATCACGCTCAAGAATGCGGAGGAGCACTTATACGTGATGAATGATCGCGATACGCGCGGCTGGGTAGCCGACCCGCAAGGGCACAATTTTGCGAGCTGGGGACTGTTTCTGACCCTGCGGGAAATGGCGCGCATCGGGCAGCTTTGCATGCAAAATGGGCTTTGGAACGGTAAGCGGATTGTATCGGCAGAGTGGATTGCGCAGAGCACGCGGGAACAAAGCCGCTGGGGGAATCTGGCATACGGCTATCTCTGGTGGGTGCTCGATGCGGATTGTTTTGCGGCGCTGGGGGACGGTGGAAACGTGATCTATGGGAATCGAAACAACAATATGGTGATCGCCATTGCCTCGTTGTTTTCGCCGGACGTTAAGGACCGGATTGAGTGGATTCAAACGCAGGTGGAACCGCTGTTTGATGGCGCTTGCGATTGAGCGAATCATGCCTGTGAGCAGGCGAAGGACTGCATACAAAAAAAGACGGCTCACGCCGTCTTTTTTGATTGCTTGCGCGATCTACCGGTACCAGAGCGTCATGAGTAAGCCAATCAGCGTAATCGCACCGTTGAGCAGGTTATGCGCCAGCATCGGGCCAAGGATGCTGCCGGTCTTCTTCATCAGAATGCCGTAGTAGATTCCAAAGACGACGCAGGTAACGAGCTGCGCGGGGTTTAATTGCGTGATCGCAAACGGGTTGAGGTTGAAGTTGATGTGCGACAGCGTAAAGACCAGCGTCGCGACGCCGATGGCAACGCCCCAGGCAACGTTCTCCCTCTTGATGAACGTTTGAAAAACGAAGAGCATCGGCGGAATGGTCATGGCGCGAAACAGAATCTCCTCGCTGGTGCCGGAGAGCAGGATTTCGAACAGAAAATTTCCAATGAAGTTCCGCGCGTTCAATGGATAGGAGAGCGTTGGATCGAGGCTATTCGTTTTCGCAACAATCAAGCTCGCGACTAGCTGAATTACAAACCAAATTGCGGTGAAGATCAGCACGCTGCGCAGAGCATAAGGAAACTTGTTGGAATTAAACCCAAATACGGTCAGCTTTTTTCGGAAAACGAGCGCAAGCAGGAGAATCACCGCAAACGCGATGACCGCCTGAAACACGTGGTGCACCGAGATGACCAGATAGCAATTCGACGGGTCCCAACGCATCACCGTTTTCGTGGCTTCCTGGGCGAGACTGTAGGCGCCGGAGCTGATGAGCGTAACCGCGACGAACAGAACCGCGGCAAACAGCGGAACGCTCAGCCAGAGCAGATGCCGCAGGGGGCTGTTTTGTAAAGACTTGGATTCCATATCGGTTGACTCCTGTTGAAAGAGAGTGGTTCTGCGCATAAGAATTGCACCGTCTTTCGAGCGGTGCAAACAAGATTCATGTTCACGCGATACTTGCGTAGTAGACGCGGGGAATTTACAGCCCCAGCGCCTCGTGTACGCGGCGCATGCCTTCGATGCTCATGGCAATGACCTCTTCGAGCGGCATGCCCAGCATCTCGCAGCCGCCGAGGATGACCTCGCGGTTCACGCCCGCGGCAAAGCCTTTATCCTTGAACTTTTTCTTGACGCTGGAAACTTCCATGTCCATCACGCTGCGGGAGGGGCGCATATACGCCGCCGCCGTGATGAGCCCGGTCAGCTCGTCGATGGTATAGAGCACGATCTCCATCTTCTTCTCCGGCTTGATGTCTACGCAAAGACCCCAGCCGTGCGCGAGCACCGCGTGGATGACGTCCTCGCCAAACCCGGCTTCGGCCAGCAGGCGCGGGGCAACCTTGAGGTGCTCCTCCGGCCACTGCTCATAATCCACGTCGTGCAACAGGCCGATGATGCCCCAATAGTCCGCGTCCTCGCCGAGCTGCTCGGCAAAGTAACGCATGACGCCCTCGACCGCGTAGCCGTGCCGGAGCAGAGCCTCGCTCTTGTTGTATTGCTGGAGAAGCGCCAGCGCTTCGTCTCTGGTCTTGGTTGACATGAACATCGCCTCCAATTTGGATATCACTTTTTCACGTAGAAGACACCGGACTTCGGTTAAAAAAGGCCGAAGGTCCGCTGTGTTTTCTGGACATTTCCAATTATCATACATCACACGATTGGATTTCGGCAATATATTTTAGAATCTTTTCTTGACATGTGCTATGCTAGATGATATCATTCAAAATTGACTTATGATCCCATTACTATGGCGGCCTGTCCCCCAAAGCGGGGAAAGGGGCATTGTGCGCCCTGAAACACGCTTTTGGCAAAAAGAGGCACATAACAGTTTGATCGTAAGGCATTTTAGGGCTTTTGTGCGAAATATCAGCAAAGACACGACCTGCAACCGTGTCGGCAAGGGGAGTACGCGATGATGCATGACGTTCAAATGGGCAGACAGACGCGAAAGAGCTTTTCCAGAATCCGAGAAGTTCTCGATATGCCGGACCTCATCGAGGTTCAAAAGAATTCTTACTACCGATTCCTCAAAGAAGATCTAAGAGAGGTTTTCGACGATATTTCCCCGATTACCGACTATTCCGGCAAACTGATATTAGAGTTTGTCGATTATCGAATCGACCTCGACAATCCAAAGTACTCCATGGAGGAAAGCAAGGAGCGCGACGTGAACTACGCCGCGCCGCTTCGCGTTGTCGTCCGCCTCATCAACAAAGAGACCGGCGAAGTCAAGCAGCAGGAAGTCTTCATGGGCGATTTTCCGCTCATGACGCCGCAGGGCACCTTCATCATCAACGGCGCAGAGCGCGTCATTGTTTCGCAGCTCGTCCGTTCGCCGGGCGTCTATTTCTCCGAGAGCATCGACAAGGTCGGCAAACAGCTCTTCTCCGCGCAGGTGATTCCGAACCGCGGCGCCTGGCTGGAGTACGAAACGGACAGCAACGGCATTCTCTACGTCAAGATCGACCGTCAGCGCAAGGTGCATATCACCGCGCTGGTGCGCGCGCTCGGCTACGGCTCCAACCCGCAGATTCTGGAGCTCTTTGGCGACGACGAGCGTCTCTCGGCCACGCTGCAAAAGGACCCGACCCGTTCGGAAGCGGAAGGCCTCATCGAAATCTACAAGCGCCAGCGCCCCGGCGAGCCGCCGACGGAGGAAAGCGCCCGTTCGCTCTTAAACTCGCTGTTCTTCGACAAGCGCTACGACCTCGCGCGCGTCGGCCGCTACAAGTTCAATAAGAAACTCGCGATCCGCGCGCGCATTCGCAACCACATTGCCGCCGAGACCATCGTGAACCCGCGCACCGGCGAAATCCTCGCCGAGGCGGGGCAGACGATCGACCGCTTTATGGCGGGGGACATCCAGAACGCGGGCATCAACGAAGTCTGGCTGAATGTCGGTGAAAACCGCGTGAAGGTCATTGGCAACAACTTCGTGCGCGCCAGCGACTGGCTGGACTTTAACCCAGCGGAAGCCGGCCTCAACGAAGACGTCCATCTGCCGACGCTCAAAGCCGTCCTGAAGGAAGGCGAGGGCATGAGCGCGGACGAGCTCAAAGCGCTGCTCAAGTCGCGCTATTACGACCTGATTCCGCGCCACATCATTCCGGACGACATGATCAGCTCGATTTCGTACCTGATCGGCATGCCTTACGGCGTCGGCCGGGTTGACGACATCGACCACCTTGGCAACCGCCGCATCCGCAGCGTTGGCGAGCTTCTGCAAAACCAGATTCGCGTCGGCCTCACCCGTCTCGAGCGCGTGGTGCGCGAGCGCATGGGCCTGCAGGACATGGACGTTGCCATGCCCAGTAACCTCATCAACATCCGCCCCGTGACCGCGGCGATCAAGGAGTTCTTCGGCTCCTCGCAGCTGAGCCAGTTCATGGATCAGACCAACCCGCTCGCGGAGCTGACGCATAAGCGCCGTCTCTCGGCCCTCGGCCCGGGCGGTCTGAACCGCGAGCGCGCGACGTTCGACGTTCGCGACGTTCACTTCTCGCATTACGGCCGTATGTGCCCGATTGAGACGCCGGAAGGTCCGAACATCGGACTGATCAACTCGCTGTCCACCTACGCGCGGATCAACGAGTACGGCTTCATCGAAGCGCCGTACCGCCGCGTGGATGGCAAGAAGCACATCATTACGGACGAGATCGAGTACCTCACCGCGGACGAAGAGGACAACTTCATCGTCGCGCAGGCGAACGAACCGATCAACGAAGACCTCCACTGGTTCAAGAAAGAGCGCGTCATCGCGCGTCTGCTCGACCAGATTATCGAAGTGAAGGCCTCCGAAGTGGACTATATGGACGTTTCGCCGAAGCAGCTCGTTTCGGTCGCGACGGCCATGATCCCCTTCCTCGAAAACGACGACGCAAACCGCGCGCTGATGGGTTCCAACATGCAGCGTCAGGCGGTTCCGCTGCTGATTCCCGAGTCGCCGATTGTTGCGACGGGCATGGAATACAAAGCGGCGCACGACTCCGGCATCGTCAGCATTGCCCGCGAGGACGGCGTGGTTTCCCACGTTTCCGCCAAGTCGATTACGATTACGGACAAGATCGGCGTGGAGCACGTGTATAAACTCACGAAGTTCCAGCGCAGCAACCAAGGCACCTGTTTGAATCAGCGCCCGATCGTCAAGAAGGGCGAAATCATTCAAAAGGGTGACGTCATTGCCGACGGCGCTTCCACGGACAAGGGCGAAATCGCGCTTGGCCGGAACATCCTGATCGGGTTCATGACCTGGGAAGGCTACAACTACGAGGACGCGGTTCTGATCAGCGAAAAGCTGGTGAAAGACGACGTGTTTACCTCGATTCACATCGAGGAGCACGAGGTTGAAGCCCGCGACACAAAGCTCGGGCCGGAAGAGATTACGCGCGACATTCCGAACATCGGCGAGGACGCGCTCTCCCAGCTGGACGAAAGCGGCATCATCCGCCCCGGCGCGGAGGTTCGCAGCGGCGACATTCTCGTTGGCAAGGTGACCCCGAAGGGCGAAACCGAGCTGACGGCGGAAGAGCGCCTGCTTCGCGCGATCTTTGGCGAGAAGGCGCGCGACGTGCGCGATACCTCGCTCCGCGTTCCGCACGGCGAGGGCGGCATCGTCGTCGACGTTAAGATCTTTACCCGTGAGCACAAGGACGAGCTCAGCCCCGGCGTGAACCAGATGGTGCGCGTTTACATTGCCCAGAAGCGCAAGATCTCCGTGGGCGACAAGATGGCAGGCCGTCACGGCAACAAGGGCGTTATCTCGCGCATCCTTCCGGAAGAGGACATGCCGTTCCTGCCGGATGGCACGCCGCTGCAGATCGTGCTCAACCCCCTGGGCGTTCCGTCGCGTATGAACATCGGCCAGGTTCTGGAGCTGCACCTTGGCGTGGCTTGTAAAAACCTCGGCATCAAGATCGCGACGCCGGTCTTCGACGGCGCGACCGAATCGGATATTAAAGAACTGCTCGTCAAGTCCGGCCTCAACGAGGATGGCAAGACCGTTCTGTACGACGGACGCAGCGGCGAGCCGTTTGAAAGCCGCATCTCCGTTGGCTACATGTATTACCTCAAGCTCGCGCACTTGGTCGACGACAAGATCCACGCGCGTTCGACCGGCCCATACTCGCTGGTCACCCAGCAGCCTCTGGGCGGCAAGGCACAGTTCGGCGGACAGCGTTTCGGCGAAATGGAAGTCTGGGCGCTCGAAGCCTACGGCGCGGCATACACGCTGCAGGAAATCCTGACGGTCAAGTCGGACGACGTCGTTGGCCGCGTGAAGACCTACGAAGCCATCGTCAAGGGCGACAACGTGCCGCCCGCCGGCGTACCGGAATCGTTTAAGGTTCTCATTAAGGAACTCCAGTCGCTCGCGCTCGACATTAAGGTTCTCTCCGACACGCGCGAAGAGATTATGATCGGCGAGGACGACGACGACGATATCGCCCCGATGGACGTCAACATCACCGGGCTCGAAGACACGCCCGCCAGTCTTGCGCCGCTGGGCGAAGACGAGGACGACGAGCTCGACGAGTTCGATGAGTTTGACGACTTTGACGACGCGGAAGAAGAAGCGCTGGTCGCGGACGAGGAAGAGGAACCGGGCGCAGACGATCTGGACGGGCTGGACGAGGATCTCGGCGAGCTCTCCGACGGACTGGATCTCGACATCGACAAGGACCTGGAATGAGCGGCAGCAAGGGAGTGAACGATTGTGTTTGAACTAACGAACTTTGACGCATTGCAAATCGGGCTGGCTTCGCCCGAAAAGATATTGGAATGGTCGCACGGCGAGGTCAAGAAGCCGGAAACGATCAACTACCGCACGCTCAAACCCGAAAAGGACGGCTTGTTCTGCGAGCGTATCTTCGGGCCGACAAAGGACTGGGAGTGCCATTGCGGACGCTACAAGCGCGGCCGTT
>CAZDXW010000095.1:0-8828 GCA_964509485.1 uncultured Christensenella sp.
CGATCCAGAGCGTCGATGTCGAAGCGCAAACGGTCACGCTGGAGAACAATGGCTCTTCCGACGCGGATCTCTCCGGCTGCATCCTTTTCTCTGTCCGTTCGGACGCGCTGCTGCGCTTTCCGGAAGGAACGCTCCTGCCCGCGGGGCAAACGCTGGTCATCGGTGCAAGCGGCGAGGTTGCGTTTCCAAACGAGGACAAGCCGCTGAGCAAAAAGAAAACGAATACCGTAACGCTGTACGATTCGCTCGGCACCCGATTGGCCCAGTATGAGCAATAAATAACGTATGCGCGAAAAAACGGCAGGTCGTCCCTGCCGTTTTGTGTTGTTCGGTATGTGTTTCGTGTTACTCTTTCGATTCCGCCCCGTCGGGTGTTGATTCGCTCTTGCGTCTGCCAACGTAGAATCCCGCGTGGAGCGCCTTGGTCGGGCAGCTCTTCACGCAGTCCCCGCAGCGGATACACTCCATGTCGTTTGGCGTTTTGGATGCGTCTACGCCCATGTTGCAGACGCGCTTGCAGGTTCCGCAGTGCGTACATGCACTCTCGTCGAGCTGCAGCCGATAGAACGAAGCCTTGTTGAAGAGCGCATAGGCTGCGCCAAGCGGGCAGAGGTATTTGCAGAACGGGCGGTAAAGAAACACCGACAACGCGAGAATCAGCACCAGAATAGCCGTCTTCCAGCTAAACATGAACCCGATCACCGCGCGAAGCGTTGGGTTCGCCAGCACGAGCGGAATCCCCGCAAACAGCGTGCCGGAGGGGCAAACCCACTTGCAGAACCACGGAGCGCCTACCCCGGCCGCGTTTCGAATCAGCGACGGGAGCAGAATCACCAGCACCACAAGCACAACGTACTTGAGATACCGCAGCGGGCGGTCAAGCCGAAACGCGCCGATCTTCTTCGATTTGATCTTGTAGAGCAAATCCTGCACCAGCCCAAACGGGCAGAGAAACCCGCAGACAAACCGCCCGAACAGCGCGCCAAACGCGAGCAGAAAGCCGACCACATAGGTCGGAAACCGCAGATTCCGCGCGGCGAGCTCAGCCTGCAGCGAGCCGATCGGGCAGGCACCGAACGCCCCCGGGCAGGAATAGCAGTTCAGGCCGGGCACGCAGACCGCCTTGGTATCCCCCTGCCAGATGCGTCCCTTCACAAAGCCCACGAGGTAGCCGTTGGAAACGACCGTCCATGCGCCCTGAATCACGTGCCGCAAGCTGTTTCGCTGTCTTTTTTTAGCCAATGCCGATACACTCCAGGCAAAGATTTGCCGCGCGGGACAGCACAACCGCTACCTCGCCGCGAAAAACGCCGAGCGTGATCAAGACCACGCCCAGCGCCAATAGAATATAGGGAAGCGTGTTGCGCTTCGCGCTCATTTAGGAAACCTGCCCCAACAGCAGATCAATGAGTCCGGCCCAATCGTCGTAGCTCATAGCGCCGACGATGGTTTCGCCAACCTGCTTGCCGGTGGAATCAAAGAACATCGTGGTTGGAATCGCGGAGATTCCGGTCGCATTGTCGCCAAAGAATGCTTCCGGCAGCACAACGGGGTATTCCACGCCTTGATCGGCAATGAACTGTTTCGCGCCCTCAATGTCATCGTCCCCCGTCAGCACGCCTACGATGGCAAATCCCTTGTCTGCATAGTCCTTGCTGATCTTGACGAGGTCGGGAATTTCGCCGACGCACGGCCCGCACCAGGTCGCCCAGTAGTTGACCATCACGAGCTTATGCTCCGAAAAGATCGACGGATCAAGCGTGCCGCCCGTGAGCGTATCGATGGAAAACGAAAGCGAGCTGTCGGGCTCCATCGGGATGGTTGCATCCGCCACAGGGGGCGCGGTTGCTTCGGTTGCCGCCGGTGCTTCCGTTGTTTCCGACGGCGCTTCGGTTGCCGCCGGTGCTTCCGTTGTTTCCGCCGGGGCGGCAGGCGCAACGGTGCAGGCGCTCAAGAGCAGTGTCACCGCCATAAGAGTGGCGAGCATCCAAATCAATTTCTTCATAAAGGGGTCTTCCTTTCCGATTCTGCTTCTGTCTTCCATGTTGTTTCGCGTAACCGTGAAGATACGTTTTGAACGCGAACATGTGGTTTGTTTTGAAAACGTCTGCTTCAGAATATTGATTTCATGGTACAAGCGAAGCCTTCCGCTTACCGTGATTATATCACAAGCCTCACGTTCCGGTCGAGGCGGCTATAGCGGCAAGATTTCCCAGTCATCCCGCATTGCGCCCGCACCGGTATTGCGCTATAATTGGCTCAACGCCCGTATTTTTGAATTGCAATTCATTTCTTGTATTGATTATCCAAATTTTTATCGCATAATCGAATTTCACTTTGCTTCGCGTCTCGAAAAAAGAATATGTGTTCGGAGGACTTTGTTGCATGCAAACCGATATCAGCAAGAAGAACTGGCTTTTGATCTGGGTGCTTGGCCTCGCGGGACAGCTCTGCTGGAACGTGGAGAACGCGTGGTTCAGCACCTTTGTTTATAACAAGATCGCGCCCGATCCCTCCATCATCAGCTGGATGGTCGGCCTAAGCGCTGTGGTCACGACGTTCTGTACGTTCTTCATCGGCACCTGGAGCGATCGCATTGGCCGCCGCAAGCCGTTTGTGAGCATCGGCTACATCTTCTGGGGCGTGTTTACCATCGTGTTTGGGCTGGGCGAGTTCATCCCGAAATCGCCGCTCACGCTTGCGGCAACGTTCGTCGTGCTCTCCGACGCGGTCATGAGCTTCTTCGGCTCGTTTGGCTACGACGCGGGGTTCTCCATCTGGACGACGGATATCTCCAACGAACATAACCGTGGCCGCCTCGGCGGCGCCCTCGCGGTCATGCCGGTCATCGCAACAATCTTTGGCACGGTTGTATCCAGCATCATCATCGACAAGCTCGACTACTTCCCATTCTTCGTGATGATGGGCGCGCTGGTGATCGTCATCGGCATCGTATCGCTGTTCTTCATGAAGGACGCGCCGGATCTGCGTCCCCGCCGCGACGAACCCACCTACCTCAAGCAGGTGCTCAAGGTGTTCAACTGGAAAACGGTGCGCGACAACCGCGAACTTTTCTGGGTGTTCATCGTGATGCTGGTCTACTTCATCGGCTTCAACGTTTACTTCTCCTACATCACGATCTATTTTGTCAACTATCTGGGGTATAACTACACGATCTCCGGTGCCCTGCAGGGCGGCGCGCTCGTCGTCGCCTCGTTTATGACAATTCCAACCGCAAAGCTCATCGACAAGGGATACCTTGCTCGCGTGATTCTAATTTCGCTCGTGGCAAACACGATTGGTCTGCTCTGCATCGCCTTTGCGAGCGGCTCAATCGTTCTGCTTAGCATCGGCATGTTCTTTGCGGGCTGCGGCTACATCCTCTCCCTGCAAACGCTGACCGCCTGGATGAAGAACCTCTATCCGGAGGATCAGCGCGGACAGTTCGAGGGAATTAAGCAGGTGTTCTACGTGGCGCTGCCAATGGTCTTTGGCCCCATGATCGCGGCCCCCGTCATCAACGCGTGGGGTACGGAAATGGTGATCAACAACGTCGCCGGCATGGTGCCCGGCCCGTCGCTGTTCCTCGTTTCGGCAGCGATCACCGCGCTGGCCATTTTGCCGCTGACGATGGCAAGCCGTCAACACAAAGCACGCCTTGCCCTCTCGCAGCTGCCAAAAGACGTTTAATTGCTTCTCAAAAAGAGCTGTTATGAGCGATTACATCTTCTCTCCCGGCGAGCACATGCTCGATTCCAAGGGATTCCCGGTAGCGGGCTACACACTTTCCGGCGACGCGGTCTACGAGCGCGCGCGGGTGCGCGGCGCGCTGCTGCGGCTCAAGGAATGGGACTTTTACCAGGTTGCGGATGAACGGTACTGCCTTCAGCTCGTAATTGGGCATGTTTCCTACGCGGGCAACTGCAACATTGCGTTCTTCGACCATCGCGAAGGCAGGCGCATCTTCGAGCGCGGCTGCACGACGGCTCTGCCGCTTCGCAGCATGCATTTGCCCGAAAGCGCGCACGTGGACTCGGTTTTGACGTTCGAACAAAAGGATTTGTGTCTCATGTCCGAAATAAAGAACGGCCTGCGTAAGCTCACCGCCCGCTGCAAGGAGTTTTCTGCCGAGGTTGATCTGCGTCCCGCCGTGGACAAGAGCGTTCTGGTGTGCACACTGTTTGATCAGCCGCGGGAGTTTTACATCAACGAAAAGATCAATCTGCTGCGCGCAAGCGTCAAGGTGGAGCACCTGGGCAGGCCCTATCGGTTTGATCCGGAGCACACCTACTCGCTGCTGGACTGGGGACGCGGCGTCTGGCCCGTTTCGCACGAATGGTACTGGAGCAGCGTCAGCACGATGATGGACGGCCTCCCCTTCGGCTTCAACGTCGGCTGCGGATTCGGAGACGACGGCAAGCGCCGCGGCACGGAGAACATAGTCTACTGGGGCGATGCGGTGCTCAAACTCGGCTCCATGCATATTACGCATGGCAGCGACCCCATGCAGCCGTGGACGCTCGACTCCGGCGACGGAATGTTCTTTGCGACGTTGACCCCGCGCTATGATCGGGACACCATTACGAAACTGCTGTTCGTCAACAACCGTTGTCACCAGATGTTCGGTACGTTTGAAGGCTATTTTCGCGCAGACGGCGGAACGCCAATTCCATTCTCCGGCGTAACGGGGTTTGCCGAACACGCGGTGAACCACTGGTAAATCATCGTTTTAGAGATTATTTTTCACTCTGGTCGATCCTGATTCGGAGAGGGGCGAAATCCCCGCTCCGAATGTTTTTTGTTTGGAACGTATATTTATTCTCTTTTCTTTCGGCGTATGCAAAAAATCCTCTTTTTACATCCGTTTGAGCGTATCCGTACATAATCGTTCTTTCGTACCGGAGAATACGTCAAAAACGTTTGAAAAACCGGTTGGAAATGTCAATCAAAATCAAACGATTTGTGAAAAGCGGTGCGCCGCGCCGGAAACCATGGTATCCTAAGAGCACGTTCTTGGTTCGACAGCGCCATTTTACGGGCTATGTGTGAAATATCCGTAACATATTCCCCGGCGCTGTTTACATATATATACTGCTCATGTATAATTTCCCCGACAGAATGTCTTTCATGCAAGAAAGGATGTGTACCGAATGAAACGCACCATCGCACTGGTCTTGAGCCTGATTTTCATGCTCGTACTCGTGCCAACGACCGCCTTGGCGGATAACGACGTAGGAGCGTACCTGGACGTTAAGTTGTCTACGGTTACGCCCCCGAAAACGCTTTTTCAGTATGGCACCGATACCTTTAACTGGACGAGCGCATCGTTGGTAGTAAAGCTCTACGATAACACGGTAGCGAATGTCGGCGGAACTGTGCTGCCGACCATGGGTACCGCCATTGCGGCGGGTACTTATGTGCTCAAAATGAACGATACCGTCTTCAACCCGGCTACGCCGTATACCTTCCAGCTGGGCGATCTGGGTAAGAAGACGGTGAGTATTATCTATTCCTACATCCCGACCGGACACACGAACGCCATTACGGTCGAGAAGGATCTGACGATCTCCGTTCAGAAGAGCATTCTGAACACGATCACCCCGTCCGACCTCATCAAAACCGACTACTACGTCGGCGAGACGCTGAGCCTGACGGGTCTGGTCGTAAAAGCCGCCTACACCAACGTTGCGGAACCGGTAACACTGGCGAGCGACGCTTACACCGTATTTTCCGCAACCGATGAAACCGGCACGAACCGCGTTGAGGTTGGCGATCCGCTGACGGCGGCGCTCATTCCCGCGGCCAAACTGGTTGTTTCGAAGACCGAGACATACGACGGTTCCGATACCGAGGTCACCAAGACCGGTTCCCTCGCACTGACCGTTCACGCGGCTGCCTCCAGTCTGGACCTGAAGGAAGGCGTCACCGCCATTTCGACCAAAGATATGGTAATTGGCGATGCTGCTACCACGATTACCGCAACGGTTGACGCCGGATCCACCTCAGCCTGCCTCGTTGCAAGCGTGGATAAACCGGCTGTCGCCGCAATCGATACCACGAACCTCACCGGCTCGGGCACGCTGACCATCACGCCGCTCTCCGTAGGACAGGCGGTTGTTACGGTTCGTACGCGCGGCAGCAACATCAGCAAGACCATCGTGGTCAATGTTGCAAAGCCGAATGTTCCGGTTTCCAGCGTTTCGCTTGATAAAACGTCACTGATGCTGCCCGTTAACGGCACCTATTCGCTGACCGCCACGGTCGGCCCGGACGACGCAACGAACAAGACAATCAACTGGACAAGCTCCAGTCCGAGCGACGTTTCGGTCGATTCCACCGGTACGGTCAAGGTCCTGCGTGCCTTCCCGTCCTCATCGCCGGTCACCATTACGGCCACTACCGTTTCGCTTCCGGCGGTCACCCAAACCTGCTCGGTTACGGTCAACACGGTTGCCGTCGACGGCATCTCGCTGAGCGACACGAGCATTACGCTCTACAAGGGCAGCTACAAGACCGTTACCGCGGTTGTCACGCCCGCTGGTGCGGCGGATCCCGCCGTCACCTGGTCGAGCAGCGACACCAACATTGCTACGGTAGACTCCACCGGCAAGATCACCGCAAAGGGACTGCTCACCGATAAGGATTACGGCGATTGCGTCATCACGGCGCAGACCTCGAACTCCACCGTGAAAGCCACCGTTAACGTACATGTTCTCACCGCCGTGCTCATCACGAGCCTGACGCTGAACAAGTCCGATCTCGCGCTCAACGTTGGGGATGAAGAAACCCTCACCGTGACCGGTACGCCTTCGAACGCAACGAACAAGACCCTGCTCTGGTCGAGCAGCAATAAGGACGTTGCCACCGTCAGCTCCAGCGGCAAAATCACCGCAGCGGGCAAAGGCACCGCCGTCATCAAGGCGGAAGCCACCGACGGCAGCGGTAAATACGTTTCCTGCGTCGTTACGGTCAACAACATTCAGGTTCTGAATGTCTCGCTGGATAAGTCCTCCTTCGACCTGAGCGAAGGCGACACCGCCGCCATCAAGGCGACGATCTACCCGACCAACGCAACGAACCAGACGCTCAAATGGACGAGTTCGAACTCCTCCGTTGCAACCGTGGACAGCAAGGGCAACATCACGGCAGGCGCAACCAAGGGATATGCGATCATCACCGCGGCAGCGACCGATGGCAGCGGCAAATCCGCCGAGTGCGTCGTGCTTTCCAAGCCGAAGGTAGCGATCACCGGACTCACCATCAACTACGGCGCGGCGCTCGACATTCTGCAGGGCGACGCAACCTACCTGAAGGCGACGATTCTGCCCGCCAATGCAACCACGCAGGCCGTCACCTGGAGTTCTTCCGACTCCACCGTCGCGTCTATCGACTCCACCGGCCTGCTCAAGGGCGTGAAGCTCGGCGAGGCGACCATCACCGCAAAGGGCGATTCCAAGACCGTTTCCATCAATATCACCGTCACCAACACCGAGTATAACTACGGTGTAGCGGCGAACTTTGGCCGCCGTGTCAACGTTCGCGCCAGCGCGAGCGGGCTGAGCAAGCTGGTCGGTTATGCCTACCTCGGCGATACGTTCAAGATCCTCGGTAAGACCGGCAGCTGGTATTACATCCAGTACAACAACACGACCAAGGGTTATATCTGGGCGAGCTACCTCAACGCGACGAAGACCTCCGCGGGGTACACGCCTGCAAGCACAACGACCACCACCGGCACGGCAACTGCTACCCCCAGCACCACCGCAACGCCGACCAAGGTAACCATTGCGAACTGCGTCTATGCAATTAACGTTCGCACCAGCGCGAGCACGTCCAGCAAGAAGCTCGGCAAGGCAAGTCTCGGCGCGGTCTATACCTACCTCGGTGCGGAAGGCGACTGGTACAAGATCCAGTACAACACGACCACGATTGGTTATGTTTACAAGACCTTCGCAACCTTAAGCTAGTTCCTTACACATCCTGTCAATACAGAACGAGCCGCCCCGTCAAACGGGCGGCTCGTCTGATTTTTGGCTCCTGCTCCGAACACAGGAAATGCAACGTTCGCGTGTCGGATTCGTAGATTTCCCGCGTGGAGGCTGTTCTCCACGCGCCGGGTTTGCTATACTGCTCTGTATGGATCATCCGTTGAATGAGAGCAGAACCGCATCGCCTGCTCTATCTTTAAAGCCAAGACGACACCGCGTATTTTGGAGCATTCTCGCTGCCCTCGTGGTATTGTATCTATTGCTGGACATAGGAGGAAAATGCCGCGTCGTGATCAGCGAATACGAAATCTCCGACCCACGCATCACGCGCGAGACGCGCATCTGCGTATTGAGCGATCTGCACAATGCCCGGTACGGTGCGAACCAGTCACAGCTTCTGGCGGCTGTTGCGAAGTCAAGGCCGGACGTGGTTCTGCTGCTCGGCGATCTTTTCGACCAGCACGGCTCAAGTGCCAACACCATCGCCCTGCTCGACGGGCTTTCCAGTCGATATACCTGCTATTTCGTGATGGGCAATCACGAGTATAAAACGAAGAATATCTCCTGGGTTCTCAAGCAGATTCGTACTGTGGGCATCCCGATTCTTTCGGGTACATCCGTTCTGCTGGATTCCAACGTTCGCATCTTCGGCGTGGACGACGGTCTGGCAGGCAAGCTCAAGCAGCTGCGCCAGATTCAGCAAGCGGGCAGTGAGCGCAACGATTCGGAGTTTTCGATTCTCGCCATCCACGTTCCAAACGGCGTGCAATCCTATCTCCAATATAGATTCGACCTCATGCTCTCCGGCCATACGCACGGCGGCCAGATCATCCTCCCCGG
>CAZDXW010000096.1:0-1426 GCA_964509485.1 uncultured Christensenella sp.
ATGCCCTTTGCCATCTTGATGATCTGCAGACCCGGGCGGAGCGTGTCCCCCGTGGTGCTGATGGCACCGGCGACCATACCGTCCCCGCGGCCTTTGAGAATCATCATTGCCGCGTAGAACTTGGTGTCCTTCATCATGGCCTCCGCCTTTTCCGGCGTGACCCCCTTGTCCTTGCGCATTTCGTAATACGCCGCGACATAATCCGAAAAGTCCTTGTCCTTTTCGGGGTCAACGAGAGTAACGCCGTCGAGCGATACGTTGAATTTCTTGGCAACCGCCAGAATTTCGTCCGTCTTCCCGAGCAGCGTTACGTCTGCGATACCTTCCGATTGTATCTGCGCTACCGCTTGTACAGTGCGCTCCTCCGTTCCCTCCGGCAGAAGAATCCGTTTCTTCTCCGCTCGGGCTTTCTGCTTGATCGAGTCCATCAAAGCCATGACCGCTATTCCGCCTCCATATGATCTAATTGATCAATTGATGTTGTTTTCTTTCATCAATCTTACATTTTTGGTATCCAACCGCTAGAGTATACCACACCCATACCCAAAATGGTATACTGGATATACGAAAATATTTAGCTGTTTAGCGGAGAATTTGCCATGCGCGTGGTCGGAATCATTGCGGAGTACAATCCGCTGCATAACGGGCATATCTACCATCTGGAGCAGGCGCGCGCCCTCTCGAAGGCGGATTATTGCGTCGTTGTGCTCTCCGGCAATTTTGTCCAGCGGGGAGAAGCCGCCTGCACGGACAAATTCACGCGCGCCGCATGGGCGCTCCGCGCGGGAGCCGATCTGGTGCTGGAGCTGCCGAGCGTGTATGCCGTTGCTCCGGCGGAGCGATTCGCCACCGGCGGGGTGCGCACCCTTGGCTCAACCGGCGTGGTCACCGACCTCGCCTTCGGATGCGAAGCGCCGGATCTTCAGCTGCTCTATCAAATTGCGGACATCATTGCCTCCGAACCGCCCGCGTTACAGGAAGCGATTCGAAAGCACCTCTCCATGGGAAAGAGCTATCCGCGCGCGCGATTTGACGCGCTCTCGGAGTATGGCGTTCCGAAGAACATGCTCACGGCCATTGCCCAGCCAAACAACATTCTCGCGGTGGAGTACCTCCGCGCAATTCGTCAGTTTGAGCAGGGAATTGAACCGCTGCCCATTCCGCGCGTTGGAACCAGTTATCACAGCGAGGACATCGTTGGCGAATACGCGAGCGCGACGGCCATTCGAAAAGCGATTGTCGACGGACGAAGCGAAATCATGAACACCATGCCCTCGTTTGTCGGCGGGCCGCTCATGTACGACGACCAATTCATCATAGAGCAGGAATCGCTGAGCGATATGATGCTCTACGCGATCCGCCGGATGAGCCCGCAGGAGCTGGCCAACGTGCCGGACGTGAGCGAAGGATTTGAAAACGTGCTGTT
>CAZDXW010000096.1:1526-5502 GCA_964509485.1 uncultured Christensenella sp.
GAATCTGCGGCAGCGCGCGGCGCACGGTGCGCCGCCCTTCCGCAATCGTCTCGCTCGCCTGATCCGTCTGGAACCGTCCCTTCACGAACAGCACCTCCGGCACGAGCATGATGTCCGACTCCTCACGGCGAAACTTCGTGAGCTCCCACTGCATGATCGAGATCGTGTGGTTCATCAGCGAATACACGCCCATGTCCGAAACATCCTTTGCGTCGCCATGATACCCGACGTCCACGCCGATGATCACGTCCATGCCCCGGTCACGAAGCGCCTTGCAGGGCACGCGTTCGAGCACGCCGCCGTCAATGTAGGTCTTTCCGTTTAGCTTTGTCGGCTCGAATATGGCGGGAATCGACATGCTCGCGCGAATCGACTCGTGCAGCGGACCAGTCTCCAGCACGTCCAGCTTGCCGGTTTCCGCGTCCACCGCCACGCAGCAGAACGGCGTCTTTGTTTGGGCAAAGGTCTTGTTGTGCGTAAAAACACGAACGAGTTCCTGAATCCGCTCGCCTTTGATCAATCCGGCTGAGAGCGGAAGCTTTACGTCCAGGTAGCCGTAAAGATTAAGCGACGTGATGAATCGCTCCAGCATGTTCAGATCCGTGCCGACGCTGTAGATGCCGCCCACGATGGCCCCCATGCTGCTGCCGGAGATCATATCAATCTTGATTTCGGCGGCGTCCAGCTCCTGCAACACGCCAATGTGCGCAAATCCCTTCGCGCTACCTGCGCCCAGCGCCAAGCCTAGTTTCTTTGCCATAATCGACTTACTCAACCTCTTTTATACTACGAATGTTAGAGAAAACGAGCCGTGGGCACTTCCCGCGGCTCGTAGGTTGCTTTCGTTAAAAATCCTCTTCTTCTTCGTCGTCCGCTTCGATGAACTCGATCAGGCGCTTGCGGGGCTTCTTTTCCTTTTCCTTGGGCGCTTTCTTCTGCTCGGGTTCTTCGCTCCAGCCTTCTTCTTCTTCGAGTTCTTCGTCCTCGTCGTCCGCTTCCAGAATGCGCTGGAACAGCCCTTTCTTCTTCGGCGGTTCTTCCACGCGCGGCGCGGGACGGCGCTGCGGTGCCGCTTCGTCCATCGAAGCGCCCATGCGATCCGGACGCGCAAACTGGCGCGTCAAGCCGGGATCTTCGTCCATCGGCATGCGCTCTACGCCGGTGTGCGGCGCAACACGGGGCTGACGCGCGGTCTGCGAACGCGGCGCCTGCGGACGCGGCTGCTCCACATACTGTGCCTCGTTATAACGCGGCTGCTCGGCATACTGCGGCTGCGCATAGGCCACGGGCGGCTCGGGCGCATACTTGGGTTCCGGCGCGACCGGCTTCGGCGCAACGGGAATTGGCGCGGATTCTTCGGTGACGCCGAGTTCCTTGCGGTTCTGCTCGATCATCTGGTGATATTCCGCGAGGTAACGCTGCAAATCTACGAGGATTTCATCCGCATATTTCCGCGCGCCGTTGTAGATCGCGTTTGCGTTCTCTTCCGCTTCCGAGGCAATTCCGCTTGCGCGGCGGAATGCTTCGTTGTAAACTTCCGACTCGCTGACGCGCGTTTCGAATTCGGACTGCGCGTTCGAGCGGATGCCCGCCGCCTCGCCTTCCGCCTGCGAAAGAATCGTGTCCGCTTCCTGATGCGCCTGCTCTACGATATCCTGCGCGGATTCCTTCGCATCGGCGAGCAGATTGTCCGCTTCGGAGATGATGCCGGTTGCGCGGCGGATATCCTCCGGAATGACGACCTTGAGGTCTTCCAGCAGATCCAGCAGGCGGTCGACTTCGACGACGCGCTTGCTCGTGCCGCCGAATTTCGAGCGCGGGCTCTCCTCCAGTTCCTGCTTGATGCGATTGATTATGCTGAAAATTTTCATGGTTTGTGCGCTGCTCATGGTTTTTTAACCTTTCTACTCATCTGATATTGTCAAAACCGGTTGGTTTTACTCGTTCGGATTTTTTACTTCTAACAATCGCTTGGCTGCTTTTTCAGCCGCTCGACGATGATGCTTTCAATGCTCTCAGGCACTAGTCCTTTGATGCTGCCGCCCATGGTGCCGATTTCGCGAATTCCGCTGGAGCTCAAAAACGAATGCTCCGGTCGCGCCATAAAGTACACGGTGTCGATGTCCGGCGCCAGATGACGATTCAGCGCGTTGATCTGGAATTCATACTCAAAGTCCATGGTCGCGCGGAGGCCGCGGATGATGTAGCTCGCACCCACGGAGCGAACGTAATCGACCAGCAATCCGTCGAACCGTCCCACGACGACCTTCTGCATGTGCTCCACATCGACCATATGCTGAATCATTTCCACGCGCTCATCCACGGAGAACACGGGATGCTTCATTCCGTTGTTCAGCACGCTCACATACACGCAGTCGAACATGGCCAGCGCGTGCTCCAGCACATCGTGATGCCCAACCGTAAACGGATCGAAGCTGCCGGGGTAAACGCAAATTCGCATATTGCCTTCGCTTTCACTCATGTTCCGGTCTCGTCAAGCGCGCACATAGATCGAAATCGCGCAGTTTCCGTAACGCCTGCTTTCGAGCAAGCGAGCAATCTGCGGGTTGACGTCCGGCGGCAGATTCGTCGCGTGTTCAATGATCACGCGCCCTTCCTCCGCAACCAGGTTTGCTTGAAAGAGCTGCTCCGCTGCCCGCGCGGCGGTTCCGTCGGCATACGGCGCATCCAGAAACGAGAGGTCAAATTGCGCGTCTTCGCGGCTGAGCCGCTCCAAGCACGCGGTGTAATCCAAACAAAGTACTTCGACGATGCCATCGAGTCCGAGCAGTTTTGCGTTTGCCCGAATCTGATCGGCACACTCCCGCGAGCGGTCGTTGCAGACCACGCGCGCCGCGCCCCGCGAGGCGGATTCCAGTCCCAGATTGCCGGAGCCGGAAAACAAATCCAGCACACGGCTGTTTGGCAGATCAAACTGGAGCATGCCAAAGAGCGATTCCTTCACGCGATCCAGCGTTGGGCGCGTGTCCATTCCCTTTGGCGCGTCAAACCGGCGACCACGCGCCGTTCCGGCAATGATTCTCAATGTTCGATCCTCGCGCTTTCGCGACTGTATTCGCCAAACGCCGCAAAATCGCGGAAATGATCCATTGACATCGCGGAAAAAGGCATAATACGCTCAATTAGTATAGCACCGCAACCGCAATCGCACAAGAAAAACATGGCAATTCGAGGGGTTCGCACCACTTTTGCGAAGATACGGATGGATTCCGATCGGCTCGCCTTATTCGGGCTCCTGCCCCTGAACTGGGCCGATTCCCGCCTGCGTAAACAGGTCGTAAGGGTTTAAATACACGCCGTCCGGCGAAACGAGCCCCACGTGCAGATGGTACGCAACGCTGTTTCCCGTGCTGCCGACGCGGCCGATCTGCTGGCCTTGCTTGACGACGTCCCCTTCCTTGACGAAGGTGGAAAGCTCATACATATGATAGTAATGGTACTCATAGCCGGAGGGATCGCGAATGATCACGTAGTTCCCCGGAATCGGCAGAAAGCCAACGTGCAGCACAATGCCGTCCGTCATGGAAAGAATTGGCGTTTTTGAGGGCATCCGGATATCCGTACCCGTGTGCACTCTCGTTCGGTGGGAGCGCGGGTCGTACCAGCCGTTCTTGATCACGCCGCCGGGTACGGGGTGCGTAACCGTCGAGAGGTACTCCTTTGAAAATTGAAACGCCGAGACGGGCGCGACCGAACCGTCATCTTGATAAACCGTGTTCAGGTAATACAGCGCGAGCTTCGCCTCGACGAGCTGCTCCTTTGTGCCATGCGCGGCGATGTCCGCAAACGACGGACTCGGCCAGCGAATCGTAACCCCGCGAATTGCGCTGCCCTCCTGCTGAACGGAGAACGCCTCCTGCAAAAGACTTGTGGTGTTCTCGCCAAACACGGAGTACAGCGCCGCGCACTCGCGCCAGGTCAGGTTCGGTTCCTGCCGGGGCGTTGTATGCAGCGC
>CAZDXW010000096.1:5602-8278 GCA_964509485.1 uncultured Christensenella sp.
GCAGGAAACGAGGCCTTCGTCATAGCGCAGCTGCTCTGCGGCGCACGCGGCGGAGCAGGCGACGGTTGATTCCGTTTCCGTCGAACAGGTTTGCTGGAGCTGTTCGAGTATGGTCAGCGGTTCCGGCGACGCGGTGGGCGTTGGACTCTCCGCCTTCGCCGAACGAACAGAAGCTGTCGACGCCAGAATCAGCGCCGACAGCAAAATACCGGTTATTCTAATGTAAGGTTGTGTGTTCAATCGTCACCAGCTCGACGTCTCGGCGGGCGGCGCAGTTGGTGCGGTTGTTGGTTCAGGCGTTGGTGTTGTCGTTCCACCCGTGCCGGTTCCGTCAGGCGTGGGCGTTGCGAGACTCTCTTCTTCTCCGTCGCCCATATCAGGCAGCGGCGCGGGCTCATACTTATAAGGAAGAACGTGTTCCACGCCCTCAATCGTCCAGTTATCTGTCCAAGGCGCTTTGCCTGCCTTCAGGTGGATGCTGCTGTCGGATTTCGGCAACACGAGCTGCGCACGGATTGCGCCGGTCACGGTGTCGTTCTTGTCCCCGTCGCGAATTTCGCAAGTGGTGCCGTAGCCTATGTTATAAAACATCCATCGCGCGTCCGGCACGGTGAGTCGAATACAGGCGTGGGAATCCTTTGTTCCAAGCCGGTCGTAGGACTCCTTGACGAGCGTACTTAAATCCCTCGCCTTATCGTAGAGGATCGAGTGGAAATAAGTTCGGCTGTGGATCAGCGTCAGATACTGCGCCGCTTCCAGATTGACAAACTGGTAGAAACGCTCTTTGGGAACCTGAATCTGCCAGATTCCGCTCGTCGTATCGTAGCCATATTCCTTGTCCGGGTTTCCGCTGGAGCATAGCATGTATCGAACCGGTTCATTCAGATTCGGCTTGCCAAGCTTGGTACCGTCGTCCAGACGCTTATATACCAGCACGACCTGCCATTGCTTGTCTACGATGATATAGTAGGTCTTCGGATCGGGAAATCCGTCCTTTAACAGTTCTTTTGCCTTCACGCTCATGTCGTCCGTACTGCCGACAAGCTCTTCGTAGGTCATGTTGACCGTTGGCGCGTAATACGAAAACGGCTTCGGCGTCGGCGTTGGTTCCGGCGTTGGCGTTGGGGACGGCATGTCGCCAAACCCCTGATTGTTCAGATCGACCACTTCCAGACTAACGATGTCCGGCGCAGCCGTCGGCGCGGGCGTACCCTCCGGCTCTGCGGCAGGCGCCGCGCAGCCAACCAGGAAAAGAGCGGCAGCCGCAAGGCATATCGTGACTAGAATGCCTTTGCCGTGTCGTTCCAAGTGCATAGTTCCTACCTCGGTATACTGATTATTTCCGGCTGGAGAGCTTGTGACAGACGACGTATAACCGTTCACACAAGTTCGACATTGTTGCCAGAATCGCGATTATTGTAACATACGACGGCGCTTGCAAAACATTCTAGAACGAAAGTTCACAATTATTCCCGATTGCTTTCGCTTTGCGCGGCGTTACTCAGCGCCGTTGGTTCAACCGGATGCAGCGCTTCCTCCAGCGCGGAAAACGCGCGCTCGCCAAACTCCAGCGACGTTTTCGTATAGAGCGACAGGCAGCGGATGATCTCGTTTCGAACGTTTTCGGAGAGCTTGACGCGGTCCATATCCGCGTCCTCCATCACCAGCATGCGGCGCATTCCCTCCAAAGCCGTCTTACTGACGGGCTCGCCCTGCTGCGTACAGGCAGAGCAGACCGCACCGCCACGCGGCGAAAAACGCACGACCGCATCCGCGCGAAGATCCCGCCCACATTGCGCGCAGGTGGTGATCGCGGGACGGTATCCCGTTGCGTTTAAATAGCGAACCAAGAAACAACAGAACAGATCGAGCGGCTCGGAACTGCCGTACGACAAGAACGAAAGCGAGTGATACAGCAGCGAAAACAACGTTGGATTCGGCTCGTTCTCCGGCGCAGCGTCGTGGCAGAGCCGGAGCATGACGGAGCCGATGGAAAACTTTGCGTAGTCCTCGCGAATGGGATAAAACGTTTCCTTGACTTCGCAGGCGTTAACCGTCATGCGCTCCTTGCCGGTGTACAGCTCAAACTGGCCAAACACAAACGGTTGACAGGCGTTGACGAGCGGGCTCTGCGGTTTGCGGCAGCCGCGCGCCTTCGCGTCCAGCCGCCCGTGCTCAATCGTAAAGATGCTCAGGATGCGGTCGCTCTCTTTGTAGTTGACATATCGCGTAACGATTCCGTCCGCGCAGATGACCGGCATGATTCCCCTCCGTCCCGACGATTTCGACCGATCGGGCGCTTACTCGTAACCCAGTTCGTGGAGCATCCCCTGACGGTTTCGCCAGTCCTCTTTTACCTTGATCCAGAGTTGCAGGTTAACCGGGCAGCCGAGCATCCACTCGATGTCCTTGCGCGCCTCCTGCCCGATTCGCTTGAGCATGGTTCCGTTTTTGCCGATAAGAATGCCCTTGTGGGACTCGCGCTCGCAATAGATCGTTGCGTAAACGTCCATCATGTCCCGATCCTCGCGGCGTTCCATGCGATCCACGCCGACGCCAACGCCATGCGGCACCTCTTCGCGCAGCAGCAGCAGCGCCTTTTCGCGGATGAGTTCCGCGCAGATCACGCGCTCCGGCTGGTCGGTCACCATATCCTCCGGAAAATACTGCGGGCCG
>CAZDXW010000097.1:0-8073 GCA_964509485.1 uncultured Christensenella sp.
TGGAGCACAAGAATCCGATCCGCCGCAAGCACGGTCGAGAGGCGATGCGCAATCACGATGCTGGTTCGCCCCTTCATGACGGCCTCAAGCGCGTTTTGAATTGCGTTTTCCGAAATGGAGTCCAGCGAGCTGGTCGCCTCGTCCAGCACGAGAATCTTCGGGTCTTTGAGCACCACGCGCGCGAGCGACAATCGTTGTTTTTCCCCGCCGGAGAGTTTGAGCCCTCGATTGCCGACCATCGAGTCGTAACCCGCTTCCTGCGCTGCAATGAACTCGTGAATATTTGCGACGGTACAGGCGCGTTCCAGCTCTTCCTGCGTCGCGTCCGGCTTGGCGTAGAGCAAATTCTCGCGGATGGTTCCGTTAAACAGATAGGCGTCCTGCGTGACCACGCCGATGTTCTGTCGTAGGTAGGTCAGGTCAAAATCCGGAACGTCGGTGCCGGAAATCGTCACCTTGCCCGCGCTTGCGTCATAGAGCCGAAGCAGCAGGTTTACAATGGTGGACTTGCCCGCGCCGGATGCGCCGACAATTGCGACCATGCTGCCGGATGGAATCGTAAACGAAATATCCTTCAGTATCGGTTCCTTCTGCTCGTAGGCAAAGGAAACGTGTTCATAGCGAATCTGCGGATTCGACAGATCGGGCTTTGCCGCGTTCGGCTTGCTCTTGATCGTAATCTCCTTATCGTAATAGTCGAAGATGCGCGTAAAGAGCGCAAGCGAGCGCGTAAAATCGACGCCGATGTTCAGCAGCGAACTAACCGGTCCGTACAACCGGTTCACAAGCGCAATCATCGCCGTAATGGTACCAATCGTCAGCACGGGGTCTTTTTGTGCGATGATCAGCCAGCCGCCCGCAAAATAGATCAATAACGGCCCAATCTGCGCAAAGGTGCCAATCAGCATGATAAACCATTTTCCGCTGCGCAGTTCCTTGAGCGTCAGTTTCGTCACGCGCTCATTTACACTTACGAAACGATCGTACTCGGATTTCTCGCGCGTAAAGAGCTTCATCAGCATCGAGCCGGACACGCTAAGCGTTTCCGTAATCAGCTGATTCAAATTGTCGCGCTCCCCCTGCGCCTCGGAGAGTATCTGCCAGCGCGCTTTTCCTGCTCTTCGCGCGGGAATCAGCGTCAAGGGAACCATTGCGATACCGACCAGCGCCATCTTCCAGTTCAGCGAAAACAGCGCAACCAGCGTCGCAATCAACGTCGCCACGCTGGAAACCGACGTGGTCAACGTGTTCGTAATCACGCTGCCAACGCCGCTGATGTCGTTGTCCATGCGCGTGAGGATGTCGCCCTGCTTCTCGTTCGTGTAGAACGAATGCGGCATCTGTTGCAGATGCTCGTACATCTGGTTTTGCATGTCAAAGATGATCCGCTGCGAAATCCAGGAGTTGATGTAGCTTTGCAGAACGCCGATTGCCTGTGAGCCGATCAGCGTAACCAGCGCAAGCAACAGCAGCCGAATCAGCAGCGCCATGTTCTTCCCAACCAACGCTTCGTCCACAATGCGCCCCGTAATCAGAGACGGAAACAGGCCGATGACCGCACTGATTAAAATCGCAAAGAATACAAACACAAACTGCATTCGATACGGCTTTAAATACGCCAGAATGCGAAACAGCAGATCTTTCGTTACTTTCGGTCGGTTTTGCTTTTCCTCTTCCGTCAGATAGCTGCGCGGGCCGCCAATGCCGCGACCCATTCCGAATGCCATTGTTTTTCCTTCTTCTGCCCTGCAATGTGTTATAAGCTCATTCGCCCTGCAGCCGCTTGACCCGCTGCGCAACGGCTTTACCCGTTGGCGTGGTTGCGAGTCCGCCGCGCGCCGTCTCGCGGTACTCCACACGGATGTCCTTTCCGACCGCATACATGGCCGCAACGACCTCGTCAAACGGAATCAGACTCGTCACGCCAGCCAGCGCCAAATCTGCGCAGAGCATGGCGTTTACCGCGCCCAGCGCGTTTCGCTTGATGCAGGGGCACTCCACGAGTCCGGCAACCGGGTCGCAGATGAGTCCCATCACGTTCTTCATCGCCATCGCCGCCGCGTCCAGTGCCTGCACCGGCGCGCCACCGCTGATTTCCACAAGCGCCGCCGCCGTCATGCTCGCGGCTACCCCCGTCTCCGCCTGACAGCCGCCGCCCGCGCCGCTGATGGTTGCGTTTTTTGCAAAAATCAGGCCGATTGCGCCCGCCGTGAAGAGTCCTTCCACCAGCGTCTCATCCGACCAGCCGCGCTGACGCGCGCTTTCGATGAGCGCGCCCGCGAGAATGCCGCTCGCGCCCGCCGTCGGCGCCGCAACAATGCGCCCCATGGAGGCGTTCACCTCGACCACCGCCATGGCGGAGGCCGCCGCGCGGCAGGCGGTGTAGCCCGAAAACGGATTGTGCTTTCCGTATTTAAACAGTCGCATCGCCTCGCCGCCGGAAAGGCCGCTGACGGACTCGACCTTCTCGTTGAGCCCGCGCTCGACGGACGCGCGCATCACGTCGAGATTGAGCTTCATCTCCGCGAGAATCTCTTCCCGCGTGCGCTCGCTCTGCTTTTCCTCGCGGCGGATCATCGCCTCGAAGATGGGAATATCGTTCTCCTGACAATAGCGGCGAAGAGATTCGCCGTTGACAAACGCTTCCGATAACAGCATGGCTCGTTCCCTCCTTACACCGCAAACAGTTTGTTGATGCCGCTGCAAAGTCGCCGAATCATCGCCTGCATGTCCGGCGTGACCGGTTGATCGGTCTCAATCGTCATATAGGCGTCCTCGCCCTTGCCGTGGCGGAACACGCGCATGAACGCGATGTTTACGTTGAGCTGCGCGAGCACATGCGAGACCTCGGCGATGACGCCCGGCTGATCGTTGTGCTGAATGATCAGCGTCGGATACTCGCCGGAGAACTCGACCTCAAGACCGTTGATTTCGGAGATACGGATGCTTCCGCCGCCGACCGACTCGCCGACGACCTCCGTCTCCTGCCCGTTTGCGCCGGTAATCACGATGCGCGCGGTGTTCGGGTGCTTCGCCGGCTCATCCGAAAATTCCACCGAGATGGGAACACCCTGCTCGCGCGCGACGGCGTAGGCTTCCTTGATGCGAACGTCGTCCGGCTCCATGCCGAGCACACCCGCAACCAGCGCCTTGTCCGTGCCGTGTCCTTTGCCGGTTTCGGCAAACGAGCCATAGAGCGTGAACGCCGCCTGCGCAACGTCCTGCCCCGCGATTTGCCGCGCGATGTGCGCGAGCCGAACCGCGCCCGCGGTATGCGAGCTGGAAGGCCCTGTCATGCGCGGGCCGATGATATCGAACACCGAATAATCTTCCATAGCAATCTCGCTCCAACAAAAGTTTGTTTGCTGTAATTTTACCGAAAAAGAAAAACGACCGGCGCAATGCATTTCACGCGCCGGTCAAGACTTTGCCGCGCACCCGTTCTTTGACAAACACATCTCCGGGCGACGCTCCGACAGGTTGCTCCTTTCAGGCTACTCCGCGGCACATCGCAAGTTCCGCTGAATGCTGCTTCCGTCAGGACCTGACATGGTTCACGGTCTGCAATTGCACGGGACCCGACGCTCAACGCTCCTTATCGGGATCCGACCCCACAGACGCTTGCCGGGGAACGGGATTTCCACCCTGCTATAGCGGATTGCAGGTACAGGGCACCGCTATCTCCCCGCTTAGCGCGGCAAACTGAATTTCTGTTGTTATTGTACCATGCCGGGCAAACGAAAGTAAATTGGATTTTCCGGTTCCGTTTGAACGGCATGCGACAAGATTGTAAACGTTATGGCTAACGTAAGTGATTCAACGCATATTCCGCCGCCACGCGAACACCCTCGCGAGGATCGCTCGTCAGCGGTTCGATCAGCGGAATCAGGTCGGTTCGGTTCTGCTTTGCCGCAACCACGCAGGCATGCTGAATCATTCGCCCCTGTTTATTGAGGTTTTTGCCGACGATTTCGAGCGCGGGTTTTACGTTGCCTTTTAGAATCTCTTCCAACCGAAACGCATCCGGCATTTCCCTGATCGGTTCGATGCCGAAATTATACGGGCAGACTTTCTGGCAAAGCTCACACCCCAAGATGCAGGTCAGCGCGTCCATCACCCAATTCTCCATCGGATCGCCGCCCATATATGCGCGTGCGCACGATTGAAAATCGTACCCTGCGTCGGAAATCGCCTTACTGGGGCAAATTCGCTCGCAGGCGTGGCATCCAACGCAACGGACGGGTTCCGGCTCCTTGACCGGCGTATAGACCGGTTCCGGCAGCTCGACCAGAAGCGTTTGAACGGAATACCGCGTGCCGAATCCCGGCAGGTAGGTCAACCCGTTCTTGAGCGGGGAACCTACGCCATTTCGCAGCAGCATCTCGCGCACCGGAACCTTCGCGCGTTCAACGCGTACGCCCAGCGACCGGAGCTTTCGCATCAGCGCGCCCGATGCGTGATGGGAAGCATTGCTGGACGGGTAATTCCCCGAAACGGGGATGTCGTCCGTATATGGTCGGTAGGGATAGATCAGCGCGAGCAACGCGTTTGCCCAAGGTGCGTCCGCACCGACGTCAATCGTCAAGTCGCGTCCGGCGGAATGCAAAGCGCCGCCCTGTAAGCGGCGCTCGTAAAAGCAGAATGGTTCTACCGAAAACACGAAGCACTGCGAAAACCCGTGTTCCTGCGCAAGCTTCTGAATATCCATGGTCAATCGCCTCTGTCTACGAGATTTCGATGATTCTACCACGAATTCTCGTTTTTTGAAAGTATTAACCTTCCTTTTGCTGCTGAAGCATCTCTTTGGTCTTCATCAACCGCGTCAGGTTTCCGCGTTCGTTCTCTTCGAGCTTCATCTGAATACGGCGAATCGTCTCCGTGAACTGCGGAATCATCACGTACTCCAGCGCGTTGACACGACGACGCGTCTTCTCGATTTCGTCCGCCAGTCGGCTGCAGGTTTTTTCAATCTCCGCGAGCTGAACGAGCAACGGCAGCACCTCGGCGAGCAGCTGTACGGAAAGGTCGAGATCTGCGCTCGTCGTTGCAAACCCGTAGGGATAGGTGAACCCATCCTGCGCCTGAATGCCAAGCTGCGGCACCTGAATCGAGAGCACGTGCTGAATCCCGGCAGAAACCTCCGCCGCGCGCGCGGGATAGATCAGCGCTTCTTCGACCTCTGCATTACTCATGGAAGCGCGCGCGAGCACAAAGCTCTTCATCGCGCGGGAGAGCTTTTCCTCTACCTCCGCGCGCAGAACCTTGTTCTTACGGGCGTATTCGATGAAGCGGCGAACGAGCTCGTCCCGCTTGTCCTTCATCATTTTGTGCCCGCGGACGGCAACCTTCTTGCGTTTCTTGAGGTTGCTCAGCTCCATGCGGGTGGGCTTTACCTGGATCGCGGCCATCGGCTACGCCTCCTTGGGGTAATATTGTTCGATGAACACGTCCTTGATGCGCTTGAGCTCCGACTTCGGCAGAATGCCTATTAGCTTCCAGCCGAGGTTGAGCGTTTCTTCAATCGTGCGGTTTGTAAAGTAGCCCTGCGAAACATACTCCGCTTCAAACGCGTCCGCAAACTTTGCGTAGAGTTTGTCCGTATCGGAGAGCGCCGCGTCCCCGAGGATGACTGCGAGTTCCTTGGCGTCCTTGCCGCGCGAATACGCAGAGAAGAGCTGGTTCATCGTGTCCGCGTGATCCTCGCGCGTCTTGCCCTTGCCAATGCCCTTGTCCTTGAGGCGGGAAAGCGACGGCAGCACGTTGATCGGCGGGGTCAGTCCCTTGCGGTAGAGTTCGCGGGAGAGGATGATCTGCCCTTCCGTGATGTACCCGGTCAAGTCGGGGATTGGATGCGTGACGTCATCTTCCGGCATGGAGAGGATCGGAATCATCGTAATCGAGCCAGCGTTGCCCTTGATGCGTCCGGCGCGCTCGTACATGGTCGCAAGGTCGGTGTACAGATAGCCCGGATAACCGCGCCGTCCCGGTACTTCCTTGCGCGCGGCGGAAACTTCGCGCAGCGCCTCAGCATAGTTCGTAATGTCCGTAATGATGACGAGCACGTGCATGCCCAGCGTGTACGCCAGATACTCCGCGGCGGTAATCGCCATGCGCGGCGTCGCGATACGCTCAATAGCCGGATCGTTTGCGAGGTTGATGAACGTAACCGTCTTTTCGATGGCGCCGGTCTTACGGAAGTCGTCGATGAAGAAGTCCGACTCTTCAAACGTAATACCAACCGCGGCGAACACCACGGCGAACTTTTCGTCCGAACCAAGCACCTTCGCCTGTCTTGCAATCTGCGCGGCGAGGTTCGCGTGCGGCAATCCCGAGCCGGAGAACACCGGCAGTTTCTGGCCGCGAACGAGCGTGTTCAGCCCGTCGATGGCGGAGATGCCGGTTTGAATGAACTCGCTCGGGTAGTCCCGCGCGGTGGGGTTCATCGGCGTTCCGTTGATGTCCAGATGCTTCTCCGGAATCAGCGCGGGGCCGTTGTCAATGGGCTTGCCCATGCCGTCGAAGATGCGGCCCAGCATGTCGGGAGCCACGTCCAGCTCAATGGACTTGCCTAAGAAACGCGCCTTCGAGCTGCTGATCTGTAGGCCCTGCGAGCCTTCAAAGAGCTGCAGCAGCGCCTTGTCGCGGTCAATTTCGAGCACGCGACCGCGGCGAATCGTTCCGTCCGCCTGCTCAATCTCAACGAGCTCGTCGTATTTTACGCCCGAAACCTGCTCCACGAGCATCAGCGGGCCGACCACTTCCTGAATTGTTCGATATTCTTTCCGCATACTCCTCAGCCCTCCGTCAGCGCGCGAATCTGCTCGCTCATCTGCCGCGAAATCTCGTCGCAGCGCGCTTCAATCTCCGTCTCCGGCACGTATTTCATTCGCCCGATCTGCTCGCGAACGGGCAGACTGACGAGCTTGTTAAACGACGCATCCTCCTGCAACGCAACGAGGCTCTTCTCGTAGAACGAAAGAATCGTTTTGAGCAGCAGGTATTGCTTCTTTGGCGAGGAGTAGGTATCCACCTCGTGATACGCGTTTTGATGCAGATAGTCCTCGCGGATTGAACGCGTGCACTCCAGCGTCAGGCGGTCGCGATAGGACAGCGCGTCAATGCCGACGAGTCGGACGATTTCGTCCAGCTCGCTCTCCTCCTGTAACAGCGCCATGGTCTTCTGCACGAGCGCGGACCAATCGCTGGAAACATTCTGGTTGAACCAGCTGTTCAGGCGATCCTGATACAGCGAGTAGCTCTGCAGCCAGTCGATCGCCGGAAAATGGCGCGCGTAGGCCAGCTTGCTCGAAAGACCCCAGAAGACCTTGACGATGCGCAGCGTCGCCTGAGAAACCGGCTCGGAGATGTCGCCGCCCGGAGGGGAAACCGCGCCGATGGCGGAGACGGCACCCTCGCGCCCTTCCGATCCCAGCGCCTTTACGGAACCCGCGCGCTCGTAAAACTCCGCCAAGCGGCTGGATAGATACGCGGGGTATCCTTCCTCGCCCGGCATTTCTTCGAGGCGTCCGCTCATCTCGCGCAGCGCTTCCGCCCAGCGCGAGGTGGAGTCCGCCATAATGGCGACTTTATATCCCATATCGCGGAAATATTCCGCAATCGTGATTCCTGTGTAAATCGAAGCTTCGCGCGCGGCAACCGGCATGTCCGACGTGTTGGCAATCAGCACCGTGCGCTTCATCAGCGACAGTCCCGTTCGCGGGTCCTTGAGTTCCGGAAACTCCATGAGCACGTCCGTCATTTCGTTTCCGCGCTCGCCGCAGCCAACGTAGACGATGATGTCCGCGTCCGCCCACTTCGCGAGCTGATGCTGCACAACCGTCTTGCCGCTGCCGAACGGGCCGGGAACCGCCGCCGTGCCGCCCTTTGCAACCGGAAAGAGCGTGTCGATGACGCGCTGGCCGGTAATCATCGGTTCCTTTGGCGAAATCTTCTCCGCATAGGGACGACCCTTGCGCACCGGCCAACGCTGAAGCATCGGCAGTTCCAGCACTTTGCCATCCGCGGTTTCCAGCTTCGCAACCGGGGTAACGATGTTTGCCTCGCCTTCAAAAA
>CAZDXW010000098.1:0-8071 GCA_964509485.1 uncultured Christensenella sp.
ATTGGTTAAAATAACTATGAAAAAGAATCGGCAGAAGTGGATCAGTCGTTATCCAATGACCGGATCAGCGTCTGCGCGACGAGGCGCCGCGTCTGGCGCGCGTCCATGGCCGCCCAGTTTCTTTCCCAAAGGAAAGAAACAAAAAACATCAGTCGTTATCCAGAGACCGGATCAGCGTCTGCGCGACGAGACGCCGCGTCTGGCGCGCGTCCATGGCCAATTTCTCAATATACCGGTGGGCGGTGGCTTCATCCATGCCGCGCCGCTCAATGAGCATCCACTTCGCGCGGTTGACGAGGCGAACTTCCTCCATCTTCTCCTCCAGCGTCGCGGTCTTCTTTTCCAGATCTGCGAGTTTGACCCGCGTGGCGCTCATCATTGCCGCGGCCTGCCGCAGCTGCTGCGCGGAGCATGGCTTACCCAGCGTGAGCACGCCCGCGTCCTCCACCTGATCGTTGATCTGGTCAAAACTGTCCCCGGAGACGAGCAGCGCTACGCAGCAGCTCCGGTTGCTCGATAGATCGAGCGCGAGCTGCGTGCCGGGTTCGTCCGGCAGCGGCGTATTGATGAACACGAGCGAAAACGGCGAGTCGAGCACCAGCCGGCGCACCTCGGCGGCAGAACCGCGGGTCACGACGGGCGCATACCGCGTGGAATCAAACACACCCGCGAGCGTGGCGCGCGTGCGTTCCGACCCCGAAACGACCAATACGCTATTCTGTTTTGCGTCGCTGTACGCCAAAGAGTTGCCTCCCGGAATCGATTAGTCTATGCCGCCTGTGAACGCGTCGATGATGCCCGCCGGCAACACGGAGCGAACAAACGCGCTGTCCTTTGCCAGAGCCGCGGCCTCCGCGCGCGAACGCGGGAGCTGGCGCAGGTTCTTGGTGACCGACTCGTCCGCCGTAAAAAGGTTCACGTTCGTTGGCGGCGGCGGGACGAGTCCGCGGCGGATGCCGTCCAGTCCGGCGGCGAGAATCAGCGAGAACGAGAGATACGGGTTTCCCGCAGGGTCTGGCGAACGCAGCTCCAGCCGCTCATACTCACCCTTAGCGGCGGGAATGCGAATCAGCTGCGAGCGGTTCTCCGGCGACCAGGTCACGTAGCGCGGCGCCTTGCATTCGCCGAGCCGCGCATAGGATGCCTCCAGCGGGTTGAGAAACGCCGTGATCTCGCAGATGTGGTCCATGAGACCGGCCATAAACGAATCCCGCGCGCCCTCGGTATGCGGCTTGGAGAGCGAGAGGTTAATGTGCATGCCGTTTCCGCTTTCGTGCGGAATGGGCTTTGGCGAAAAGTCCGCGGCGAGCCCGTTTCGCATGGCGACCGTGCGCACAGCGGAGGGGAAGGTCATCGCGTTGTCCGCGGCCTTCATCGCGTCGCTGTAACGGAAGTCAATCTCATTCTGCCCGGGGCCGTCCTCGTGATGCGAACTCTCGGGGTGAATGCCCATCTCGTCGAGCGTCAGGCAGATTTCGCGGCGGACGTTCTCCCCGCGGTCGAGCGGGGCAATGTCCATGTACCGCGCGTTGTCGTAGGGAATCTTCGTCGCGTTGCCGTCCGCATCCAGCCGGAAGAGGTAGAACTCAATCTCGGTGCCAAAGTTGACGACGACGCCCGCGCTCTCCGCCTCGGCAATCATGCGTTTCAGAATATTTCGCGTGTCGAGCGGAAAAAGAGACCCGTCCGAGCGGCGGATGTCCGCAAACAGACGCACGACGCGCCCGTGGCTTGGCCGCCAGGGCAGCGCGGTGATCGTCTCCGCGTCCGGAAAGAGCAACAGATCCGAGTGCGCCTCGTCGCCGAACCCGCGAATCGCGGAGGCGTCGATCGAGATGCCGTTGGAAAACGCGCGCGGCAGTTCCTCCGGCATGATGGAGATATTCTTCGGAACGCCAAACACGTCGCAAAACGCCAGACGGATGAACTTTACGTCCTCCGCCGCGGCATAATCGACGATTTCCTGTGCGGTATACATCTGTGTTCGCACATCCTCTCCTAAAAATAATGAAAGAACACGTCGCGGTATCCCGGCGCGCTGCCCTCGAAAACAGGCGGTGCAGGCGCGGCAGGCGAAAAAAAACAATACAAGCGCGAAACGCAAACAGCGTCCAACCCCGGGCGAAGTGCACCCCAAGCTGAAACGCCGTTGTTTCAGGGAGTATACAGAAAAAAGGGTGTACTGTCAAGCTGAAAATGAATGATATATACTTTCAAACTGCAAAAAAGGCAGCAATAAATATTTTTAGTTCGCATATAGAAGCGCGTGCAGTAGCTCTTGCGGGAATTCGCAGGAAAAATTGCAAAATTTGCGGGTTGACAAGGTTTTGACCGCGCTGTATACTATCCGCATATTATTTCAAACGGCAAAGGCGCCGCGGAAGTACCGTGGTGTCGTTGCCGCTTTTTATAAGAAAAGCACGGAAATCGGCGAAAAAAGCACCAAATGATTCGGTAATACGCGGAACAAGAAACACGAGAAATGATCTTTTTCAAAAAATAGGAGGAGAACATACCATGAGTACGGTTACGGAAACATTTGGAAGCAAGGTGTTTAACGACGCGGTCATGAAGGCGCGTCTGCCCAAGGATACGTATAAGGCGATGCAGACCGCGATTCGCGAGGGTCAGCGGCTCGACCTCTCCGTTGCGAACGTCGTGGCAAACGCCATGAAGGACTGGGCAATCGAGAAGGGCGCAACGCACTTTACGCATTGGTTCCAGCCGCTCACCGGCATTACGGCGGAAAAGCACGACAGCTTTATTTCCCCGATGCCCGGCGGCAGCATCATCATGGAGTTCTCCGGCAAAGAGCTTGTTCAGGGCGAACCGGACGCGTCCAGCTTCCCCTCCGGCGGTCTTCGCGCGACGTTTGAAGCGCGCGGCTATACCGCTTGGGATCCGACGAGCTATGCCTTCATTAAAGAAAAAGTCCTCTGCATCCCGACCGCGTTCTGTTCCTACGGCGGCGAAGCGCTGGACAAGAAAACCCCGCTCCTTCGCTCCATGCAAGCGATCGACCGGCAGGCGATGCGCATCCTCAAGCTCTTTGGCAATCCCTCCGTCAAGCGCGTTGCGACCACGGTTGGCAACGAGCAGGAGTATTTCCTGATTAATAAAGAAGATTTCGACAAGCGTCCCGACCTCGTGTTCTCCGGACGCACGCTCTTTGGCGCACGCGCACCGAAAGGACAGGAGCTGGAAGATCATTACTTCGGTTCCATCAAGCCGCGCGTTCAGGCCTTTATGGAAGACCTCAACGAAGAACTCTGGGAGCTTGGCGTACTGGCCAAGACCGAGCACAACGAAGTTGCGCCCGCGCAGCACGAGCTCGCCCCGATCTTCTCGACCACCAATATCGCCGCGGACCACAACCAGCTGACCATGGAAATCATGCAGCGCGTGGCGAAAAAGCACGGCCTCGTCTGCCTGCTGCACGAAAAGCCCTTCGAAGGCGTCAACGGCAGCGGCAAGCACAACAACTGGTCTATTTCGACGGACACCGGCGTCAACCTGTTGGAGCCAGGAGAAACGCCATTTGAGAACGCGCAGTTCCTTCTCTTCCTCTGCGCGGTGATCCAGGCGGTGGACGACTATCAGGACCTGCTTCGCGTTTCGGTCGCGAGTGCGGGAAATGACCACCGCCTTGGGGCGAACGAGGCCCCGCCGGCCATCGTCTCCATCTTCCTTGGCGAAGAACTCTCCTCGATTCTGGATGCAATCGATTCCGGCAGCGCCTATGGCGGCCGCGAGAAGATGCAGATGAAGATTGGCGTGCATGTGATTCCGCACTTCCCGAAGGATACCACGGATCGCAACCGCACCTCGCCGTTTGCCTTCACCGGCAACAAGTTCGAGCTGCGCATGCTCGGTTCGAGCCAGTCGGTTTCGGACTGCAACGTAGTGCTCAATACCGCCGTTGCGGAATCCCTCCGCAAGTATGCGGACATCCTCGAAGGTGCCGCCGACCTGCCCGTTGCGATTCACGACCTGATTTTGAAGGTTGTCCACGAGCACAAGCGCATCATCTTCAACGGCAACGGCTATGACGACGCTTGGGTCAAGGAAGCCGAAAAGCGCGGCCTGCTCAACCTCAAGTCCACGCCGGACTGCCTGCCCTACCTCGTGAAGCAGAAGAACATCGATCTTCTGACCTCGCACAAGGTGCTCAGCGAAACCGAGATCCGCGCGCGTCTCGAGATCATGCTCGAGAATTACAAGAAGGTCGTCTGCATCGAGGCGATGACGATGATCGACATGTCGCGCAAAGATATCCTGCCCGCCTCCGCCGCGTTCCAGAAGAAACTCGCGGACACCATCGCCGTCAAGCGCACCTATGCGGGCGCCGCGGACTGCACCTACGAGATGGAAACGCTGGACACCGCCGCCGCGCTGACGAAGGCCGCCTACGAGAGCACGAAAGCGCTCGAGGACGCCCTCTCCGAAGCCAGAGCCACGGAGGACGCGCATAAATCCGCCGAGATCTGCAAGGAAAAGGTTCTGCGCCGGATGAGCGAGCTGCGCGCGAGCGCAGACGCGCTGGAAGTTCTGACCGCGGCCAGCGACTGGCCGTATCCGAGCTACGGCGATATGCTATTTAACGTTCGTTAGAAAAAATACAGGGGGGACCCTGGGAGGCGAAGATCATGTGTTCGATTATGGGTTATCTCGGTAAGCGGATTCCGCTGGATCTGCTTGTCGACGGGTTCTACAAAACAATCGCCCGCGGACCGGATCTGTCGCGTATGCTGAGTGTTGGGGATGGATACCTGATGTTCCATCGCCTGACGATTATGGGACTGGAAAAAAGCGGCATGCAACCATTTGAGCGGAATGGAGACGCGGTTGTGTGCAACGGCGAACTCTATGGCTTCCGCAAGATGCGGGACGAATTATTTTCCGGATATGACTTCAAGAGCGGCTCGGATTGCGAGCTGCTCTTGCCCATGTATCAGCGTTACGGGACGGATATGTTCCAAATGCTGGACGCGGAGTATGCGCTGATCCTTTACGATCATAAGAGCGACTCGCTGATTGCCGCGCGCGACCCGATTGGGATTCGCCCACTGTTCTACGGGTTCGACGCGGACGGAAAGGTGCTCTTCTCCAGCGAGGCGAAGAACCTCATTGGGCTGTGCGACACGATCAAGCCGTTCCCGCCGGGGCACTACTGGAAGGACGGCGAGTTCGTTCAGTATACGGACCTGACGAGCGTCAAGACGTATTCGGAAGATGAGATCGACGCGGTCTGCCAGAAGATCAACGAAAAGCTGACGCTTGGCGTGGTCAAGCGCCTGGACGCGGACGTTCCGCTCGGCTTTTTGCTCAGCGGCGGCCTCGATAGCTCGCTGGTCTGTTCCATTGCGAACAAGTATCTGCCGCACCCGATTCGCACCTATGCCATCGGCATGGTCGGCGACGCAATCGACCTCAAGTATGCCAAGCAGGTTGCGGACTACTTGGGCTCCGATCACACCGAAGTCATGATGACCCCGCAGGAGGTCATCGGTTCGCTGCGCAACATCGTCCGGATTCTGGAAACCTACGATATCACGACGATTCGCGCGAGCGTTGGCATGTATCTGATCTGCAAATACATCCATGAGAACACGAATATCCGCGTGCTGCTCACGGGTGAGATTTCGGACGAACTGTTTGGCTATAAGTACACGGACTTCGCGCCGAACGAAGAGGAATTCCAGAAGGAAGCGAAGAAGCGCATCGACGAAATCTATATGTACGACGTGCTTCGCGCGGACCGCTGCATCTCTTCAAACTCGCTGGAGGCGCGCGTGCCGTTTGGCGATCTCGATTTCGTGAAGTACGTGATGTCGATCAACCCCGCGCTCAAGATGAACCGCTTCGGCAAGGGCAAGTATCTGCTCCGCCGCGCGTTCGAAGGGGACTATCTGCAGCACGACATTCTCTATCGCGAGAAAGCCGCGTTTTCGGACGCGGTCGGGCACTCCATGGTTGACCAGATCAAGGCGTATGCCGAGAAGCTGTATACCGACGAGGAGTTTGCCGAGCGCAGCGCGAAGTACACCTTTGCGACGCCGTTTACCAAGGAATCGCTGCTGTATCGCGAGCTGTTTGAGGCGGAATACCCCGGGCAGGCGCATATGGTCAAGGACTTCTGGATGCCGAACCGCACCTGGGAAGGCTGCAACGTCAACGACCCGTCGGCACGCGTTCTGGCGAACTATGGCGCAAGCGCAGTCTAACTCTTTCTAATTGACATCCTCGAACGCTGTGGGAATTCGCTCCTTCCACGGCGACTGATCAGCCTTTCGTTTTCAGCACGGAAGGCTGATTTTTTATTTGTTGTTGTTTTTTAGGAAAACAACAGCCTTGGGTTTCAGCACGGAGGGCTGATTTTTTTGTGTTGTTTTTAGGAAAACAACAGCCTTGGGTTTCAGCACGGAGGGCTGATTTTTTTGTTTTGGATTGTTCTTATCTCAAACACTTTGGTAAAGATATATATGTTTTGGTTCTTTTTCAAAAAGAACAGAAAATCCCCATCCCTTCTTGCCGAATGGCGCACGGCGTGTATAATAATCAAATACAAGCTATATTTGATTTGGATTTTACAATTCTCCCGTTTGTTATCCCGCGTGGCGCGCGGAACCGGAAGGAGAACAAAAGATGTATCATTTTACCTTCGATTGGACGCAAACACTCTCCATGCTGAGCCGTGTCGTCCTCGCGGCGGTGCTCGCCGGAGTCATCGGCTACGAGCGCGAACATGTGCAGCGCAACGCGGGCATGCGTACGCATATCCTCGTTGCCATCGGCGCTGCGCTCGTCATGTGCAGCGGCGAATTCCTCATGGCGCAATACCCGAATTCAAACATCGACCCCGCACGCATCGGCGCGCAGGTGGTCAGCGGCATCGGCTTTCTTTGCGCGGGCACCATCATCAAAGAAGGCATCTCCGTGCGCGGGCTGACCACCGCGAGCAGTCTCTGGTGCGTGTCTTGCGTCGGCCTCGCGGCGGGCTGCGGAAACTATGTTCTCGCCATCGCGACCACGGTGCTGATTCTAATTGTGCTGCGCGTGCTGCGCACCATGGCACACAGCCGCCGCAGAAAGGCGAACCGGCTCGTGCTGCAAATCGTGCTTTCAATGGAAGGGCAAAGCATTGTGAACCTGCAAACGGACTTGGAGCGCATGGGCTGCGTGATCGACGAGTTCAGCTTTGCGATTGATACCAAGAATCTAAAAAGGCATGTCTACGCGCACCTGACCCTGCCGGATCGGGACAATCTGGCCGCGATGATGGAGGGGCTCTCCAAGATTGACGGCGTGATGTCCGTCGAGTCGGTTTACGAGTAAGAATTGCTCCGCAGGCCAAAGGGGTTCCCCCTTTGGAAACCAAAGCAATTGCTCCGCAGGCCAAAGGGGTTCCCCCTTTGGAAACCCCGCATATATAAAAACAAACTCCTCCAAATCCACGTGGGATCTGGGGGAGTTTGGTTTTGTACGACTAGTAAATCAGCCTTGAAGCATCTGTTCGATGAACTGCTTGTTGCGCGCGCCGACCGCCTTGTTGACCACTTCGCCGCCACGGAAGACCAGCAGCGTCGGGATGCTCATGACACCATACAGGCTCGCCAGTTGGGGCTGTTCGTCAATGTTGATCTTGCAGACCTTGACCTCGGCGCTTTCTTTGGCAATTTCGTCCACAATGGGCGATACCATCCGGCAGGGGCCGCACCACGGGGCCCAGAAGTCAACGAGAACCGTTCGGTCGCTTTCCAGCACTTCGCTGTTGAAGTTTGTGTTTGAGATTTCGACAATCCCCATACGGGTCACTCCTTTTATCTTGATCAGGCAGGGCGCTATCCCCGTCTCCCTGCTATCAGTATAACGGAAACAATTCAATTTTGAAAAGCCCTACCGTGAAAAAGCTCCAGAAAAGCAACATTTGATAAGCCTGATTCTTCGCTGTCGATTGCGTTTCGTCTCATTCTGCGCTACAGTGAGAAAAACCCGACATGAAAGGAACAAAGCGACATGCGCGTTCGTTCGATGATCATCGACCCCGCCGCGAGCGGGCGAACGGTGCTGA
>CAZDXW010000099.1:0-4244 GCA_964509485.1 uncultured Christensenella sp.
TCTTGCCCTCGAGCTTGCCCTTGATTTCGGCGTCCAGCGTGGAAGCTGCGACCAAGGTGTTTCCAACGGTATCGTCGATCACCTGCGCGTAGATGTGCGTGGTGCTGCGGTAAACGTTCAAACGAGGACGCTCCGGCGTACCCACGATGTTCTTGCGCTGGCGATAATGACGAGCGACGCGAATCGCGTTTTTATCGATCATTTTAAACATCTTTTGTCACTCCTTCCTGCTTTACTTACCGGTCTTGCCTTCCTTGCGGCGAACGATCTCGTTCTCATAGCGAATGCCTTTGCCCTTGTAGGGTTCGGGCGGACGCACCGCGCGGATATCGGCTGCCGTCTGGCCAACCTTCTGCTTGTTGATGCCTTTTACCGTGATCTTCGTCGGCGCGGGCACATCGAAGCTAATGCCTTCGGGCGCCGGAACGTTGACGGGATGCGAGTAACCGACGTTGATGACCAGCATCGTGCCCTGCATCTGAGCCTTGTAGCCGACGCCAACGATTTCGAGCTTCTTTTCGAAGCCGGTCGTCGTACCAACAACCATGTTGTTGATGAGCGTGCGGGTCAGGCCATGCAGCGAACGGTGGCGCTTGTCGTCACTGGGACGTTTTACGGTGAGAACACCGGCGTCCTGCTCGAGCAGCATTTCCGAAGAGACCTTCTCGCTGAGCGTGCCCTTCGGACCTTTCACGGTGACGACGTTGTCGTCTGCGACCGTGATTGTCACTCCGGCAGGAATGCTGACCGGAAGTTTTCCGATACGAGACATTGTAGTTTACTCCTTTTCGTATTTCATGCGGGCGCGGACGTCCGTTTTGCTCCTAAAAACCAGAGGTTTCGGATTAAAACGAGGCATCCGCTCCTGATTCTTACCAAACGTAAGCCAGCACTTCGCCGCCAACGCCCTGTTTGCGCGCTTCGCGGTCGGTCATAACGCCGCGCGAGGTGGAAACAATCGCGATTCCCAGGCCGCCGAGCACTTTAGGCATTTCGTCCTTACGCGCATAAACGCGAAGGCCGGGGCGGGAGATGCGCTTGATGCCAACGATGACGCGCTGCTTGTTCTGGCCGTACTTGAGTTGAATTCGAATCGTCTTCTTCTCGCCGTCGGCAATGACCTCAAAGCTCTTGATGTATCCCTCGTCAACGAGAATCTGCGCGATGGCCTTCTTCATCGTGGAGGCGGGGATTTCGACGGAGTCGTGCTTTGCGATCAAAGCGTTGCGGATACGGGTGAGCATATCGGCAATGGTATCTGTCATGTTCGTTTCCTCCTTTACCAGCTTGCCTTGCGTACGCCGGGAATTTCGCCCTTATACGCGAGTTCGCGGAAGCAAATGCGGCAGACGCCATACTTGCGCAGAACCGAGTGGGGCCTGCCGCAGATGCGGCAGCGGGTGTAGCCACGGGTGCTGAACTTCGGTTCGCGCGCCTGTTTCAATTTCATGCTTGTCTTTGCCATATCGCTATCCTCCCTTTTCAGCCCTGTACAAACGGCATGCCGAGCTGAGTGAGCAGCTCTTTGCATTCTTCGTCCGTCTTGGCGCTGGTCACGAACACGATGTTCATGCCGCGTGTCTTATCGATATCATCGTAGTTGATCTCGGGGAAGATCAGCTGCTCCTTGAGACCGAGGGCGTAGTTGCCGCGGCCGTCAAACGCTTTGTCGGACACACCGTGGAAGTCGCGCACGCGGGGCAGGACGATGTTGAAGAGCTTATCGACAAAGTAGTACATCCGGTCGCCACGGAGCGTGACCTTCGCGCCGATGCTCATGCCTTCGCGAACCTTGAAGTTCGCAACGCTCTTCTTGGCGCGGGTGACGACGGCTTTCTGGCCGGCGATCGTGCTGAGTTCCTTGATGGCGGCTTCGATTCCCTTGGGGTTTTCCTTGTCGGAACCGAGACCCATGTTGATGATAACCTTCTCGAGACCCGGAATCTGCATGACGTTCTTATAGTTGAACTTCTCGCGCATCGACGGAGCAATCTCGTCCTGATAGCGCTTCTTCATGCGCGGCATGCCTTCGAGTTTCTTCATGTCCGCCTGCACGCCCTTCGCCTTCTTGGCGGCGGGTTTCGCGGCGGCTTCGGCCTTCTTCTCTACCTTCGCGGCGGCTTCCTTCACGGCGCCCGCTGCTTTGGCTACGGTTTCCGCGGCGGCTTCGCTCACGGCTTCGGCCGCTTTTTCAGCGGTCTCGGCGGCGGCCTTGGCGGTCTTCTTGACGGCCTTTTCCACGGTTTCTGCGGCTTCGGCGGCCTTCGGAGCTGCCTTCTTCGCGGCTTTCTTTACTTCTGCGGTAACCGTTTCGGCTGCTGCTTCCACGGCGTCGACGACGGTTTCAATGTCCTTTTTTGTTGCCACTTGTCAGTTCCTCCTTCCGCCTTAATCCATTACCTTACCGCATTTTTTGCAAACGCGGACGCTCTTTTGCTTCTTCTCGCCCGAGATCTCGACTTCCTTGATCTTGTGGGCGACGCGGGTGGGCTTGTCGCACTTCGGGCAAACGAGCATTACGTTGGAAGCGTGAATCGCGCTTTCCTGCTCGATGCGGCCGCCGGGCTGTCCCTGCTTGCGGGGCTTCACGTGACGGGTAACCATCGCGGCGTTCTGAACGACCACGCGCTCATCATCGGGATGCGCAACCAGGATTTTACCCTTTTTGCCCTTGTCTTTGCCGGAGATGACAACGACGGTATCGCCTTTTTTGACGTTCAAACTGCTCATGTCATGCTCCTCCTTTACAGTACTTCCGGTGCGAGGGACACGATCTTCATATAGTCCTTCTCACGGAGTTCACGCGCCACGGGCCCAAAGATACGGGTGCCGCGGGGCTGCTTCTGGTCGTTGATAATGACGGCGGCATTGTCGTCGAAGCGGATATAGCTTCCGTCCGGACGCTGAATGCCAAACACCGTGCGCACGACGACCGCGCGAACGACGTCCTTCTTTTTCACAGCGCCGCCCGGCGAAGCGGACTTGACGCTGGCCACGATCACGTCGCCAATATTGGCGGACTTACGGTAGGAACCGCCCAGCACGCGAATGCACATGATTTCCTTCGCGCCGCTGTTGTCCGCGACCTTTAATCTGGTTTGCGGTTGAATCATCTTTCCAGTTCCTCCAATCGTTACTTCGCCTTTTCGACGATCTCGACGAGGCGCCACCGCTTGTCCTTGCTGATGGGGCGCGTTTCCATGATCTTGACGGTATCGCCAATGCCGCACTGGTTCTCTTCGTCGTGAACCTTAAACTTCCGGGTGCGGTTGACCATCTTTCCATACAACGGGTGGCGAACCTTAGTCTTGATGGCGACGACGGCCGTCTTGTCCATTTTGTCGCTGACGACCACGCCGATACGGGTCTTTCTGTATCCTCTTTGTTCCATCTTCTCTGTCCTCCTTCCCGTCACTCGGCGACCTTCGCAAGCTCGCGCTCGCGGAGAATCGTTTTCACTCTGGCAATGTCCTTCTTGCACTCGCTGATGCGGTTCGGGTTGGTCAGACCGCCGGTAGCCGACTGAAAGCGAAGATTGAACAGTTCGCTCTTAAGCTCTTTTTCCTGAGCGGTAAGGGCGTCGATTGTCATTTCGCGAAACTTATTTGCCTTCATCGGTTTCACCACCCTTTTCGGTTTCCTTCTTGATCACTTTGCATTTCAGCGGGAGTTTATGCATCGCGAGACGAAGCGCCTCGTTTGCTTCCTCCTGTTCCACGCCGGCGATCTCAAAGAGAACACGACCCGGCTTGACTACGGCAACCCAGTATTCCGGGGAGCCCTTGCCGCTGCCCATGCGGGTTTCGGCTGGCTTTTCGGTAACCGGCTTGTCCGGGAAAATCTTGATCCAGACCTGGCCGCCACGCTTGATGTAACGCGTCATCGCGACACGCGCCGCCTCGATCTGTTGGCTGGTCACCCAGCAGGGCTCCATCGCCACTAAGCCATATTCACCGTAGGTAATCGTGTTGCCGCGGGTTGCTTTGCCCTTCATGCGGCCGCGGAAAACCTTGCGGCGTTTTACTCTCTTTGGCATCAACATGGTTATTTGCCCCCTTCCTCACGCTTTTCGGAAGCCTTGCGCTTGCCGAGCAGCTCGCCCTTGTAAATCCAGACCTTGCAGCCGATGCGGCCGTAGGTGGTCTTCGCTTCCGCGAAACCATACTGGATGTCCGCGCGCATGGTCTGCAGCGGGATGGAACCGTCGTGGTAACCTTCGCTGCGCGCGATTTCCGCGCCGCCCA
>CAZDXW010000099.1:4344-8002 GCA_964509485.1 uncultured Christensenella sp.
AGCGGGATGGAACCGTCGTGGTAACCTTCGCTGCGCGCGATTTCCGCGCCGCCCAAACGACCGGAGACCATTAGCTTGATTCCCTTGACGCTGTTCTTCTGCATGGCGCGACCCATCGCCTGCTTCATGGCGCGGCGGAAGCTGATGCGCTTCTCGAGCTGGGACGCGATGTTTTCCGCAACCAGCTGTGCGTCTGCGTCCGCATCACGGATTTCCATGATGTTGACGTTCACGTCCTTGCCGATCACCTTTTTGATGTCTTCCTTGATCGTCTCGATTCCCGTGCCGCCCTTGCCGATCAACAGACCGGGACGCGCGGTGAAGATGCTCACCGTAATCTTGCCCGCCGCGCGATCGATCTCGATGCGCGAAATGCTGGCCAGATAGTACTTCTTCTTCACGAAGTCGCGAATCTTGCGATCCTCGACGAGGAAATCGGCGAAGTCCTTCTTGGAGGCGTACCAACGGGTGTTCCAATCTTTGATGACACCGACGCGGAAGCCGTTCGGATTAACTTTTTGACCCATTACTCATTTCCTCCTTACTTCGCCTGATCCAGAACGACCGTGATGTGGCTCGTGCGCTTGTGGATTGCACTCGCGCGGCCATGTGCTCTCGGCCGGAACCGCTTCAGGGTCGGGCCCTGATTGGCGTAGATCTCAGCGACAAAGAGCTCTTCGCGGCTCATGTCCAGGTTGTTTTCCGCGTTTGCAATCGCGCTCTTGAGGAGCTTCGCCACCGGTTCGGTCGCCGCTTTCGGCGTGTAGGTCAGAATGGCTTCGGCTTCCTTAACGCTCTTGCCGCGGATCAGGTCGATCACGGCCTTCACCTTGCGCGAAGAGATGCGGATATATTTTGCGGTCGCGTGCGGGCGCTTATCTGCGGTGGCCGAACGCTTGGCCGACTTTTCTCTCATTCTGGTTGCCATTTTGCTTCGTTCCTCCTTACTTCGCGGACGAGGACTTCTCGGAGCCCCTGTGTCCTCTGAACGTACGCGTGGGCGCGAATTCGCCCAGTTTATGGCCGACCATTTCCTCGGTGACATACACGGGCACGTGCTTCTTGCCGTCATGTACCGCGATGGTATGTCCAACCATTTCGGGATAAATGGTAGAGGCGCGAGACCATGTCTTGACGACGGTCTTTTTTCCGCTCGCGTTCATCGCCTGAATGCGCCCCAGGAGGCGTTCGCTGATAAACGGGCCTTTTTTAACCGATCTGCTCATTGTTTATCTCCTTCCCCTTCCCATTACTTACCGCTGCCACGGCGTAAGATGTACTTGTTCGTCGGGTTCTTATGCTTGCGCGTCTTGTAACCAAGCGCGGGCTTGCCCCACGGGGTGACCGGGCCGGGTTTGCCGATCGGGCTCTTGCCCTCGCCGCCGCCGTGCGGGTGGTCGCAGGGGTTCATGACGCTGCCGCGAACCGTCGGGCGGACGCCCATGTGGCGCTTGCGGCCGGCTTTGCCGATCTGGATGTTCGCGTGGTCGATGTTGCCGACCTGGCCGATCGTGGCCTTCGCGTTCATCGGGATCAGGCGGACTTCGCCGCTGGGCAGGCGGACCTGCGCATAGGCGCCTTCCTTTGCCATCAGCTGCGCGGCGTTGCCCGCCGAGCGGACCAGCTGCGCGCCCTTGCCGGGCTTGAGCTCGATGCAGTGGATCATCGTGCCAACCGGGATGTTGGAGATCGGCAGAGCGTTTCCAACCTTGATGTCCGCGGTGTCGCCGGAGATGATCGTCTCGCCGACGTTCAGACCAAGCGGAGCGATGATGTAGCGCTTTTCGCCGTCTGCATAGTGCAGCAGGGCAATGTTGGCCGAGCGGTTCGGGTCGTACTCAATCGAGAAGACCTTCGCGGGGACGTTGTCCTTGTTGCGCTTGAAGTCGATGATGCGGTACTTCTGGCGCGCGCCGCCGCCCTGGTGGCGAATCGTGATCTTGCCGCTGTTGTTGCGGCCGGCGTTCTTTTTCTTATCTTCGATCAGCGAACGTTCCGGCGTTTTCTTCGTAATCTCCTCAAACGAGGATACCGTCATGAAGCGCTGGCCCGGCGTAATCGGGTTAATCTTACGGATACCCATGGTTCGTCCTCCTTACTGCGAGATGCTGTCGAAGAACTCAATACCCTTGGAGTCCTCCTTCAGCTTCACGTAGGCCTTTTTGCTGGACGGGGTGCGGCCCTGGCTGTTGCCCTGGCGGCGCATCTTGCCGTCGCTGTTGACCGTGTGCACGCTTGCAACCGCAACGCCAAAGATCTCTTCGACTGCCTTCTTGATTTCGATCTTGTTGGCGGTCTTGGCCACTTCGAACGTGTAGGTCCGGCCGGGGAACTGATCGTAGGTTTTTTCCGTCAGCACCGGCTTTTTGATGATGTCATATGCGCTCTTCATCAGGCGTACACCTCCTCGATCTTCTTTGCCGACGCCTCGGTGAGGATCAGCGTTTTATACTTGAGAATCTCGTACGCGTTCAGGGTGCCGACGAGCGTCGTCTTGACGCCGGGGATGTTGCGCGCGGCGCGCTCCACCGTTTCGTTCGGTTCCGGCAGAACGATGAGCGCCTTGTTGACCTTGACCGCTTCGAGCGCCTTGACCATTTCCTTGGTCTTGGCCGCTTTGAGGTTGATCTCGTTGAAGAGGATCAGGTCGTTTTCCAGCACCTTGCCGGAGAGCGCGGACTTCATCGCGAGGCGCTTGACCTTCTTGTTCACGCGGATCGTGTAATCGCGGGGCTTGGGTGCGAACACCACGCCGCCGTGACGCCACTGGGGCGAGCGGGTCGAACCCTGACGGGCGCGGCCGGTGCCCTTTTGACGCCAGGGCTTGATGCCGCCGCCGGAGACTTCCGCGCGGGTCAGCGCGCTCTGCGTGCCCTGACGGCAGTTGGCCAGATGCGCCTTGACGACCTCGTGGAGAACATATTGATTGACGGGCTGTCCAAAGGTGGCTTCGGAGAGCTCATATTCACCGACCTTTTTGCCGGTGATGTCGACCATTGCTACTGTTGGCATTCTCTTGCTCCTCCTTACTTCACGGTGCTCGTTAGAGCGACGAGGCCGCCCTTCGGGCCGGGAACCGCGCCTTTGACGAGCAGCAGATTGCGCTCCGCGTCGACGCGCACGACTTCGAGGTTCTGCACGGTAACGGTAACGTTGCCCATATGACCCGGAAGGTTCTTGTGCTTGAACACGCGCGACGGGCTCGAGTTCGCGCTCATCGAACCGGGGGCACGATGGAAGTGCGAACCATGCGTCATCTTGCCGCGGGCCTGATTCCAGCGCTTCACGACGCCCTGAAAGCCCTTGCCCTTGCTGATGCCACGAACGTCGATCTTGTCGCCTTCGGCGAAGACGTCCGCTTTGATGACCTGACCAACTTCGTAGCTGGTCATGTCGTCGAGCTTGAACTCTCTCATATAACGGAGGGGTTTCACGCCCGCTTTGGCAAAGTGACCCGTTCTGGGTTTGTTGGAGAGCTTCTCGCGAAGTTCGCCAAAGCCAACCTGAACGGCTTCATACCCGTCGGTCCCGACGGTCTTCTTCTGAACTACGGGGCAGGGACCGGCTTCGATGACTGTCACTGGGATCATGGTACCGTCAGTGCGGAACATCTGCGTCATACCGATCTTTTTGCCCAAAATGGCTTTCTTCATGTTTA
>CAZDXW010000100.1:0-6363 GCA_964509485.1 uncultured Christensenella sp.
AAGGTGGAGCACGTGCTCGTTCAAACCGTGCTCTCCATCAGCAATGCGCTGGACGCGCGCGACCCGCTGACCCGGCGGCACTCCCAGCGCGTTGCGCAATACTCCGCCGAAGTGGCGCGGCGGCTTGGCTGGCCGGAGGCGCACGTTCAAAATCTCTACAACATCGCGCTAGTGCACGACATTGGCAAGATCGGCATTCCGGACGCGGTGCTGCAAAAAAACGGAAAACTCACGAGAGAGGAGTACCTGGAGATTCAGAATCACACCGCCATCGGCGCGTTCATTCTGAAGGACTTTACCGCGTTCGACAAGGTTGCCGAGGGCGCGCTGTATCACCACGAGCGCTATGACGGAACGGGCTACCTGCGCGGACTTGCGGGCGAGGAGATTCCGATTGAAGCACGCATCATTGGACTTGCGGACGCCGTGGACGCGATGAACAGCACGCGTCCTTACCGCGCGCGGCAGAGCGAAGAATACGTTCGCTCGGAACTCATCACCAACCGCGGACGCCAGTTTGATCCCGCGCTGGTGGATATCATGCTCGAGATGATCGACGGCGGCGTGCTGAATGCATAATGGAGCCATACAAAAACAGCCGAGCGAGAAAATTCGCCCGGCTGTTTTTTTTACTGTGCGTATTTCGAACTGTTTAGTCGACGACGATCGTTCCCGAGAGCAGATGTTCGTCCTTCGAGCTTCCACCGATAAAAATCACGAACTCCCCCGGCTCCACCACGCGCCGCTCGTTTGGCAGCACGAGCGAAAAGTCCTCGCGCGTGAGCGAGAACACCAGCTCCCGCGTCTCCCCCGACTCCAACCGTACCTTCTCGAACGCGACGAGGCGTTTGACCGGAGTCAGCACGCTGCTGACCCGATCCCGCAGGTAGACCTGCACCGTTTCGGCCCCCGCGCGGTTGCCCGTGTTTTGCAGCGAAACGCTGACCGTGCGCGTATCCGCGTCGACGCGCAGATTGGAATAAACAAAGCTCGTATACGAGAGCCCTTCGCCAAACGCGAACAGCGGCGTTTCCGGCAAGTCGACGTATTTGTCCCCGTGCCAGCCCGGCAGTTGGTTGTAGTAGACGGGGATTTGCCCGCTGTGCCGAGGAAACGAAATCGGCAGTTTTCCGCTGGGGTTGATTCGCCCGAAGAGCGCCTCCGCCACAGCCTGCCCGCCGAGCATGCCTCCGTTGAATGCGGCGAGAAACGCGCTCGACCCCTCGACCACGCGAGAAACGCAGAGCGGTTTGGAAGCGACAAGAACGGTCACGATCGGAACGCTCAGCGTTTCCAGCCGTTCAAACAGCGCCTCCTGCCTGCCGGAAAGCGCAAGATCCGCGCGATCCTTTGTTTCGCCGGTCTGCTCCGGCACGTCGCCGACCACCAGCACGATTGCGTCGCAGCCCCGCGCCGCTTCCAACGCGCCGTCGAGATCGTCCGCCGCGCTGTCCAGCACGCCGCAGCCGCGATGATAGGAAACCGCAACGCCCTGCTCCCCCGCAACCGCGCGGATTCCCTCCAAAACGGTGGTGTACGGTCGCACGGGCTCCTGCCGCCGGTTCGCCGCCGGATGCGTAAAATACGTCCAGTCGCCATACTGCGCGCGGATGTCGTCCGCATTCGGCCCAATCACGGCGATGCGGCGCACACCCGCGCCGAACGGCAGCACGCCGTCGTTTTTCAACAGCGTAATGCTCTCGCGCGCGAGGGCTACGCTCGCCTCCAGATGCTCCGCGCAGGCAAAGCAACCGGGTTTGCCGCGTTTTTCCGGGCGCTCGAACAAGCCCATTTCGAATTTGATTCTAAGAATGTTGCGCACCGCCGCGTCGAGAACGCGCTCATCCAGTCGGCCCGTTCGGACGAGGCGAATCGCGCTGTCGTAGAACGCTTCGGTGGTCATGATCATGTCGTTGCCCGCGTTTGCCGCGAGAAGCGACGCTTCGTCCATGTTCTCTGCAACGAACTGGCGCGTCACGAGGCTGGTTACGTTGTCCCAGTCCGTCACGACAAAGCCGTCGAACCCCAACTCGTCCCGCAGAATCGTTTTAAGCGACTTTTCGCTCGCGGTAAACGGCGATCCGTCAATGGAGCCGTAGGCGGTCATCACGGTTGCGACGCCCGCCTCCACCGCGCGCTTAAACGGCGGCAGAAAGACCTCGCGCAGTTTTCGATAGGTCATTTCGGTATCGCAGGCGTCCCGCCCGCCAACCGCCTCGCCATAGCCAATGTAGTGCTTCGCGCAGGCGGCAATGCTCTCCTCGCCGTCCAGCCGATCCCCCTGATACCCGCGGATGATCGCCGCGCCCAGCTCGCCCGCGAGATACGGGTCCTCGCCAAACGTCTCGTTCACGCGTCCCCAACGCGTGTCCCGCGCGAGGCAGAGCACGGGCGAAAACGTCCAATGCAGGCCGTCCGTCGCGACCTCGCGCGCGGTGACGCGCCCCATTTGCTCGACGAGTTCGGGGTTCCAGCTGCAAGCGGCGGCCAGTTGCGAGGGAAACACCGTCGCGTGGTCGTTGAGCGCGTGGCCGTGAATTGCGTCGATGCCAAACAGCACGGGAATGCCCAGCCGCGTGCTAAGCGCGATTTGTTGCAGCTCCCGCGCGTCGTCCCCCAGCACGTGCAGAAAAGAACCCGCGCCGAGCTGAGCCCAGCGCAGCGCTTCCTCGCGCGGCACATAGGAAAAGGGAATCTGCATCATCTGCGCGGCCTTTTCCTCTAGCGTCATTTGCGAAAGCAGGGATTCCACGCGCGTTTCGAGTTCGGTGTTTTGCGAGCGATTCATAAGCACTCCTTATTTCAAAAGAACAATTGCTGTTTTGATCGATATACAATGGTTGAGTTTCTTGCTTACATTCTATATCATAATAATGCTTCTTGTATGAATACGAAAGTATCTTTTCACAAGCTTCAACTCTTCTGTTTCTCAGTTTCTCTTGGAGGGTCAACCGATGAACAGCAAAACGAAACCGACGCTTGACGAAACGACCATCAAGCGGTTGTTTGCCGAAGCGGGCATTCCAAACGTGGAATCCATCGCCCCGCTCGGCAGCGGCGAGTTCAGCGCCGTCTACTCCGTCGACGCAAACGGGCGCGGCTACGTGCTCAAGGTCTCCCCGCGCGGAGACGAACACTGCATGACCTACGAGCAACACATGCTCGCGTCGGAGATATATTGGTATACCCGCATTCGCGAGCAAACGGACATTCGCGTGCCGGACATCTATGTGTTTGACGATTCGCTCGCCCGCCTGCCCAGCGCCTATTGCATTCTGGAGCGGCTGGAGGGCGACCCGCTGCCAAGCGCCGCTCTCACCGAGGCGGAGCGCGCGGAGATTCCGGCGCGTTTTGCCGAAATGCTCGCGAAAATTCACGCAATCCCCGGCGAGCGGTTCGGCTACGAGCAGTGCGCGCCCGCTTCCAGCTGGGCGGAGGCACTCAGCGGCTTCGTTTCCCTCGCGCTGGCAGATTGCACGCGAAAGCACTGGCGTTCGCGTCGGGGCGAGCGACTGCTGCGCCAGATTGCGCGGCACCACGCGGTGCTCGAGCCGGTTTTGCCGCGCATGGTTAACTTTGACCTCTGGCCTTCCAACGTGATCGCGCACCGCACGAACGGCGAACTCCAGCTCGCGTGGATCGATCCGGAGCGGAGCTTCTGGGGCGATCCGGCGGTCGACTTCGTGTGCCTCGCGTTTTCGTGCCCGCTCACGAGCGCCGAAAAAGCAATCGCCGCCCACAATACGGTTTCCGCCGAGCCAATCGAGACTTCACGCGGCACGCGCATTCGCTACGCGCTGGGGCAGGGATATCTCGCGCTGATTATGGAGACGGAGAAGTATTTTCGCTATACGCCGCTTCAATATGGCTGGTGGCGCAACGTGCTCGCGGCGGGCTTGCTCTATCGCGCCGCATTTCGCGAGTTGGAATCAAAGTAAAATCAAATCCAACCATCAAAAATCCCCGCCGGATTCTTCCGAACGGGGATTTTCTTATTAAGAATATGCTTATAAATCGTAGAGTTCCGGACGGAGCTTTTCGCAAAGCGGTAGCATCTCCTTGGTGAGCTCCTCCGCGGTGTCTGGCAGGTCGTCCACCTCGTCCACCAACCGATCGAGCCAGGAGAGCTCCTTCTTGTCCAGCCGGAGTCGCCCATTCACATGCGCCGTTCTCATGTGTTCGAGCGCGAGGGCGGCGGCGCGCCGCGTGCGGTTGTAGTAACCCGTCTCTTTTACGATTTCCTTCGAGATATCGAGCACGACGTCCGGTCGGAGCACATACGCCTGCGGGTCGAGCGCGCTGTCCGAGTCCGCGAGAAGGTCGCGCATCAGGATCGCCGCGCTCTCGCCGCGCTTGCTCGCCTCGTTCATGAGGCGGCAGTCGTAAACGAGCTGTTCAAAGGCAACGGTAGGCGCCATGCCGCCGAGCAGCTTGATGTTCTGAATCGACTCGTTGCTCCAAAGGTCCGCGAGGCACCCCGCAACGTTGCCCACGGGGCTGAGGTGCGCGCAGGCGCTCGTCCGCCCTTCCATGGCAATGGGAGTGCCCGTGATCGCCTTGATATAGACGCCCTCGTAGCCGCAGTCCTTGTGCGGCCCCTGCGCGCCCTGTTCAATCGCCACGAGGCTGCGCACCGCCGTTGCCACGCGGACGGTCGCCGCGAATACCTTGGGGATGTACTTTCGATCCGCCAGCACCATGGCGGTGTTGCCAAAGCCGCAGGCCGTGTCGCCGGAGGCGACGGTGCCGGTGTGTCGCGCGATGTCCGCAATGCTCGACCAGAGGATGTTCATGTCCTTGCAGCCGAGCACGCTGAGCGCGAAGATCGACTTTTGAATGTCACAGGAAATGACCGCCTCGTCGTGCGTTTCCTTACCGCCGACGGACTCAATCGCGAGCAGATCCGCCCCCGCGTTTGCGCAGCGCTCGAAGGTTTCCAGCATGTTTTCCCAGTGCCGCCCGCGCCACATATGCGAAAGCTCGCCGCCTTCGCGAATGTCGTTTGGGGTGATGCGCACGGCGCTGTTCACGCCGAATTTCTCCGTGAATTCCTTCGTGATCTCGACGACCGCGCGGCAGACCGCCTCGCCCCACTCCGGCTGAAATGTCATCGGCGGCAGGGTTTCAATCTCCGCGACAAAGCCGGGACAGTCCAGATCCCGCGCGCGCTCGCACACGCCGGTGATGATTTCGCGATACTGGCGCAGCACCTCCTGCATGGTGTCCTGTTCCACGTTCATGGACGGCAGGGTGAAGTTGATTTCGGGATACAGCGTCCCTCCGCCAATCGACATGCCGTTTTTCAGGAGCACCGGGTGAAGCGCCCGCGCGTAGAGAAAGTCGTTTAAATCCGTATAGGCCGTCCGCCGAAATTCGTTCGCCATAGGGGAGCACCTCCGTTTCACTTCCCCTACAGCGTACAATCGGTTGGACGGCCTAGATTGTAAGATTCCGCTTGCTTTTGTAAAATTCGATTTTGTTAATAGCGCAATTCTCCGGTTATTTCGCAACCGAACCCTACGCCCGTTATGCCTCGCAGCCGCACTCCTGCGTGAGAATCCGGTCGACGCTCCAGTGGATGTTCTCCTCGCCGATCAACGCCGTAATCCCGCTGCGGTCGAGCGTTTTTCGCGTTTCGCCGGACAACCCGCAGACGCCAATTCGCACGCCGCGGCCAAGCAGCTGTTTGACTACGCTTTCAAACGCCTGCGCACAGGAAACGTCCAGATACGACACGCCGCGCATGGAGAAGAGCACCGTGTCGCACTCGCTCGGAATGCCCGCCGGAATCGCCTCTACCGCCTGCGTGTTGGCAAAGATCATGGCCCCGGCAATGTAAACAACGCGCGCGCTACCAAAGCGCTTTTCCACCTCCGCGTCCGGCGCGGAGACGCGGCTCGCGTCCACGCTCTCGATGTTGATCTCGAGCTTCGAGAGCCGACGTACGAGCAGCAGCAGCGCAACGAGCACGCCGAGGGCGATTGCCGTCGTCAAATCGAAGATGACCGTCGCGGCCATCGTGACCAGATATTTCAGAATCGCGCCCTTGAACTTATGGGAGAACATATAGCGAATCGCCTCCCACTCGTTCATGCGAAACGCGGTGACGAGCAGAACGCCCGCGAGCGCGGAGAGCGGAATTGCGCTCATCACGGGCGAAAGCAGAAACATCGAGACCACGAGCACGAGCGCATGGATGATTCCGGTGAGCCTTGTTGCCGCTCCGCTCTTGACTGCGACGCTGGTGCGCGCGATGGCGGCGGTTGCCGGAATACCGCCAAAGAACGGCAAAATGATGTTGCCGACGCCCTGCGCAACCAGCTCCTGATCGCTGTTGAACGGTTTTCCGGTCATGCGCGAGGC
>CAZDXW010000100.1:6463-7916 GCA_964509485.1 uncultured Christensenella sp.
ACGCCAAAGAGATTGTCGAGCTGTCCCGCCGCAATCAAAATGGAAATGCCGGAGGTAAAGCCCGTGATCACCGGCGCGGGAATGTAGGCGGTCATCTTGCCGAGCCGCAGAACCCCCGCGAGCAGCAGGAACACGCCCGCCATCAGCGTCGCGAGGAACACGCCCTGCATCTGGTATTTTGCGACAATCGAAATCAGAATCGCGGCCATCGCACCCGTCGGCCCGGAGATCTGATAGAACGCGCCGGAAAGCGAGCCGATCACCACGCCCGCGATGATCGCGGTGATGAGCCCCGCCGCCGCGTCCGCACCGCTGCTGACGCCAAAGGCCAGCGCGAGCGGCAGCGCAACCGCCGCAACGGTGATGCCCGCCATGAGATCGCGCGAGAAAGACTTTCCGTTGTAACCGAAGAATTCGCTTTTTAAATCTGCCAAGAACGCCCGAATCATATTCGATCTTACACTCCAAAACTCAATATCGTTCGCCAGTATACGCTTTTTGAATACACTTTGCAAGTCAAAGCGGGCAACAAAGCGTTGTTTTTCACAACATTTTGCATGTATATGCAATTATTCTACATAAACGCAGCGCAGAGGCCAAACATCTGCCGCGCCGCTTCCAGCACACAACATTTGGAAGATATCGCTCGATTTTTTGGTCAAATCATTTGATTCCCTTGTCGAATGGGTGTATCATGTAGTTGTCGGAAATTGGCATTCCCGTCCGCAAGCAGAGTCGTTTTCTGCGGCAATTTGGCATGTGTTTTCCATATGGCGTGCATATGACTGCCCATATAAACTGCGGTTTCACGGTACCAATCACCCAAAACCCTCCAATTATGCAGTTTTACGCAGGAAACGCGTCACTTTTGCAGGACGTGAAAGCATTGACTTTCGAAAGTTAGTTCTTATATGATAACTTTATATCGCGTATGACACGCGATTTCGGTTTAATAAGCGCCCGGCAGTTCCATTTGGGGCAAACCAAGTTTAAAACGGTGTTTTCATCAGGTTTATTAACCGGTTTCCAATAAAGACAGAAAGGTGCCGATACTTATGACAAACAACAAAAAGCTGCTCGCATGGGTCAAGGAAGTCCAAGACATGTGCGAACCCGACCGCGTCTACTGGTGCGATGGTTCCCAGGAAGAAAACGACCGCCTGCTCGCCGAGATGGTAGCAAGCGGCGCGGCCACCAAGCTCAATCCGGACAAGCGCCCCGGTTGCTACCTCTTCCGCAGCGATCCTTCGGACGTTGCGCGCGTGGAAAACAGGACGTTTATCTCCTCCAAGAAGGAAGAAGACGCCGGCCCGACGAACAACTGGGTCGATCCCGACGAACTCAAGAAGACCATGTCCGGCCTCTACAAGGGCTGCATGCATGGCCGCACCATGTATGTCATTCCGTTCTCGATGGGCCCCATCGGTTCGCCCATCTCCAAGATCGGCGTTGA
>CAZDXW010000101.1:0-7876 GCA_964509485.1 uncultured Christensenella sp.
GTATAGCCGGTGACCGTTACGCCGGAAACATTGACCGTCGCCGTCGTCACAGAGCGCTGAGTTGCGTTATACACATATTCCGCGCTGTCCGCCGTGATGACGAGTGTCTTATTGGCGGTATACAGGGCGTTGATGGTGATGTTGTCGGTCAGGTTCGTCGCCGTCGCCGGATCGTAACTGCCCGTCCAGTAGTAGTTCACGCCCGCGACCGTCACGTTCTTCGGCGGGGTAACGGCGTAGGTTGCGCTGCCCGTGCCATAGGCAACCGACTCGGTGCCGATGATGGAACCGTTCGCGCCGTTGACATAGGTGACGACCGGATTGATTGTCAGGCTGCCGTTTGCCCAGCTCACGGTGTACCGTTCGGTCACATCCACGCCGCCGTCTTTCAACACAAGACCCGCCTGATTGCTAAAGCTCGTCGGATAGACGCCCGGGTTCGTTCCGGTTGCGCCCGCCGTCGTGTTTTCAATCGTCAGGCTGCCAACGCTCGCGGAGATACCGGAGACGGTGCGTGCATTTCCGTTGTAGGCATAGGTTGCGCTGTTTGCCGTAAGCGTGACCGGCGTCTTTGCCGCCCAAACGGCATAGAGCGTCAGGTTGCCTTCCGGCATGGTCATCGCGGCGCCGGGCGCATAGCTGGGGTTCGGCGTCGTTGCGCCGGAAGTCGTGCTCCAGCCTAGGAAGTAGAAGCCGCTCTTCGTAAACTTGTTTACGTCTACGGTGAAGCTCTCGCCAATGGTCTTGTTCGTGCTATAGCTGCCGGAGGAATTGTAGGTTCCGCCGCTGCCGTCATAGGTCAGCGAATAGATCGTCAGCCGCGTATTGATCACAATCGCGTGGTCGGCCTGAATTCCGGTGAGCGCATAGCTATTGCCGGAATACTGGGCTGCCGGAACATCAATACCGTTGTCCGTTACGCTGGTCACCTCGTATCCGGCGGTCAACGTCCAGGTTACGGTTGCGTTCGCGTTGTAGAGATAGGTTCCCGCGCCGGTCTTCGTGGTGACGCCGACCGCCGGGTTTGCCGTAACGCTAACCGCAAACGTCTGATCCTCCCACTGTGCATACAGGATGCTGGGCGCGGAAGGATTGCTCGCACTGACCAGAACATTCTGAGTTGCCGCGTAGCTGGTTCCGCTGCCATTCGGCTGCGTGTTCCAACCGGTAAACAACTTGCCGGTATAGAGGAACGAGTTGCTTTGAATCACGTGCGTCGTGTTATTTGGCACGCTCGCAACAATGGTCGTACCGCCGCCGGTCAGTGTACCGCCGTTTCCGTTGTAGGTGATGTTGACGAACACCGCCGCCGCGCTCCACTGCGCGGTCAGTGTGGTATCCGCTGTCATGGTAATGGTGCTGTTCGGGTAATAGAGGTTCCCGTCCACACTGGAGCGCCAACCGTAGAAGCGCATGCCCTCCGGCGGGGTGACTGACGCGGCACTATACGCCTTCACCTGCGCCTGCGCGCCGGTGCCATAGGCGTTGCTATCCACAGGCGCGGTGCCCGTTGCCAACCCAAGGTTATAGGTCAGCGTGTAGGTCAATCCGCTAATCCATTTCGGATAGAGAACAACGTTCTCATAGATTCGCATGCTCGAGTTGAACAGAATCAGATTACCGCTCTTGAGAATAAACCAACCGCCAAAGATGTCCGTCGGGTGCGGTTTATCCGCATTCGCAGCCGCTTCCGCCGCGGCGAGCGCGCTTGCGCTGATGGTTCCGCCATACTCGATGTCGCCGAGATCAACGGTTTTTCCGCCGCTCGAACCAAAGGAGACGGAGTGCGCAATGCCCGTGAAGGTTGGCGCCTTCCAAACGCCGTACACAATCAAGTCGTGCGCGGGCATCGTCGTGTCCCAGTTCATCTCGGTGCCGGCGTATCCCGCCTGCGAAGTATACCAACCTGCCCAAACGTAATCCGCCGGAATTCCGCTCGGTTTCGACGGCTGCGCAGGCTGATAGGTGCTGAGCGACTTTTCATACAGGAGGCTTGTCGTGCTTAGCTGCGTGTTGAAGTTTCGGATCGTCAGATTATAGCTGTTACGTGTATGCCGAATATTGATATAGTCGTTGATACCCGATACGCTGGTTGATCCGGGAACGGCCGTGTTCCAGGAACCGCCGTCCCTTTGATACTGAGCCGCAGTAAAACCTTCGAATCGGTTGTTGATGCCAAAGGGGCCGTCGCTGTAGGCATATGCAGTCAAGCTTGGGGAACCCGGCCATGTCCCATCCAGATTTTGTCGGTAATGGTTGATGGCATATGCGGAACTGACACCATACGCAAAGATTCCGTACAGGTTCAGCACGCCGCTGTTGAACATGTTCGAACCGCCGTCGTCGTAGATTTCCAGATAGGTCAGGAACGTTCCGTTGGACGATGAATTGATCATCCAGTTCGTAAATCCCCAGCCGTTGGTTCCGCCGGTATAATACCCGTTCGCTTCCGTAGCGCCCGGCCAGTAGTTCAGCTTGGAACCGTATCTGCCGGAAATCGTCTTCCAGTTCGTATAATTGTTGCTGTTATTGTATTGATTGCTTGCGGTCTTCGTGCGCAGCAGGAAATTCACCGTCCAGATCTGGCGGTCATAGTACACGTTCAGCACCGAACTGCCATCGCCATCCACCGTGACCGCAACCGACTTGGTCGCATTATAGGTGAAACCCTTGTAGGTTTTCGAGATGTCGGCTTGTTGAGGCGAAACGGAGGATTCCGCCAGCGCCGTACGGTTGGTTACGGTATCCGTTGCAACGATGTTGTAGGAGTCCCCCTCGACGGCCTGCTGCCAGAACAACACGGTATATCCAACCGTGTTCGGCGTCCAGTTTGCAGTAAGCGAAACATTACCCGTTGGAATCGTGCCAAAGGTAAAGCCCGTCCAACCCGTGAAGGTATAGCCCGTTTTCGTAATCGTGCTGGAGTTGTTGTTTTGCGAAGCGACATACGTGTTGATGAATGTCTGCGTCAACGCCGTATTGGGGCTGATGTAGGTCGGCGTGATATAGGTGCCGCCGTTGGAGTTAAACGTAATCCAAACGACCTGCTGCACGATGGGATAGAGGTCGACATTCGCGCCGTTTACCGTAACGCTCGCGCCAACGTCCGTGGTGCCGCCCGAGGTGGTTGCCCAACCGACCAGCGCCTCGTTGGAGGCAAGCTCCAGCGCCGCTACGCTGGCGGTCGAAACCAGATTGGATGTGTCCGGCGTGCGCGTTTCGATGATCGAACCATATTGGTTGTGGAAGAAGACGTAGTACGCCGTCTCATAATGCGCGGTCAGTGTGATTGCGGCGGTCGCTGCAATGGCACCCTGCACGCCAAAGGCGGTAAACTGCGTATTGTCCGCCGTGAACCAGCCGACAAACTTCATGCCGTCGACGACCGGCGCTTCCGGTTCGTTAAGCGTGTCGCCCTCGGCGACGATCTGCGTGTCCACGGTCGCCGTATTCGCAACGAACGTATAGGTGATCAGCGGAGTGGTCGGTTCCACAATGCCGCCGTCGAGCGCCAGCGCGCTCATCAGCAGCCCGCCTTCCAGCGCGCCAAGAAGATCTTCGCCCAGCGTCGTGTCCGCCGATGCATCCTTTGTTTCGTCCGTCGTATCGTCCGTCGCCGGATCTGTTGTTTCGTCCGTACCATCCGGCGTGCCGAATTTTGCGTAGAGAACGAGGTTGCTCTCCACCGGCGTCGAGAAGTCATAAGCCCGGTTGGCCGACGCCGTCCAGTATAAGAAGACCGAACCATCCGCTAGAGGAGAGGGATCCGTGCTGGGTTTGCTGACCGTTCCGCCCGCGGCAACCGTCTGCGTCAGGCCCGGGTCCGTAACACCGTCTACGACGAAGGTAACCGTGTAGGTCGCGATCTCCGGCGCGGCGGTCTCAGGTACGGCAGTTTCCGGCACAGCGGTCTCCGGCGAGGAGGTCTCCGGTGCAGCCGTTTCAGGAACCGCAGTATCCGTAGTAGCGGGATCCGAAGTGGTTCCTTCGGATGCGGGGTCCGCAGTAGAGGCGTCTGCAGACGAAGAGTCCGAGGACGAACCCTCCGTTCCCGTCGATTCCGTGGAAGATGTGCTTGTTGTGTCCGGCGCGACAACATCTTCTGCCATGGTGTTCATGGGCAGAAGGGCAGCCACCATCAGAATGCAAAGAATCAGGCTTAAAAACCGCTTGAAACTCAGCCTTTTCATATTTTTATGCCTCCTTAAACTACGCGAATCACGTTGTGAGAATCGATACTTTTTTGACTTATACCATATTATAGAAAGCACCCATTACATAATTGTTGCTTTTCGTTTGATTTATACATCATATATAAAGATTTTTTCGGCAAAATACGCCGTTGTATACACCTCACGTTCGGTTTGTTACATGCGCGTTGCGTCTCGTCGCGAATCAACACCTGGTCGATTTGTTACATCGTCACTTTTTCTCAATTAAGTCCGTACATTTCGTTTGGTGTTTACAGCTTGTATGCAACAATTTTCTACGAAAAAGCGCGAAATAACGCGCGAAAAAAAGGCCGGCATCACAAACGGATACCGGCCTAAAAACGGATGACTTTTGAGAATCGTTACAGCAGCGTTACACCCGCGTGCTCACACATGGCAAGCGTCTGTGCATCCCAGAGCGAGCTCTGCACCTCGCCGATATGCGCTTTATTCAACAAAAGCATGCATAAACGCGACTGGCCGATTCCACCACCGATGGTCTGGGGAAGCTTGCCTTCCAACAACATCTTGTGGAACGGAAAGGCGCGGCGATTGTCGCAGCCCGCGATGGAGAGCTGCTTGTCCAGCGTTTCCGCATCCACGCGGACGCCCATGCTGGACACTTCAAACGCGCAGTCCAGAAGCGGATTGTAGAACAGAATATCCCCGTTGATCGACCAGTCGTCATAGTCCGGCGCGCGCCCGTCGTGCGGTTTTCCGTCCGACAGTTTTGCGCCAATGCCCATGACGAACGTGGTTGGATGTTGCTTGACGTAGCGGTACTCGCGCTCCTTTGCGTCACAATCCGGGTAAAGATCGAGCAATTCCTGTGCGGTGACAAACGAAACGTCCCGACTGACGCAGGGCGTCAGCACGTCGTACTTGGCACAGAGCACCTGCTGGGTATAATAGATCGCATCGACGATGCTCAGCACGGTCTGCTTGAGCGTCTCTTCGGTTCGCTCTTCCGGCAGGATCACCTTTTCCCAGTCCCACTGATCCACATAGACGGAGTGCAGATTGTCCAGCGCTTCGTCGCGGCGGATCGCGTTCATATCCGTCACGAGGCCCTTGCCGGGGCGGAAGCCGTAGCGGCCCAGCGCATAGCGCTTCCACTTGGCGAGGGACTGCACCACTTCGCCGTTTCCGCCGGTCGCCGGAATGTCGAACGAGACCGGGCGTTCCACGCCGTTGAGGTTGTCGTTTAACCCCTCGGCGGGATTGACGAACAGCGGCGCCGAAACGCGCTTTAAGCGGAGCATTGCCGAGAGGGATTCCAGAAACGTGCTCTTGATGATTTCGATCGCATTCTGTGTGTCGTAGAGCCCCAGTTTGGAGCGGTAGCCCTGCGGAATGAATGACTTGGACATGGTGTTCTCCTCCTTTTGCACCTACGGGTACCAAAATAGTTTATCCTTGCGCAAAAATGCTTGTCAAGCAGTTTATCCGTCTGTGCAGAGTGTGTTTTCCTGTGCTATACTCATTTCAGGATTCGATCGTACAAAATCGTACCAGATCAGATGTTCGGAGGAAGTTTTTTATGAAGACCGCAAACCTGACCCCGCATATCAGCTGCAGCCCGGAGGATTTTGCAAAAACCGTGTTGATGCCGGGCGATCCGCTCCGCGCAAAGCACATTGCCGAAACCTACCTGAGCGACTATGAGCTCGTCAACAACGTCCGCGGCATTCAGGGATACACCGGTTACTACGAAGGGAAGCGCATCTCCGTGATGGCCAGCGGCATGGGCATGCCCAGCATGGGCATCTATTCCTTCGAGCTGTATAACTTCTTTGGCGTGGAGACCATCATTCGCATCGGCTCGGCGGGCGGCATGCACCCCGACCTCAAGCTCTTTGACATCGTGCTTGGTCAGGGTGCCTGCACGAACTCCAACTACTTTTCGCAGTTTGGGCTTTCGGGATCGTATGCGCCCATTGCGGACTACGCGACGCTACGCCGCGCGGTGGACGAGTGCGAAAAGCGCGGCCTGAACTACAAGGTCGGCAACATTCTTTCGAGCGACATGTTCTATTCCGAAAAGGGAATCGACGGCACGCTGGAATGGGCAAAGCTCGGCGTACTCGCGGTTGAAATGGAAGCCGCCGCGCTCTACATGAACGCCGCGCGCGCGGGCAAGAAAGCGCTCGCGATCTGCACGATTTCGGATTTGCTCATCGGCGGCGCGCTCACCACGTCCGAAGAGCGCCAGACGGCGTTCCACGACATGATGCAGGTTGCACTGACGATTGCAGAGTGAAGTGGTTTCATTCAAAATAATACAGATGCGCTGACGATTGCAGAATAGCAAACACGAAGATACTTAGACCTCCGGTCGCTCCGGGGGTCTTTGCTTTTGCTCTCACATCCGGAAACGCCTTAACATTTGTGAATTTACTGTTGATTTTCCCGGCGTTTCTTGCTTTTTGCGGGTCGCGCGCATATTATTTAGAAACGTACCGATTCAATCGATCGATCGGGAACCAAAATTCAACCAAAACGGGATTGTATCCCGATCCAAAGCCGAAAGGGATTTTCTATGCGCCATAAAAAACCGCTGCCTGCGCTTCTGGTGGTTCTGCTGGATCTGCTTGGCATCGGCGCGATGCTCGGTATCTTTGCGCTGGTTCAGCTTTCGCCCCGCGCGGGCAGCGGACAGCCGCTGCAAAGCATCGTTTCCAAATCGACCCCCGCGCCCGCGGACGGACAGAGCGCCGAGCCGGAATCGGCGGCAACGCCGGACCCCGCCGCCTCCGCGGCGACGAGCGCAACGCCCGAACCAACGCCGACGCCCGCGCTCGGCGATTTCTCCGCACGGTTCCCAACGGATGAGCCGGAGGAAGGGGCAGACGTGATCGGCAGCTATGCGGACGGCGACCTTCGCGTGGTCGTATCCAAGAAGCGCTCGGAGGACGCGACCTATTTTGTCGCGGACGTTTGGGTGCGCAACATCCACGGGTTTAAAACCGCGTTTGCCAAGGGCAAGTTCGGACATTCACTCTACGAAATGCCGAACGACATTGCAAACCGCCTGAACGCAGTCGTCGCGATTTCGGGCGACACCTACGGGTCGAATTCCCAGAGCGTCGTGATTCGAAACGGAAACCTCTATCGCGATACCGTTGGCACCGAGGACGTTTGCGTGCTCTATTCCGACGGCGTGATGGAGAGCTATTACGGCAACCAGTTTGACCTCGACGCGGCGGTTGCACGCGGCGCGTATCAGGCCTGGGCGTTCGGGCCAAAGATTCTGGACAACGGACAGATTCCCGCGAGCTACAACACCACGGACGTGATCATTTCGCACAACCCGCGTTCGGCCATCGGCTATTTTGAGCCGGGGCACTATTGCCTCGTCGTGGTCGACGGGCGACAGGGCGACTACTCCCGCGGCATGACGATGGACGAACTCGCGCAGACGATGCTCGACCTCGGCTGCGTCGACGCCTACAACCTCGACGGCGGACAGTCCGCCATGATGATCTTTCAAGGCCAGATCGTGAGCCAGCCGTACAAGGGCGGGCGCGCGATCAGCGACATTATTTACTTTGGAGGCAGCGATCCCGAATGAGAAAATTCCGCTCGGCTCTTTCGCACATTGGCGTCATCTTTTCGGGTGTGTTCCTCACGCTCGTGATTCTGAACCGGTACAACCCCGCCATGGG
>CAZDXW010000102.1:0-7687 GCA_964509485.1 uncultured Christensenella sp.
CAATCGTGCCGATGTTGACGTGCGGCTTCGTGCGTTCGAATTTTGCCTTTGCCATAAGATTTCTCCTTCAGTCGTTTAATCGTATTTTATAAACGGTAATTATTTTTGCCAACCACTGTCTCGGCGATTGACTTGGGAACTTCTTCATAGTGCGCAAACTGCATGGTGAAGGTTCCGCGGCCCTGCGTGCGGCTGCGAAGGTCGGTTGCGTAACCAAACATCTCCGAAAGCGGCACGAGCGCGTCGATCACCTGCACGTTCTGGCGTGCTTCCATTCCGCTGAGCTTGCCGCGGCGGGACGTCAGGTTGCCCATGACGTCGCCGAGGTAATCCTCGGGAACGAGCACTTCGACCTTCATCATCGGTTCGAGCAGCGTGCACTGCGCCTTTTCGAGACCTTCCTTGAGCGCCAACGAGCCCGCGATGGTAAACGCCATTTCGGAGGAGTCCACCTCGTGGTAGGAGCCGTCGATCAGCGTCGCCTGCACGTCCACCACTTCGTAGCCGCCGAGCTTGCCGCTCTTGAGCGCTTCGTGAATGCCCTTGTCGACGGCGGGAATGTATTCGCGCGGAATCACGCCGCCAACGATCTTGTCGATGAATTCGTAGCCTGCGCCGGGTTCACGCGGTGCGAGCTCGATGACCACGTGACCATACTGGCCGCGGCCGCCGGTCTGGCGCACATAGCGCGCTTCCGCCTTGACGGGCGCTTTGATCGTCTCCTTGTAGGAAACCTGCGGGTTGCCGACGCGTGCTTCCACGTGGAACTCGCGAATCAGGCGGTCGACGATGATCTCCAGATGGAGCTCGCCCATGCCCGCGATGATCGTCTGACCCGTCTCCTGATCCGTATAGGTACGGAAGGTCGGGTCTTCCTCCGCCAGTTTGATGAGCGCGAGGCCCATCTTTTCCTGACCGGCCTTCGTCTTCGGCTCAATGGCGACCTGAATGACCGGATCCGGGAAGTCCATGCTCTCCAGCAGAAGCTGACGATTTTCCACGCAAAGCGTGTCGCCCGTGCTGGTGTCCTTCATGCCCACGAGCGCGACGATATCGCCCGCGTGTGCTTCTTCAATCTCGGTGCGCGTGTCGGCGTGCATCATCATGATGCGGCCAACTCGTTCACGCTTGTTCTTGCTCGCGTTATACACGTAGGAGCCGGACTTCAGCGTGCCGCCGTAAACGCGGATGAACGAAAGTTTGCCGACGAACGGATCGGACAGAATCTTGAACGCAAGCGCCGCAAACGGTGCATCGTCCTTCGGTTCCACAACGATCTCGCCTTCGCCGTCCTTATCGGTACCAACCGCAGCCGGAATGTCCAGCGGGCTCGGCAGGTAGTTGACAATCGCGTCCAGCAGCGGCTGAACGCCCTTGTTGCGGTAGGACGTGCCGCAGGTAACGGGCACGATCCGGCCGGAGAGCGTCGCCTTGCGGATGCAGGGAATCAATTCTTCCGGAGTAAACCATTCGCCGTTGAAGTATCGCTCCATCAGGTGCTCGTCTTCCTCGATGATGGAATCCAGTAGCAGCGCGCGCTGTTCCTTGACCATCGGCAGCATTTCCGCGGGAATCTCTTCCTCGCGAACATCCGTGCCGTCGTCGTTGTAATAGATCTCCGTCTTCATCGATACGAGGTCGATGATGCCGCGGAAGGTATCCTCCGCGCCAATCGGCAGCTGAATCGGCAACGCGTTTGCGCCGAGGCGCTCGCGCATCATCTTGCAGACGTTCTCAAAGTTCGCGCCGGTGATGTCCATCTTGTTGACGTAGGCAATGCACGGCACGCCGTACTTTCTCGCCTGACGCCAAACGGTTTCGGACTGCGGTTCGACGCCGCCCTTTGCGCAGAATACGGCAACCGCACCGTCGAGCACGCGGAGCGAGCGCTCCACCTCCATCGTGAAATCCACGTGGCCTGGCGTGTCGATGATGTTGATGCGGTGTCCGCGCCAATAGGCAGTCGTCGCGGCGGACGTAATCGTTATGCCGCGCTCCTGCTCCTGAATCATATAGTCCATGGCGGCAGCGCCTTCGTGCACCTCGCCGAGCTTGTGAATCTTGCCCGTGTAGTACAAAATTCGCTCCGTCGTCGTGGTTTTACCGGCGTCAATGTGCGCCATGATCCCGATGTTGCGGGTTTTTTCCAGTGATGTATCTCTCGGCAAAATCGTATCCCTTTACTGGTTGATATTTGTTCCCCTACAGTATTGCGCGGGTCTGCGGCTCGGATGAATTGCTCCGAACCGCAGGCCCGTGGCTTGTAGATTCCTTAATTGCTTCCCGTCATCCAGCCGCTTTCGCGATACTGGAACCGGGACAACTCCTGCTAATGTACCGCGCCAACCGCCAAAATGGCGTAGCAGCGCTTACCAGCGGTAGTGCGCGAACGCCTTGTTCGCTTCGGCCATCTTGTGGGTGTCTTCCTTCTTCTTGAAGGAGTTACCCTGGCTGTTTGCGCCGTCCATGATTTCGCCGGCGAGACGCGCGCTGATCGTGCGCTCGCTGCGCTTACGCGCATACGAAACGAGCCAGCGCAGGCCGAGGGTCTGGCGACGCTCGGTGCGGATCTCGATCGGGACCTGGTAGGTCGCGCCGCCGACGCGGCGGGCCTTGACTTCGAGAACGGGCATGATGTTGTTCATTGCCTGCTCAAAGACTTCGCCCGGTTCACGGCCGGTCTTCTCGCGAATCATATCAAACGCTTCATAAACGGCTTTCTGCGCAACGCCGCGCTTGCCGTCGTGCATGACCTGGTTGATGAGCTTGGTGACGACCAGACTGTTATAGATCGGGTCGGCCAGCACTTCCCGCTTGGGGATAAAACCTCTTCTTGGCATTGTTCGACCCTCCCTTATTTCTTCTTCTTCTGCTGCTTCTTCGCGCCGTAGAGCGAGCGGCTCTGCTTGCGGTTGGCAACGCCCGCGGTGTCGAGTGCGCCGCGGATAATGTGGTAACGAACGCCCGGCAAGTCCTTGACGCGGCCGCCGCGAATCAACACGACGGAGTGCTCCTGCAGGTTATGTCCGATGCCGGGGATGTATGCGGTACCTTCGAGACCATCGGTCAGGCGGATACGCGCGATTTTACGCAGAGCGGAGTTCGGCTTTTTCGGCGTCATGGTACGAACCGCCGTGCAAACGCCGCGACGCTGCGGGCACTGTTTCAGAATAGGCGCAGTGGATTTGTACTCCACCTGCTCTCTGCCTTTACGAACCAACTGGTTAATGGTCGGCATGAATCATTCTCCTTAAAAACTTCGTTTAATCTGTGTTGAAAAATCTATCTCTATTACCGCTTCCTGCAACCCCTTGTAGGAAGCATTGTATCCGGTGGTTCGGCTGCCCCGCCGCTGCGCGGCGGACAGTCCAGGTTTGCGTCCCCAGCAACCCCTGTTGGGGACACTGTATCCTGTTATCTACCCGAAAACTGCCCTGCAGCCATCGGGAGGTGGCAACACTGGATTTTATCAGAAAACACCCCGTTTTGTCAAACGGTTTCTTGTAAAATCGCGCTATTCGGCAACGTCCGGATCGTCCGCCGTACCAAGCCCGCGCGAAAGGCGGCTCTTGCTAAAGAGCAGCTTTGTGCGCGACTTTGCGGTGATCGGCGTCCAGCCCTTTTCGGTCATCTCCACGATGACGGGATGCTGCATCACGTCCACATACATATCCGCATCCCAGCGTTTTGCCAGACCGTTCGCGACCAGCCGGCCAATCAACGCGCCAACGAGCACGCTGAGCAGCCATGCGCCAAACGGCGCGAACATGGAAATATCCACGAGCGGGCCCTTCACCGCGTCCGCCGTAAAGAAGAGCAGCGCGGCAATGCCAAACACGACCGGAACCACCATCGGCAGATACTCCATGGTCAGAAAGCGCGAACGGCACTTTGCGCAGACGGACATCTGCATAGGAATCATTGTTCCGATGCGGGCGGTGCGCTTGCCAAACAGCCACTTCTGCACGCGGCGCGGCTCCGGATGCGCCATGTCGAGAATGGCGTAGCCCTTGCGCTTGCCCTTGACCGGCTTTTTGCAGAACTGGCACTCGTGACTCTGAAACAGGCGCGCCACGCCGCCGGTCGGCAGCAGGGTCTCGTAAAGATCGAGATCGCTCTTGATCTCCGCCTTCTGTTCATGCTCCCGAACCGTGCAGTTCGCGCAGGTGTGCATGTTCAGCATCTGGCAATATTTCGTGCCGGAGAGCTCGCAGTTTGGGTTAACAGGCAGCTTTTCCATGGACGCTCCTTTCGAGAGTTCCCGTGTCGTTCGCCGGAGCAGCCGGATGGTTGCTCCTAGTCGCCTTCCTGAGCAGCGGCGAAATTACCGCTTTTCCGTCACGACGACGTTGCGATAGCGGCGAAGCCCGATGCCCGCGGGAATCAGCTTGCCGATGATGACGTTTTCCTTGAGGCCGACGAGCGGATCGATCTTGCCCTTGATGGCGGCTTCGGTCAGCACGCGGGTCGTCTCCTGGAAGGACGCGGCGGAGAGGAACGAATCCGTAGCGAGCGAAGCCTTGGTGATGCCCAGCAGCTTGCGCTTTGCAATTGCAGGCTTTTTCTCGCTCTGGATGATGCGCTCGTTCTCCTCTTCGAAACGGAAGATGTCGATCAGTTCGCCGGGGAGCAGCGCCGTATCGCCGTTTTCCTCAATCTGAACCTTGCGGAGCATCTGGCGAATGATGATCTCAATGTGCTTGTCGGAGATTTCAACGCCCTGCAGGCGGTAAACGCTCTGCACTTCCTTGAGCAGGTAGGCCTGAACACCCTTTACGCCCTTGATCTTGAGAATATCGTGCGGGTTCACGCTGCCTTCGGTGAGCTCGTCGCCCGCCTCAACCGCTTCGCCTTCGCTGACCTTGAGCTTGCTGCCAAACGGGATCAGGTAGCTTTCCGCTTCGCCGTCCTCGTTGGTCACGACCGCTTCGCGGCGCTTCTTGGAGTCGTCGATGTGAATCGTTCCGTTGATCTCCGAAATCACGGCGAGACCCTTCGGCTTGCGCGCTTCAAAGAGCTCTTCCACGCGGGGAAGACCCTGCGTAATGTCGTCCGCGCTGGCAACGCCGCCGGTGTGGAACGTACGCATCGTCAGCTGCGTGCCGGGTTCGCCGATGGCCTGCGCGGCAATGATGCCGACCGCCTCGCCGATGTCAACCAGCTCGCCGGTGGCGAGGTTCGCGCCGTAGCACTTGGCGCAGACGCCGCGTTCCGCGCGGCAGGTAAAGACCGAGCGGCAGAGCACGCTCTTCAGGCCGGATTTCTCAATCGCTTCCGCCTGCTCGTAGCTGATCAGCGAGTCGGCTTCCACAATGACTTCGCCGGTCTCGGGATGCTTGATCGCGTCGACCGAGTAGCGGCCGATGACGCGGGACTTGAGCGGCTCAATGAGCTTGTTGCCGTCCTTAACCTCGGTGAGCACCATGCCCTTGGGCGCTTCGCCGCGGGCGGCATAGCAGTCGTCCTCGCGGACGATCACGTCCTGCGAAACGTCGACCAGACGGCGGGTCAGGTAACCGGAGTCCGCCGTACGAAGCGCGGTATCGGCAAGACCCTTGCGCGCGCCGTGCGACGAAATGAAGAATTCGAGCACCGAGAGGCCTTCGCGGAAATTCGCGCGAATCGGAACCTCAATGATCTGACCGCTCGGGTCGGCCATGAGGCCGCGCATGCCCGCGAGCTGACGAATCTGCGCCGTGCTGCCGCGCGCGCCGGAGTTTGCCATCATGTAGATCGGGTTGAACTCGTCCAGCGAGGCCATCAGGGACTTTGCGACGAGGTCGGTCGTTTTTTCCCAAACCTTGATGACGCGCTCTCTGCGCTCGCCGTTAGAGAGCATACCCATGCGGAAGAGGTTGTCGATCTCCTCGACCTTGACCTCCGCGTCCGCAATCATCTGTTTCTTCTCGGCGGGAACCTGAATGTCCTGGAACCCGACCGTGATGCCGCCGCGCGTGGAATAGGTGAAGCCCAGCTTCTTGATGCGGTCGAGCACCTGCGACGTGGTCGTCGGCCCGTGCTTGCGGTAGCAGCTGTCCACGATGTTGCCGAGGTCCTTCTTGGCAACGAGTTTGTCAATTTCGAGCGCGAAGAGGTTCTCCTCCTTCGAGCGGTCGACAAAACCGAGATCCTGCGGAATCGCGTTGTTGAAGATCACGCGGCCGACCGTCGTATCGACGACCTTCCTACGCGTTTCGCCTTGCCATTCGCGCGCCAGGCGAATCTTGACCCGCGCCTGCAGCGCGATTTCGCCCGTCTGGTAGGCCATCACGGCCTCGTCTTCCGAATGGAAGGCCTTGCCCTCGCCCTTCGAGCCGGGCTTGATCATCGTTAAATAGTAGCAGCCAATGACCATGTCCTGCGTCGGGGAAACGACCGGGCGGCCATCCTGCGGTTTTAAGATGTTGTTGCTCGCGAGCATGAGGAAGCGGGCTTCCGCCTGCGCCTCAACCGAGAGCGGCACGTGAACGGCCATCTGGTCGCCGTCGAAGTCCGCGTTGTACGCGGTGCAGACGAGCGGATGGAGCTTGAGAGCGCGACCCTCGACGAGGATCGGCTCGAACGCCTGAATGCCGAGACGGTGCAGCGTTGGCGCGCGGTTTAAGAGCACCGGGTGATCCTTGATGACGTCCTCGAGCACGCCCCAAACGGCCTGATCGACGCGTTCCACCATGCGCTTTGCGCCCTTTACGTTCTGCGCGAACCCGCCCTTGACGAGCTTTTTCATGACGAACGGCTTAAACAGCTCGAGCGCCATCTCCTTGGGCAGACCGCACTGATACATCTGCAGATCCGGACCGACGACGATAACGCTGCGGCCGGAGTAGTCGACGCGCTTGCCGAGCAGGTTCTGGCGGAAACGCCCCTGCTTGCCGCGCAGCATGTCCGAAAGGGACTTGAGCGGACGGTTGCCGGGACCCGTGACGGGGCGCGTACGGCGGCCGTTGTCGATTAAGGAGTCCACCGCTTCCTGAAGCATGCGCTTTTCGTTGCGGACAATGATGTCCGGCGCGCGCAGTTCCAGCAGCCGCTTTAAGCGGTTGTTGCGGTTGATCACGCGGCGGTAGAGGTCGTTGAGGTCGCTCGTGGCGAACCGGCCGCCGTCGAGCTGCACCATCGGGCGGATTTCCGGCGGAATGACCGGAATCACCGTGAGGATGATCCACTCCGGCTTGTTGCCGCTGGCGATGAACGCTTCGATGACCTCGAGGCGCTTAATCGCGTTTGCGCGCTTCTGTCCGGATGCGCCGTCAATCTCTTCGCGCAGTTCCACGCGGAGCTTCTGCAGGTCGAGCTGTGTCAGCAGTTCGCGAATTGCCTCCGCGCCCATGCCCGCGCGAAATGCCTTCGCGCCGTACTGCTCCTGAAACTCGCGGTATTCCTTATCCGTCAAAATCTGCTTGTACTGCAACGCGGTATGACCGGGATCAATGACCACGTACGCGCCAAAGTAGAGCACCTGCTCCAGTGCGCGCGGGCTCATGTCCAGCAGCATCTTCATGCGGCAGGGAATGCCCTTGAAGTACCAGATGTGCGAAACCGGAACGGCCAGTTCAATGTGGCCCATGCGCTCGCGGCGCACCTTTGCGCGGGTGACTTCCACGCCGCACTTTTCGCAGACGATGCCCTTGTAACGGCCGCGCTTGTAGCGTCCGCAATGGCACTCCCAGTCCTTTGTCGGCCCGAA
>CAZDXW010000103.1:0-7397 GCA_964509485.1 uncultured Christensenella sp.
TGATGGAATGCATGGACGAGGATAAGTCGTTCTGGTGGAAGCAACCAAAGTGGGACAAGAGTATTTCGACCTTCATGCAGCTCCGCGAATTGCACGAGGGCACCTATATTCTCGGCATGGAGAGTTATAATGCGGAATTTTGCGCCCGGTTGCCTGCGCTATTGAGTGTGACAGGCGGCGTAGAAGAGCTGTTTTTCGATTTTATGGAAACGAAGATGAGCGAGGAGATTCGCCCGAAACATTTGGCGTACATGCGCGTTCGGCTGAAGAACTTTGCGCTGACAGATGATGAATTTGAAGCGATGAAGAAGAATTACGCCTGTTACGACACGTTGAAGCTGTTGGTTCCACAGGTATTACGGCAGGTTGATGAGCTTCGCATGAGCTTTACTGATCAAGTGGACTCCGTTATGAAGCGGGTGAACGCACTGGCAAACGACTTTACGGAATGCATACTTCCATTTCGGCGTGTAGCGGTAAACCCGATCGGCGAAACACAAAACTGAACTCTAGAATTCAATCGAGAGAGGTTAGCATATGGACTTTGGAAAATTACTGAGCGAAGTGGAAGCTCTGAGAACCAAGCTTGCTGAGGTATCGGGACTTCAGGAAGATTCTTTTAGAGACCTAAAGACAGACCTGGAGAAGCATTATAGCGGTCTGACGCAGGGTGTTGGAACCCTGAAAACCGGCCTCGAACAAAACGCTCTCGAGCTGAGAACGGGACTGGAAGAAAGGCTTCAGCAAACCGCCGCCGAGCAAAACGCCGCGATGGAAGCGGTGCGAAAGAGCCAGGTGGACTTTGCGAACAGCCATCGGGAGCATCTCGAATCGCTGGAGCAAAAGCAGGGCGAACTGCGCACGTCCATCGATTCTGCGTTGCAGACGGCTCAAACCGCGGCAGGCCAGGCAACGGAGCAAGAAAAGAAGCTCGCCGCGCTGAATCAGGCGGTTGAGCAGAGCATGCGCTCGTTTCAGCAGCAGATAACGAGCAACCGCGAAGTAGCGCAGGCACAGGCTGCGGAACTGCGCACGACGATGGACAAAATGGATCCGTCCAAGCCGATTGGCGACATGCAGAAACGGCTGGAGCTGATGCAGGCCGACACCACCCGCGCGCTTAACAGCCTCGGCGGGCAGGTTGAGGCAATGAAGCGTCAGCTTGATCAGGCGAATGAAAACCAGCGCACGGTGAGCCGCATCCGCGAGGAGATGGAACGCCTGTCGAAGCGCGCGGACAAACTGGAGCAAACGGCGAAGGAGCTGAACGGGGAAATGCGCGAGATGGCGAGCCAACGAGTCGTCGCCATCGACGGCACGGTCGTTTCGACATCACATCGCAGGGAGAAGAAGTCGCCGCTGCCGAAGATTGCCATCGTGCTGAGCGCGCTGGCGATTCTAGGTATGATTCTTGGCGGCATTCTGCTCAAAGCGGGCCAGGACGGATTGGCGAACCAGATTGAGCAGCAGCTGCTCCCACCGCAGAGCACGTTTGCAGCGCAATTGGATGATTTATCCAAACAGGCAACCGAATTAACCGCCCTTGCGAAGGCAACGCCCACGCCTGCACCAACCCCGACGTCCACGCCGATGCCGACGCCAATGCCGACGGAACCCGCGAACGTGGAAGCGACGCCCAAATAAAGTTTTGCATTGGAAGGTGCAGCAACGCGTAGCCGAGCCACATGAAACGTCAAACGCAAGAAACACAAAGAACCACCCGATCAAGGGTGGTTCTTTGCTGGAAGGAACAGGAGCTTTCGGTTCAATCAGGAAGGAAAAACGAAATCAAACGTCCGGTCAATCGGTTACGACTTCATAGGGCCAGTCGATGATGCCGCCGAAGTCATAAACGTTTGTATAACCCATCGCAACGAGCTTGTTTGCCGCCTGCGCGCTGCGATTGCCGGAACGGCAGTAGATCAAAATCTCCGCGTTCAAGTCGGGCAGGACGTCCGGCTGCGAATCGAGAATCGTTTCGTTCGGCAGGAGTACCGCGCCTGCGATATGGCCGGCGTCGTATTCCTCCTTCGTGCGCACGTCGAGCAGAATCAACTCGTCGCCGCTGTCCAAACGCGCCTTTGCGTCCGCCGCGGAAATCTTATGATACTCCGCGGGTTTCGGGGTTGGCGTTGGTTCCGCTTGCGCGGCAGGCGCGGCGCAGCCGGAAAAGGAGAGAAAGAGGAACGAAGCGAAGAGAAACGCAAATCGTTTTTTCATGGGAATACCTCCAATACATGGGAATTCGGGACTCCATTAGCCGAGCGAGATAGCGCCCATCGGGCAATAGCGAACGCACTTGCCGCATTTGATACATTTGTCCATATCGGCAACCGGCGCGCCGTATCCGACCTGCGAGAGCGCCTGTACGGGGCAAACGCGAACGGAGGGACAGGGATGGTTCTGCGGGCAGCGATGCTTGTTGACGCGAATGATGGCGTCCGCCGCGGCGGGCTGCTCCTCCGGCTCGTTGCCGAAGAGCGAACTGAAAAAGTTGTTACTCAAGTGCACACCTCAAACAATTAGAATACTGTTAGGTTACCCGATTCACGCGAGTAGAACCGTAACCAAATCACGAAAAGGCGCGCGCAAAGGACGGTGAAGCGGCTCTGCTTGCGTTTCGGGCGTCGAGCCGTTACGATAGGGAGGAACCTTTACGAGCGGAACAGGAGAGAATATTATGGACGTTAAGCAATTCTGGAGTGCGTTTCTGGAAGAAACAAAACGGGACGCGGACACGCAATACCTCGAGTGCTTTCATTTCGACTTAAACGAGCACTCGGCAAACAATCTGCTGGCGCTCGTTCTCGCGGGAAAGAAGCGAGCGACCGCGAGCAGCCTGTACGCCTTCGCAGCGGAGCACCTGGAACTGCCTAAGCCCGGCAGTCTGTCCATCGTGACCGACTGGGCAGGGGTCCCTCACTGTGTGATTGAGACGACCGCCGTAACAATTCTGCCGTTTCGCGAGGTTACGTTCGAAATTTGTTCCCGCGAAGGGGAGGATGAATCGCTTGAGTCCTGGCAGCGCGCGCACACGCGGTTCTTTACCGAGGACGGCAAAGCGCTGGGATATGAATTCTCCGAGGATATGCCGGTGGTGTTTGAGGACTTTGAGGTCGTGTACCGGACGTAAACTGAGCGATAAAACGAAACAGCACGCACGGAAGCTTCAATCCGGCGTGCTGCTTTTTTCGTCTGCTTGGTTATTCTCTGATCGGGGCTATCTCGGCTTGCGCCGCTTGCTCCGGATGCGCCAGAAAGACGCCGGAGGCAATGGCCGTCAACGGCGCGACGGCGACAAGGCCAAGCGAGCCGACGAGCGTATGGATGATCTCCGAGGCGACATATTTGTAGTTGAAGATGTTGATCATTGGCGTGCCCTGCGCCATAAACACCATCAGCAGCGCAATGTAGCTGCCGGAATAAGCCAGCAGCAGAGTCGTAATCTGCGTGCCCATTGCGGCCTGCCCAACATGTACGCCGGACTTGATTGCCTCCAGACGCGACAAGTCGGGACGCTTTTCCACAACCTCATGCACGGAGGCGGCAATATCGACCGCAAGGTCCATCATTGCCCCGCTGGAGCCAATGAAAATACTCGCCATGAAGATTTGCGTGAGGTTGAGGTATTCGAATCCGCTGTAAAGCAGACTCTCGGAAAACGACATGACCGCGCCGTGAATTTGAAACGCGTTCGTGCAGACGACGCCGAGCACCGCCGTGATCACGAGCCCCGCAATCGCGCCGGTACACGCGGAGAGACAACGTCGGTCGAACCCGAAGACAAGCGCAATGGTCAGCACGGAGAGTGCCGCCGTAATCAGCGCGCCGACCAGAATCGGGTTTACGCCGTTGAGGCAGGCGGGCACGAGTACCTTCCAGATGGCGAGCACCGCGAGCACGAACGAGAACATTGCGCGCAGTCCCGTCCAACCGGCAAACAGGATCAGCCCGGCAAAGAACGCCAACAGCAGCAATATCTCGCCGGTGATTCGATAATGGTCGATCATGCTCACGGAGGAGACAGACCCGCCGGATGCGTCATAACTGACCAGTACGAGCGCCTGCTCACCTGTCTTGTAGATTTTATCCTGCTCAAACGAGCCGTTGAGCATGTTGAACGCGCGATAGGTTTCGTCTTTGTGCTCCCCCTCAAGAAGGATGATTTGGCAGACCTGTTCGCCGGTGCGAACAAGGCCGGTGTCCTTAATTGTGCTGTCGTCTACGCTGACCACCCGGGCTCGGAGCCGGTCGGAACCGTCGACGTCGCTGGAACCCGCCAACTCATAGCCGGTCGGCAAGAGCAGCAGAAACCCAATCAGCGCAGCGGTCAGTAAGGCGGAGAGCCAGGTTCGCTTCGATTTCATTCGTTCCAAGGTGGTATCCTCGACTATTCTACTGCAAAAGGAGCAGATTATTTTCTTGTAAAATGGCAACCGGGCGCCCGCTTTTGGGGCGGACGCCGCGGCTGCGAGGGATGATACGGTGTTGGTATGTGCGCGACGATTACATGCCAAACAGGGAAGCCATCTTGTTGTAGATGTCCGTGTTATCGTATCCGCCGCCAAAGAGCTCGGAGCCAACGCCGGTGGCATAGACCGCCGCGGGCAGACCGGTGTGCGAGTAGGAGGAGAAGTTGATGCCGGACTTGTTGTTGAGCAGGTGGGTAACGGTGACGGAGAACGGGGTGTAGGTGCCATACTGCACATACTCTTCCTGCGTCTGCAGGGACTTGCCGTTCGCGTCCGTGCCGAAACCGCCCTTTAAGGTCAGGTCGTAGGCCTTCTTGAGTTCGCCGACTTCGTAGTCGGTCAGCACCAGCGTCGAGCTCGCGGCCTTATCCGCATCGGCGGGCAGCACGAGGCCGAAGAGCGCCGAAACGTCCGCCATCGCCTGATCAAACGGAACCTTCTTTTCCACGTAGTTGGCTACATAGTCCGCGTCGTACTTGGCGTAGGAGATCTTCTGGCTGTTGATGTTTTTGAGGTAGGTGGAGTAGTTCGTGCCCGCAAAACCGATGGAGAGGCCGCCGGTTTCGTGGTCGCCGGTGACGAGAATCAGCGTATCGTCCGGGTGTTCGGCCGCAAAGTCAATCGCAACCTGAACCGCGTCCGCTAGGGCAAGCACGTCGTGAATCGTGGAACCCGCGTCGTTCGCGTGGCAGGCCCAGTCGATCTTTCCGCCTTCAACCATCATGAAGAATCCGGTGTCGTTGTTGAGCATCGCAATGCCCTGCTGCACAAAGTCCTTGAGCGCCCATGCGGTGTCCGCGCGGTCGATTTCGTAGCTCATCGACTTGCTGTCCGCGAGGTCTTCGGCAATGACGATTGCCTTGCCCGCGTCGGCGGTGAGCGCCTGCGCTTCGGCCTGCGTCTTGACGACCTTGTAGCCCGCGGAAGCGGCGAGTTCGTAGAGATCCGGCTGGGCAACGTCTTCCTTATCGCCCGTGGGTTTGAGCAGCGCGCCGCCCGCAAAATAGTCGAAGTTGCTGGCAATCAGCTCAAGGCCGATCTCGTAGTAGTTGTTCCGGCTGGCCTGGTGCGCATAGAACGCCGCCGGGGTCGCATGATTGAGGTTCACCGTCGAAAGAATGCCAATTTTGTAGCCGAAGTCGTTCTTCAGGGTTTCGGCAATCGTCTTGTAGGTCTTGGTCTTTGACACGTCCATGTTCAGCACGCCGCTGTAGGTCTTGTGACCGCTGGCAATCGAGGTTGCCGTGGAAGCGGAATCCGGGCAGAACGAGGTCGAGTCATAGGTCGTGGCCGAACCGGCAACCGGGAAGGTCATGAAGTTGAGCAGCTCGTTTTTGCTCAGGATGGTGTCCTTTTCCGCGTTGATGCTCAGGTAGGCGGAGGCGGACTGGAACTGCGGATAGGTCATGCCGTCGCCAATGAACAGGAACACGTACTTCGGCGTTTTGACGTTGGCCGCTTCGGCCTCGTTGGCAACGGGGCTGGTCAGGCTGGCGCGCGCAGCGTCGGGGGCGTTTGCGCTGGCGGCGGACAGGCCGAACGGGAGGGCGGCGAGCAGCAGCGCTGCCGCGGCGAGGATCGGGAGAAGACGAACTCGTTTCATCTTGTTTGGGCTCCTCTCATTTCTTTCTTTTTGCTTGAATCGTATCAATCGATTGTTAAACACGCGCAGGGGAGCCGGTAAAATGGATGTTAAACGAAAAAAACACAAAAACCACGATGAAACGGGCGTTTTGGCGTGTTCCGGCAGCGGCAGGTCAAAACACCGCCAAATTCAGATCAACCGTGTTTGAGAAAACCGTAAATCGAATCACGTGGATTTGATCGCAGCGGGAATTCGAGCCAAGGCGCACGGCGATTGGCTGTCCGGTAACCACTGGAAATATGGGAAAAAACAGGAATCTTGCACGAGCGGTTGCGTTCGTGGATGGTATAACATATACTACAAACAAATTGCGCTTCTATTGGTATCTCGGGAGAATATGCCATGCTGCAGATGGTTTTGCTCGTCTTCATCTACGGATTGATGATGTTCATCTGGACATTCGTGTTCCTCAATCGCAGCCACGACAAGGTCAACCAATCGTTCCTTGTCTTTTTGAGCAACATTTTAATCTGGATGCTGCTGAACTATCTCAATTCCTTTGGAGACGGCAGCCTCGTCAGCCTGATTGCCAAGACGGTCTACTGGCTGAGCATGATGTACCTCGCCATTACGTTTCTGTATTTCGTCTACCGGCTGCTCAAAAAGCAGCTCGACTGGTTGTTTTATCTTGCGCTGGGGCTCAACACCCTGACGGTGGTCATTCGCTATCTCTACCCGATTGACTATTCCGACCCCACATTCTGGCGCATGACGACACCCGTTGTTGCGCCGCTGATGTCGTTTACGTTCAGCTTGCCCGCGATCTACGCGCTCTTTCTCGTGTTTCAGCAGCTCATTCGAACCAAGGATGCCCGCCAGCGGGCGCAGCTGCGCTACATTCTCTTTGGCATTGGCCTTGCGCTCGTGGTCAGCGTGTTTTCCGAATATGTGCTGCCCGCGGTCTTTCACTTGGAGGATGAGCTGTATCTGATGTATTACGCCATCGCGATCTTCGTGGTTGCGATCTTTATCTCGATTATGCGCTATCGCCTATTGAACCTCCGCTCGGACTACATCTATCGAAACCTGTTTCTCAACGCGAGCGAAGGAATTCTGATCGTCAACAAGTCCGGCCGCATCGTGAGCGTCAACAACAACGGCAGGCAGATCTTGCAGGACGAAAACCTCGACGCGGGGGATCTGGTGACCAACTATCTGCCGGACTACCGGTTTGAAACGGACTATCAGCGCCATCCGGTGGAATATGCGGTCAACGGGCAGACGCGCTATCTCGAACTCACGCAGTATCCATTTGAGGAGGAAGAGCGCGGCACCACGAA
>CAZDXW010000104.1:0-6904 GCA_964509485.1 uncultured Christensenella sp.
GATGACCGGCGAGAAGCCGTTGTCCGGCATCCAGAGGTTGTTGACCCAGAAGAACTTGAAGCTCTGGAACAACTGAACGCCCTGATCCGCGTTGTCCTGCATGGTGAGGATCAGGCGAACCATCATCTCGTTGCCCCATTGACGGAACGCCGCGATGAAGATGAAGAACAGTGGCATCGTAATGAGCATTGGCAGACAGCCGCCAAACATGCTCACGCCGTTTTCGCGCATGAACTTCTGCTGTTCCGCGTTCATACGCTGTGGGTCTTTTTCGTACTTCTTGCGAATCTTGTCGAGCTGCGGCTGTACCGCCGCCATCTTCATAGAAGACTGTCTGGAACGGATATCGCCGAATACCGTCAGCGCGCGGATGAGTAACGTGGAAATGATGATGGTGAGCACGATGCTCTCGTTGGTCAGGGCTTCGTAAAGCCAGCGCATTCCGAGGAATGCCCATTGGGTTAAGAAGAAATCGCCTTGCAAGGGGGGTACCCTCCTCTCGTATGTAGAAACGCGGAATCCGCGCTCTGTTCTCAAACTGAAATCTGTGAAAAGAATGTGTAACGAGTGTTCGACGCGTTATTTGACCGGATCGTAGCCGCCTTTGCCGAACGGGTTGCAGCGCAGAATGCGCCAGATTGCCATTGCGCCGCCTTTGAATACGCCATACTTCGAAATGGCCTCAATCGCATACTGCGAACAGGTCGGCTGAAATCGGCAACTCGGTGGAATCAGCGGAGATATGTATTTTTGATAACCTCGAATCAGGGCTACAAAGAACCGCTTCATGCGTCCTCTTTTTCCGTGCGATAGAGCCCCGCGCGTTGCAGCTGCGCGCGCATTCCTTCGCGAATCGTGAGAAACGGCGCATCTACAATGACGTCCCGCGCGATGAAGATCAGGTTGAAACCGTCCTTGATCATCGGTATCAGCGGGGTAACCGCCTCGCGCATGCGGCGCTTCACGCGGTTTCGGGCGACGGCATTGCCAATCTTCTTGCTCACGGAGAATCCGATTTTCGATGAACCGCCGCGGTTTTTCGCATAGACCAGGGAGAGCAGTCTGCCGCCGCAGGATTTCCCAGCGCGGTAGGTGTATCGAAATTCCTTCTTCCTCCGCAATGAGTCACTGTGCTTCACAACTTTGCTTCCTTTTGGCTGCGTTCGAACGTTTCCGTTCGGGACCTGCGCCCCAATGGGGGCGAAAATGACTTCTTTTCAAATACAAACATGCGGCAAGCAAATGCCCGCCGCAAGCGCTTGTGCGTTCGTTTCCGGTTTGAATCAAACGACTTTCGTTACGCGCTGAGAACTTTGCGGCCTTTTGCGCGCCGACGCTTGATCACATTGCGGCCGTCCGCGGTCTTCATGCGTTTGCGGAATCCGTGCACCTTACTACGTTGACGCTTCTTGGGTTGAAAGGTTCTTACCACCCGAATACACCTCGCTTCGTATAATGTCCTACGGGCGTTGCCCGCGATACTCGCACACACGGGCATTCGCCCGCATGATATGAACCTTATGTATTATAGAGGACGCCGGAAACTTGTGTCAAGGAGTTTCTTTGCGTCTTCCCCGCTCACCGCCGTCGCTTCAAGCGATTCTTCTGTATCGACAGCGGACGCGATTACTTGAGTTTTGCAAAAACCAGCCGTCCGGCGGAGGTTTGCAGCGCGCTCGTGACCACGAGATCCGCCGTTTCGCCAATGTGCCGCTTGCCGTTTTCAACGATGACCATCGTACCATCCGGCAGGTAGCCGACGCCCTGACCCGCTTCCTTGCCCTCTTTGACAATCGCGAGCGGCAGCTCCTCGCCCGGCAGCAGTACGGAGCGAATGGCGTTTGCCAGATCGTTGATGTTGAGCACGGGCATGTTCTGTACGGCGGCAACCTTGTTGAGGTTGTAGTCGTTCGTCACCAGGATGCCGCCCATATCGACCGCGAGGCGCAGCAGTTTCAGGTCGACCTCGTCCACGTCGTCGTAGTCCTTCTCGACCACGCAGACGCGCGACTCAAACTCCCGCTGGAGCGTATGGAGAATATCGAGTCCCCTGCGCCCGCGCGCGCGCTTCATCGCGTCCGAACTGTCCGCAATGTGCCGCAGTTCCTTGAGAACGAACGCGGGTACGATGATCTGCCCCTCGAGGAACCCCGTTTTGTAGATGTCGTAGATGCGCCCGTCGATGATGACGCTGGTATCGAGCAGCTTGGGACGCGCGCCGTCCGCGGCGAGCCCCTTCGCGAGGTGCCCCCGCCGGGCGGACATGCCATCCAGCAGCTCCGCGCGGCGCGTCACGCCGACGTAGCCGCCATAGTACCCGCAGACGAAGTACAGCAGCAGCGTGATAATCTCCGGCAACACCGGAACATTGATCGTTTGAACGATCAGGCTGAGTAGGAACGCAAACAACAAACCGAGCATAATACCCAGCACGCCGAAGAGAATATCGAGCGCGGGCATTTCGGTCAGTCTGTTCTCCAGTTTTCGAAAGAAACCGTGAATACCGTCTATGATCTTTGGAGATAAAATAAAAAAGATGATTCCGAACAAAATTCCAACGACAACATAGATGGCGGTCATCACGGCGGGAATGGTGGTATAGCGCATTACATAGTCATAACCCGGGTATTTAAACGAATACAGCACCCAGGCGACAATTCCGCATCCGACTCCTATACCGACCAAAGCAAGCAAGACTTTGAGTACCTTCCGCATGCAGTGATTGGCGTTTTCCCGTTTGTTTCAGCCCCCGACCAGGGGAAGGAATTCGCTCTCCTCCTTTCCACTCGACGCGGCCAGTTCCGCAATCAGAACCTGCCTCGCCGTTAGGTACATTTTACGCTCTCCCGCGGACAGCCCTCGTTCATGGTCCCGGTGGATCAGGCACTTCACCACGTCCGCCACGTCAAAGATATCGCCCGTGCGGAGCTTGCTGAGGTTGTCCCGATAGCGCTGATTCCAGTTTTCGCTCTCGTCCGAGCAGCCGTCCTCTGCCAGAAAGGAAATCACCTTTCGGCAATCCTCCGGGCAGACCAGCTTCCTGAGCCCAACCGTTTCCGCGGATGTGACAGGAACCATCGCCGTCATCCGTCCCATGACAAACCGCAGCACGTAATACTGCGCGGTATCCCCCAGTACGTTCTGTTCCTGAATCGATTCCACTTCTCCGACGCCATGCATCGGGTAGCAGACCATATCTCCAATCTGAAACACCGGCGATCCTCCTTTCACATAAGCACTATTCTAAATATATCATTTTGTTTCGCTTGCTGTCAACAAAAACTCGTATAATATCACACTGAAAACCGCATGTCAACACATAATTTTCAGGCGTCCGATCTGTTTTTTTGTTCTCTTCGTACAGGAATTCTGATGTGCTGCAAACCAAGTCGCCTGTTCCATTGCTTTTTGTTTTATTTATGCGGGAATTCCGTCTTATTGCAACAAGAAAAAAGAGACGAAACCGCAATTGGATTTCGCCCCCTTGTTGGCTGCTTTTTTGGTTTTCTGCTCCAGATCGCTTAGATCAACGTCTGCTGTTCGGCAAAGCTCATGTCGAGCAGGCGCTTACTGACGCGCTGTTCAAACATGGTGCTCATCGGCGCGCGGTCGTGAATGATCTTGACCGCCTGCGCAAACATCGGCGCGGCGGAGATGAAGCGAATCTTGTTCGAGAGGCTCGCCGCCGGGCACTCGAGCGTGTCCGTCGAAACGAGAAACTCGATGGGGCTTGCATCGATCTTCTTGATGCCCTCTTCCGCGAGCACGTTGTGCGACAATGCGGCGTAGACCTTCTTTGCGCCCTTGTCCATGAGCGCATAGCTCACGTCCACCAGCGTTCCGCCGGAGATGGAGAAGTCGTCGATGACGAGGCAGGCCTTGTCCTTCACCTCGCCGATGATCTCGAGCACCTTAGCCTTCTCATCGTGGCCGTAGCGCATCTTGTCGCCAATTGCGACCGGGCAGTTCAGCTCGGTTGCGTACTCCCTGGCGCGCTTTGCGGAACCCGCGTCCGGCGAAACGACCACGAGATCCTCGTTGACGATTCCCTGACGGCGAATGTATTCGCAGAGCAGTTCCTTGGCGTAGAGATGATCCACGGGCTTTTTAAAGAAGCCCTGCACCTGCGGCGCGTGGAGGTCCATCGTAATCAGCCGGTCGACGCCCGCGGCCTCGATGCAGTCCGCGCAGACGCGTGCGCGAATGGATACGCGCGGCTCGTCCTTTTTGTCACCCTTGGCGTAGGAAAAGTACGGAATGATCGCGGTTACGGAATTTGCGCTTGCGCGTTTGAACGCGTCAATCCAGAACAGCAGTTCGACGAATTCGTCGTTCGGCTGGCGACCGATGGGTTGGACGATGTATACGTCCTTGTCTCGAATCGATTCGTTCACGCGGACAAAGATATTTCCCTCGCTGAACTTAATGGTCTCCGCATCGCCGAGCTGTGTTCCCAGATACGCGCACATCTTCTTGGCGAATGTTTTGCCAGTACTTCCGGCAAATATCTTGATAATCCCCGAACCGGTATACATTTGTTTTCTCCTTCTTCCCTCTGCGTTGCACCGATAGAATGCTGTTCGAATCCCCTCGACCACATTATAACAGACGCACCGGTAGTTCTCAACACAATATGAACGATCCTCGTTCAATTCGTTTTCGCGCTTTCACCCGTCGGCAGCACGCGAGCCGGGCGCGCTTGTAGCGCCGCGCGGCATTCGTTTAGCGCGGGATGCTCCCGCCAGGTCTGCCCGGGCACCACGCCGGGACGGTTTGCGCCGTGATAGTCACTGCCGCAGGTCACGAGCAGCTTTTTCTGCCGCGCAATGCTCACGAGCACATCCGCTTCGCCCTCGCTCATGGACGGGTGATATGCCTCCAGCCCCATCAGGCCGAGGCTTTTGAGCTGATCTGTCAGCGCGTGCACATCCGGATGCCCGTGCATCGGGTGCGCCCAGACCGGGATTCCACCCGCGCCACGGATGAGCGAAATTACCTCTTCCGGCGTGAAGCGCTCCACGGCATAGTAGCCGGGGCAGCCCTTTCGCAGAAATCGAATAAACGCGTCCCTCGTGCTTTCGGCAAACCCGCCCTCGACGAGCGCAATGGCAATGTTCAGCCGCGTCGCGACTTCTGTGCCCCCGTTGAGGAACGGCAAAATATCGTATCCCGCGCTTTTGAGGCGCTCCGCAATCTCGTTGTTGCGCAAACCGCGCCGTGTTCGCGCTTGTTCAAGCGCGCGGACAAGCCCCGGCTCGAAGATATCGATGTCCAGCCCCAGAATGTGCAGCTCGTGCGGCCATTCGGTGTCCATCTCGATGGCGGGTAACACGCGCACACCAAGGCGTTCCCCCGCCTGCATTGCCTCGGAAACGCCACAAATGCTGTCGTGATCCGTCAGTGCCAGCAGCGTGACCCCGCACTCATTCGCCTGCTCCACGACGCGCGCGGGCGCGTCAAACCCGTCCGAGCAGTTGCTGTGCAAATGCAGATCGAACGGAGTTTGTGATTTAGTTGTCTGTTCCGCCTGTTTCATCTGGTGTTAGTTTTTTACTTTCTCTCGCCCATAAAGATGGGGCGGTCGCGCCGCCCCATTCTTACTGTTCTGGTTTCGCGTGATCCATCGCTCCGGAATTCGTTTGGTTCAGCCCTGCTCCCCAACGGGTGTGGGCGGAGCTTCGAATTCCGGCGACGTCACCGTGTCCGTTTTCTTGCGTTTGGTCTTCGGCGCGCTCTTTTTGAGCACGCTGGTCGCGTTTTCGCCCGCATAGACGGCGGCGAACTCCTCGCCGGTCATGCGCTCATATTCGATGAGCACCTCCGATACGCGATCCAGCGCGGCCATATCCGAGCTGATGACCTGACGCGCCCGTTCATATTGCGACTCAAGAATGCGGCGCACCTCCTCGTCCACGGTTGCCGCGAGCGACTCGGAATAGTTGCGCTGATGCCCCCAGTCCTTGGCAATGAAGACCTCTTCCTGTCCGCCGAGGAACATTGGGCCAACCGATTCGCTCATGCCGTATTCGGTGACCATCTTATGCGCAATCTCGCTGGCACGCTGTAAGTCGTTGTACGCGCCGGTCGAAACATCCTCAAACTTGAGTTGTTCCGCAACGCGCCCGCCCATCGCCATTGCGATTCGATCCAGCAGTTTGTTCTTCGTGATGAACATCTTGTCTTCTTTGGGCAGGGACATCGTATAGCCCGCCGCCATGCCGCGCGGAACAATCGAGACCTCGTGCACGGGATCGCAGCCTTCGAGCGCGAGCGCAACAATCGCGTGTCCCGCTTCGTGATAGGCGGTGATGCGCTTATCGATCTCGGTGATCACGCGGCTGCGCTTTTCGGGGCCCATCTGCACGCGGGTAATCGCTTCTTCCAGCTCCGTCATGCCGATTGCCTTCTTGCCGCCGCGCGCGGTGAGAATCGCCGCCTCGTTGAGCACGTTTTCCAGATCCGCGCCGGTGAAGCCGGGCGTGCGCTTTGCCAGAATGGAAAGCTGCACCTCTTTGGCCAGCGGCTTATTACGCGCGTGTACCTTTAGAATTTCTTCGCGGCCCTTCACGTCCGGATAGTTCACGGTAATCTGCCGGTCAAACCGGCCGGGACGCAGCAGCGCCGGGTCGAGAATGTCCGGGCGGTTCGTCGCGGCAATTACGATAATACCCTCGTTCGGGGCAAAACCGTCCATTTCGACGAGGAGCTGGTTAAGCGTCTGCTCGCGCTCGTCGTGTCCGCCGCCCATGCCCGCGCCGCGATGACGACCAACCGCGTCGATTTCGTCGATGAACACGACGGACGGGGTCGCCCGCTTGGCGGTCTGGAACAGGTCGCGCACGCGCGACGCGCCGACGCCAACAAACATCTCCACGAAGTCCGAACCGGAGATCGAGAAGAACGG
>CAZDXW010000105.1:0-6891 GCA_964509485.1 uncultured Christensenella sp.
GTATCGCGGAACGGGCGCGAGCCGCGCGGAAACGCCGAGGCTTGCGAGCGTCCGCTGGGTGCGCATTGCCGAAAGATGCGTGTGAAACGTTGCGATGTACTCCGTCATTTTTTTGTTAGTTCGAGCTTGCAGTCGCCGTTTTCCTCGCTGACGGAAACGTCGTACCCGCGGGAAGCGGCAAACCGCGTTACGTTCTCTTTCGCGGCCACGGCGTCCACCAGCACGGTTACCTGCGCCGTACCGTCCTTGATTGCCCGCTGCGTGAGCACAACCGGTTCCGGGCAGAGCAGCCCTCTTGCGTCTACGATGGCCATGTTGTTACACCCTTTCCCGGTTGGTCAAACCGATGACGACCAGAATGACGAATCCGGCGATCACCGCGATCATGCCGTTCATCGTCGGGCCCTTTGCGGAGGAAGCGAGGCCAAAGTTATGGCAAATCGCCGCGCCAACGAGAAATCCGGTGACCGTAATGCCCGCGTCCGAGTTGCCTTCGCCCGCGAGAATCACCTGACGCAGCGGGCATCCGCCGAGCAGCACGCTGCCCCAGCCGACGAGCGCCATGCCGAGGAAGTTCCAGAGTCCGTCCGTATGCGCAATCGGCTGATCGGCAAAGGAAAGATGGAACTTGCCGAGAATCAGGTTGCCGACAATGCTGGTCACGATGACCGCAAGGAAGCCCCAAAGCATGGAGAAGTCTTTGAACATCATCGCGTCGCGGCTCGCGGCTACGGTGCAGAAACGCGAGCGCTGGCACAGCCCGCCGACGACGAGGCCAATGCCGAGCGAAATCAAAATCGGCGCGTGCGCGGCCCCTGGGCCGGACTCACTCGCGGCAAACAGCGAAGGCAGAAACGCCGAAAGCGCCATCAGCACCGCGACGATGATGGGCATCATTGCGCCTTCCGTAAGACTCTGCGGATAGGCGCGCTTGAGCGTGAATCCGCCGCGCAGCCAGAGCGTGCCGACGAAGATGCCCGCGACAAAGCCGACGAGGCCGATCAACGCGTTCAGATCGCCGCCGCCAATGCGCAGCATCATGCGAAGTGGGCAGCCGAGGAACATCAGCGCGCCAACCATCACGACAACCGCCAGCACAAACCGCGTCATCGGCGAGGAACCGCCGCGCGGCTTGAACTCCTTGGAGAGAATAGAGACGATCATCGCGCCAAGAATCATGCCGATGATCTCGGGACGCACGTATTGCACCACCTCTGCCGAATGGAGCTTCAGCGCGCCGGAGGTGTCGCGAATAAAGCACGCAATGCAGAAACCCATGTTGCCGGGATTCCCCAACGCGGTCAGCGCTAGCGCAGCGACGCCGATGACGAAGCCGGTCAGGATGACCCAAAAGTACCGTTTTTTCATTTGTTCTTCCCCTTCTTGTTGTTTTTTGGTAAACGAAAGAAACCGATCCGTTTTTCGCGGAACGAGTTTATTTTTTATACGTTCGAAGCTTGAAATCAGTCAACCAGACTTGAACCGCCTTGCCATTTCCGGCTGGTTCGGATATACTGTAACACATGAATCCGTTATACACAAGTGAGGATAACGATATTGGCACAAAAAAATTTTCGTGATCACACGATCTATTTGGATCAGGCGGCGACGTCTCGCCCGAAGGCCTCCGGAGTTGGCTATGCCATGCGCTCGTACATAGACGATGTCTGCGCGTCCGTCAACCGCTCCACCTACACTGTCGCAACCAACGCCGCCATGCGCGTGCTGGAAACGCGGGAGCAGCTCTGTGAGTTGTTTCGCTTTCGCGATCCGACCCACGTGATTTTTACGCCGGGACAGACGGTGTCCCTCAACATGGTGCTCAAAGGCTTTCTGCATCCCGGCGACCATGTGCTCGTCAGTTCGCTGGAGCACAACGGCGTCATACGCCCGCTTACGCAGCTCGCCGGGCAGGGCGTCACCTTTGACCGGATTCCGATGTGCGGGGACGACGAGCTGGATCTCGAAGCCGCCGAACGTATGATCCGCCCGAATACGCGGCTGATGCTGCTGACCCACGCCTCCAACGTCAGCGGAACCGTACTACCCATTTCGCAGGCGGGCGAGCTCTGCCAACGCAGAGGCATTTCGTTTGCCGTGGACGCCGCACAGACCGCGGGGCATCTGCCGATCGATCTTACCACGAACAATATTGACGCGCTCTGTGTGCCCGGCCACAAGGGACTCTGCGGCCCAAGCGGGATTGGCGCGTTGCTGCTTTCCACCGCGTTTGCCGCCGCGCTCGAACCGTTAATTGTCGGCGGAACGGGCAGCGACTCCAGCAGCGAGGAGCAGCCGCGCTACATGCCGGATCGCTTTGAGAGCGGTACGCCGAATCTGCCGGGCATCTACGGCCTGCACGCGGCGCTCAGCGAGCTTCTCGCGGAGGGTACGGCAATCCGTCAGGAACGCGAGCAAGTGCTGCTTGGACACTTCCTGAGCGGACTGGACGGCATCGCCGGAATTCGCATTCCCGGCACGCGCGATTTGACGCGCCGGGTCGGCGTTGTCTCGATCGATTGCTCCACACGGCGGGACAATGCGGAGGTTGCAGACCGACTCGCAAGCGAGTACGAGATCCTCACGCGCTGCGGGCTCCACTGTTCGCCAAGCGCGCACCAAACCTACGGGACGTATCCGCAGGGCACGGTGCGGTTTTCGTTTAACAGCAGCAACACGGTTGCTGAGATCGATTCGGCGCTCGACGCGCTGCGCGAAATCCTTCGCTAGCACATATATGATTGAACGTAAAAAGCTGTCCGTTTCGGACAGCTTTTCTTGTGCGTTACATGTCAGTCTTTCGCTTTGGTGAAATACCGGAATGAGAGAATCCCGATCGGCAGGAAGAATACGCACCAGAACTCCATAATTACCGTGCCAATCCAGTCGGCACCCTGCATGTTTGTACTGAACAGCCCTAACATCGGTAGAACAAAACAGCCGATTGCGAAGACTCCGTGCAACAGCAGTAGCACCTTGAGCCAGCGGTCCCCTTTGTCCCGTACCAGAATCGTCAGCCCCGCAAAGAACGTAGACACCGCCATGAGGCAGTAGCCAAGCAGATCGAGGTCAAACATCATGCCAAACTGGCGATAGTCCAATAGTTGCAGTGCCACTCCTGTTAAATCTGCGTTACGAACGGTTGAAACCTGAATAAAGTACACCATGGTGTTGCAGAACGCATACATCGCTCCAAACGCGACCGCTGCCATCGCCGCGACCTTCGCGTCCGGCCGCGAGAACCGAAGAAACGCGCCGTTCATCAGCACGAGTCCCCAGGCGATGCCAATGCTCGTCAAATAACAGACGATGATTTGGTTCACCAGCATCCCAAGCGCAAATCCCGCAACGCAGAGCGTCACCACCCCTGCGCCAATTTGACCGATCCGCTTGTCCATATTACTGTTTTCCATCCTCTTACCTCCGTTCGGATAGCAACCATTCCGACGCGCGCTGTAGAAACGCGTCGCGCTGCTGTTTGTCGTTAAAATCAATCCCTACTGTTTCCAGCATCGTTTCTTTTCGTAGAAACGCAACCTGCAAGATCGCGGTCAGGCAGAACGCGCGCAGTTTTGCATCCGCATCCGGCATCCCGCCCGCAATCGTGTAGGAGAACCCCCGTACGCTTGCCATCGTATTGTCCGTTGCGTTCGGCCGCTGAAGGTCGCCCAAAATCGAAATCCGCGAAATCTGCTGATGCTCCGCTAGAAAATCCGCAACCTGACCGGCGACCCGTCCAAGGCGCTCCGTTTTATCGACTGCCGCCGGTACGCTCGGCTGAAACGCGCCGATCACGCCGCCAATCATCCGCTGCACGCACGCTTCCAGCAGCAGTTCCTTGGAAGCATAGTAGTGATTCACCAACCCGACGCTGACGCTCGCCCGCGCGGCGATCTGGCGAATGGTTACGGCATCCGCATTCCCGTCGCTTTCGAGAATCAGCGCTTGGGTCGCCGCAAGAATCGCTTCCTGCGTTTGCTCCGCGTTTCCCATGTACACCTCCGAAACGAAACCTCACATTATTGAACGTTGTTCAATTTTGTATTATAGGATCCTTCTGGATTGCTGTCAAGCAAAAAAACCTGCCGGTTTGTTCCAGCAGGTTCTTTATGAATTCTAGTAATTTTACACGAGGTAGATCGACTTCTCAGATTTTGAAATAACCGTTCCAATCCGCTGTGCACTGGGTACGCTCACCTTCAGGTCACGCTCCAGCGCATCCGCGTCCCTATGGTCGACGGCGATGAGCAGCCCGCCGGACGTCTGCGGGTCAAACAGCGCGTCCCGCAGCATCAGCGGTAGCCCGCCCTCGTCCACAAACGGCTCCGCATACGCGCGGTTGCGATACACGCCCGCGGGCAGCAGCCCCATGTTCGCAAACTCCAGCACGCGCGGCAGAAAATCGACGGCCCCCGTCTCCACGCGAGCGGAAACGTCCGACCCCTGCATCATTTCGAGCATGTGCCCCATCAGCGAGAAGCCCGTTACGTCCGTGCAGGCATGCACGCGATAGCGCACCGCGCAGTCCCGCGCGCCCTTGTTGAGCGTCGACATGACCGCAATCGCGCGGTCGATTTCGCCCGGCTCCAGCATCTCCGCCTTCTCCGCCGTGGTCAGAATTCCCGCGCCGAGGGGCTTTGTCAAAAACAGGACGTCGCCTTTCCGCGCGCCAAGATTCTTGAAAAAATGATCCGGGTGTACGAACCCGGTAACGGACAGACCGTATTTCGGCACGTCGTCGAAGATGCTGTGCCCGCCAGTGATGATGGCGCCCGCCTCAAACACCTTGCTGTACCCGCCCGCGAGAATGCCCTGCACCGCGCTCTGCGGCATTTTTTCCGGCACGCAGAGCAGGTTGAGCGCCAGCTTCGGCTCGCCACCCATGGCGTAAACATCCGACAGCGCGTTTGCCGCCGCAATCTGGCCAAACGTAAACGGGTCGTCCACGATGGGCGGAAAGAAGTCCACCGTCTGCACGAGCGCCAGTTTGTCGCTGATGCGGTAGACGGACGCGTCGTCCGAGCGGTCGAACCCGACGAGCAGGTTCGGGTCGGTATGCGTCGGCAGATCGCCCAGCAGCTTTGCCAGCGTCCCCGCGCCAACCTTCGCGCCGCAGCCCGCGCAGCTCGAGAGCTTGGTGAGTTTTACCGTTGTTTCCATTCGTATCCTCCCAGCGTTAACCCGCGCGAGATCGCCTCCAGCACGCCACCGCCAATGGCGAGCGCCTTGTCCGATATCTGGTAGCAATGCGAAATCTCACAGCGCGGATCCACGTCCCCGCTCTTCATGTTTTCGGTCACGGATATTCCGTCCGGCAGCAGGCCGCGCAACACGCCGGAAATCCGCGTCTTGATCGGTTGATCGTTGACGTAGGCGCAGACGTCGCCCGCGGCAACCTCGTCGCCAATGCGCTTGACCCCACGGAATACGCCGTCACACGGCGCGCGCAGCAACCGCTCCAGTGTAAAGCCGGCGATGCTGCCCGGAATCCCCGTGTCCGGCAGAGCGGAGCCCTTGTAATAAGCTCGGCCGAGCGTATGCCCGCGCATGGTCTCGACGACCGCGTAGCAGTCCTCCCCCGCCGTAAAGCCGGGGCCAACACCGACGACGATTGGCGCGTCCGTCCGCTTCGTGCCCAGATTTCGCTTGGCGAGAATTGCGTCCACCACCGCGATGGGGTTCAGTTTCCGTGCCTCGTCACCCTCCGGATCGGCCAGCACGGCGATATTGCCCAGCACGAGAATCTGTTTCGCCGTGTCCGCGTCCTTGGCAAACGTGGCTGTGATACCCTCCACCGTCGTCTCACCCTGCACAATCGCTTCCGAAAAGCAGACCGTACGCCGAATGGACGTTGGAACGGGCAAATCGCTCATCACGATGGAAAAGCCGCTTTGATGCAGCCGATACGCGATACCGGACGCGAGATCCCCCGCGCCGCGAATCCAAATGATCATTGAAAAACACCTTACCGTATCAAAATAGTCTTTATCGTTCCGTTTGGCCCAGCGAGGCAATCACCACGCGCTCGGCCAAGTTTTGGTCCAGATTGAACGCCACTTGCAGCGCGGCGCGCTTGTCCGCTTCCGAATCCGCCTTGTTAAGCACAACGCAGAACCGCATGCCCGGTAAAACGCCTTTGCGCTGCCCCAGCGGATGTGTCAGTACGCGCGCCAGATCGCCGGAGGTTAGCGTGTGCTGTTCGTCCGTCCCCAGCAGCGCCGCATAGAGCGCGGGTCGAAATACCGTTTCGGCGATCGGCTTGCCGAGCCCGTCCAACCCCGCAACCGCGACGACCAGGCTCGTCTCTGCCGGAATCAGCGGTTCGTGCTCCGCCGGAGCTTTAAGTGGAAGTCCCTTCGCGCCGTCCGCCTCAATGAGTACATAGTCCGCGATCTTTGTCAGTTCCGCAAACGCGAGTTTCGGCGTAGCGAGCTTGCCTTTTTCAACAGGTGTGCCAAGGCAGACCAAGCCCTCCTGATCAAGCAACGCGCTCACCTCCGCGAGGGTTCCGTCGGTGAGCGTTGGAATCCCCTCTGGCGGAAAGATGTGCGTCGAGGTGGTTACGACGACGCGCGCGCCGGTCTCGCGCAATTCGCGTGCTAGCCGCAGCAGCAGCGTTGTTTTGCCTCCGCCGCCAACGATGGAGGTGATTCCGCGCGGAACCGCCAGCGCGTCCGCGGCACGATCGGTTTTCGAAAGAAGAATCGTCTGCATGGTTTCGTTCTCCCCGATTGAGGATAACACCGAACCGCTTTGGCTGTCAATTCGGAACACCCGATAAAAAAAGACCCGCGCGTTGTTTCGCACGGGTCATGGTACCCCCTCAGGGATTCGAACCCTGGACACCCTGATTAAGAGTCAGGTGCTCTAGCCAGCTGAGCTAAGGAGGCA
>CAZDXW010000106.1:0-3255 GCA_964509485.1 uncultured Christensenella sp.
GGCGAACAATTGAGTTGAAACCAATCCGCTTTGCGGAGTAGAATTGGAAAAAGGAGTTGAAACAGCAATGAGCGACTGTATCTTTTGCAAAATCGTAGCCGGCGACATCCCGTCCACGAAGATCTTCGAGGACGAGCAGGTCATCGCCTTTCGGGACATCAACCCGCAGGCGCCGACGCATGTACTTGTCGTGCCAAAGCAACACATCCCCGGTGTCAACGAGCTGGCTGAGGCGGACGAGGCGCTGGTTGGACACGTCTACGGCGTCATCGCGAAGCTGGTGCGCGAGCTTGGCATCGACGAGTCCGGCTATCGCGTCGTGGTCAACAGCGGCGCGGACGGACAGCAGAGCGTTCCGCATCTGCACTTCCATGTGCTCGGCGGGCGGCTGCTCGCGTGGCCTCCGGGTTAAGGTTTTTTTCTTGCTTGCTTGCGCAAGCAGAGCAACGTTTCAGACAATAAAAAAGCCGCAACTAAGCGGCTTTTTTGTTGGTTCGTAGAATCATTTTGCGGAGGCTTTTCGTTCCGCGCCGCCCCAGAGGTCTTCCTCCGGCTCGCCGGTGACCGCAAAGATATCCGCCTTTTCTTCGTTTGACAGCTTGCCCAAATTCCCTTGGGCCTGGAAGGAATCGATTCCCTTGAGCACCGCGTCAAACCGGCGCTTGTTGACCTTGTTTCGAATCGCGAAAATCAAACAAACGCTCAATAGCACAACCGGAATCAGCACAAACATCCAGCGCAGGCCGACCACGAGCGTGCTCTGCGCATACGCCGCGGGATCGAAGCTCGCGTTCTCCGCCTTGAGCAGATTGTATTGCGCCTGATCAAACCCTAATAGCCGCAGCCCAAACCCCAGCAGCAGCACGGCGACGCCGCTGGCGAACTTGCGTAAAAACGTCGTCAACCCACTGTAAACGCCCTCGCGACGGCGGGAAGTGCGAATTTCGTCGATGTCGTACACGTCCGTGAGCATCGACCAGGTGGAGAGGTTGCCGGAGGAGGAGCCGACCGCGATCAACCCCGCGAGCACGCAGAGCACGATCACCGGCGTATCGCTCTTGACGAACAGGAACGCAATCATCGTGAGAATCCAGACCGGCATGCCGATGAACAGCGGAAACGTCTTGCCCTTCTTTTGCGCAACCCAGCCCATGATCGCCATAAACACAAGCGAGAACACGAGCAGCACGCCCATCACCAGCTCGTAACTCTGGTATTTCAGCACGACGATATCGATGTAAAAGATAAACAGCGCCAGCACGAGGTCGACGCCGACCTGAAACGAAAGAAAGATACCGAGGTAGTTGCGATAGGCCTTGTTTTGGAAGAGCCCGAGCCAATCCCCCATCGTGATCTTATCCACCGGCGGCAGGTCCTGCTTTTCGCGTGTGCCAAGGAACGCAACGAGCCAGCAGAGCCCGAAGATCGTTGCCATTACGCAGGCCATCAGCAGGTATCCGTTCTTCTGCGCGGGGCCGTTGACGCTTCCGCCAACCAGCTTGATCAGAATCCCCGGCACCACCGCCGCGAGCAGCGCCGCCGCGCCGGAGAAGAGCATCCGAACGGTGGTAAAGCTCGTTCGCTCGTTATAATCGCTCGTCATGTCCGATAGAATCGCATTATACGGCACCATCACGATGGTAAACGCCGTGCCGAAGAACATATAGGCAAAGGTATAATAGAAGATCTTCGCCAGCGTGCTCTGCATGCCAAACGAATAGAACAGCATGATGAACGAGAGAAACACCGGAATGATGCCAATCAGGAAATAGAGTCTCCGCCGCCCGAAGCGCGAGCGGGTTTTATCCGAAATGCGCCCCATCCAGGGGTCGGTAATCGCGTCCCAGAGCTTGCCGATGAACACAATGACGCTCGTCGCAACGACCGGCAGCCCCTCGACCAGTACGAGGAAGTTCATGTAGAGCATGCTGAAGATCAAAAACGAGCCGCCCCCGTAGATGTCCCCCGCGCCGTAACAGAGCTTTTGAATGAGGTTCCCCTTGTTCCGTTCCATGCCCGATTCCCCTTTCCAACGTATATTCAATTGAAAATGACTACTATTGCTTTTTCCCGAAGATCGATAGAATGCCGCGCCGCTTCTGCTTCTTGCGGTCGCTTAGTTCGGAAAGATAGATCTCCTTCTTCTGCTCGGAGCTGGCCATTGCCGCGAGCGCAAAGGCAAGCACCTCGCGCCCGCGCTCGCCGGAGAGCACCGGCTCTCGCCCGTCCCGAATGGACTCGATAAAATCTTGCGTCGAGTGGATAAACGCGTCCTGCCAGTCGCTGGGCACGTCCCAGTATTCCGTGAGCTTGCCGTCGCGGTAGAGCACAACCGGGGCAACGGTGTCCAGCATCTCCGCCGTGCAGCGCGTCAGCCAGAGCACGCCGCGCGTGCCCGTTACCTCCATGCGCTCGTCACAGGTGTAGTATTTTCCCTTGACGTAGAGGTCCGGTGCGGCTGTCACGTCCCAAACACCGTAGACTTTTTTGTCCGCATACTTCCACATGATCACCGCGGGCACGTCCTGCATGATGCCCGGCAGGGCGGGCGTTTCGTCAATCCAAGCGCAGACCTTTTCCACGCCGCCGACGAGATCGAGAAACAGCGAGAACTTATGGTACCCGTCGTCAAACACCACCGGCCCGCCGCCGCAGAGGGAGCCGTTCAGCCGCCAGAGCCAGCTCGACGGGTCGACCTTCCAACCCGTATGCGGGCAGTCGTCCTTCGAAGCGTCCGTGTGCTTTGCCCGCGCATCCGCGCCGGGAATGTTGTCCGAGTAGAGCGACGCGTTGCACATTTTATACCGCACGCCGCGAATTTCGCCGATCTCACCCTGCTCGATCAGTTGCTTGAGCAGCAGGTACGGCGGGTAGTGCACAAAGTTTTCAAATACCTTGAGCACAACGCCGTTTTCCTTGGCCGCGGCAATCATCTCGTCGCACTCCGCGAGGTTGAGCGCCATGGGCTTCTGCACGGAGACGTGCTTCTTGGCCCGGCAGGCGGCAACCGTGAGTTCGCAGTGCAGATGGTGCGGAACGAGCAGCTCCACACCGGTTACTGCGGGGTCGGCCAGCACCGCCTCGTAGGAGTCGTACACCTTCGGGATGCCGTGTTCCGCGGCAAAACGCTTCGCCGCCTGCGGGTTTTTGTCGTAAACGCCCCAGAGTTCGGCGTCCTCACGACCAAGATAGCCCGCAACGTGCAGCGTCGCAATGCGGCCGCAGCCGACGAGCACAAATTTCATTTTTTCCATA
>CAZDXW010000106.1:3355-6631 GCA_964509485.1 uncultured Christensenella sp.
TGTGCTGCCAATCTCCGCGCTGAGCCGCTTTGCGGTCTCCTGCATGCGGCGCACATAGAATTCAATCGTCGCGGTGTTCAGACCGTTCTTTGGCCCGGACACACCGATGCTGTAGCGAACGCTGTTGCGATAGTCGTACACCGGAACGGCGATGCAGCGAACGCCGGGAGCCATCTCCTCGTCATCCAGCGCAAACCCCTGCGCGCGAATCCGTTCCAGGTTTTCCAGCAGCGCTTCCTTGGTCGTCATCGTCTGCTCGGTGTATTTTGTGAAGGTGTAGTCTTCCAGCAGCGCGCGGATCGTCTCCGGCCGACGGTAGGCGAGAATGCATTTGCCAACGGACGAGCAGTGCAGCGGCTCGATCATGCCGACCGTTGCGGAGAGGGAATAGTTCTTGCTGGAGCGTACCTGATCCATCACGTATACGCTGTTGTTGTTGTAGGCGCAGAAGTGCACGCTCTCGTTGATCTGCCCGCTGAGCGAAAGCAGCAGCGGCCGCGCGATCGAGATCACGTTCAGATTGTCCTTGAGCGCTTCGCCCAGATGCAAAATGCGAAACCCCAGCCGGAATTTCTTCGTTTCGGGGTCAACGCGAACCATGTCCCGCCCGCGTAGGGTTTCGACGAGGCGCGACGCGGTGCTCTTGTCCACGCCGAGCGTCTCCGCGAGCTCGGTAACGCCCACGCAGCTCCTCTCCGCGAGGATTAGCAGAATCTGGATACCGCGGTCCAGCGACTGTATCACGCGCGCACCCCCTCTTTATAACGTTTCGAGATAGGATAGAACGTCCTGCGCCAACTCTCGGTTTTCGGCATTGCGCAGCAAATCCAGAAACACTCGGTATAGCTTGAGCGGACGGACGACCGCCGGATCGAGCAGCCGGAGGATTTCCGCCATGTCGCGATGCGCCGTGCGCGAGATTTCGCTTAACCTCGCCCTGCTCTGCGCCTGGCTCTCGCTCCGTGCGGGTGGATATCCCGCACCGGGCGGATCGCGAAACAGCTCGCGAAAGAGCAGCTTAAGGTTCAGTTCCCCCGCCCAACCGTAGCCCTTGTTCAGCGCGAGCGACACGCAGTTGCCCGCGTTGATCTGTGAAAACAACCAGGCGTCCAGCGGTTCCGTGATCAGCCCGCAGACGACGTTTGGATATTGCAACACGCTGTTGAGAAACCCCTGCCCCGTGCCGCAGCCGCCGACGACGAAGTCGCACGCGCCCAGATTCAGCAGCAGCGCCGCCATCAGCCCCGTTTGCAGATAGGTCAGCTCCGGCTCGTCGCCACTATTCGACATGCCCGCGTTATAGACGGTAATCTCACCGTGCTCGGACAGCGCGGAGAGAATATCCGCGTTTTTTAGCCGCGCGCTGACCTCGTTGATGACCACAAGACGCATTTCTTTCTTCCCCCGTTTCGCTTCTTCGTGTCAGACCCGTTCGCCCGTGCGCTCGCGGTCGTATTTCTCGCGCCGTTCCTCCAGATAGGTTGGAATCGGCACGTCCCACCAGCCGTATGCCGCACCGCCGGATTCGGGGTATTGGTCGTATACGTCTACCTCGATCAGCGCCGGTTTCTTCGAGGCAAGCGCCTTGGTCACCGCCGCGGCAACGCTACCGCGCGCGGAGATTTTTTCGCTCGCGATGCCAAAGTTCTTCGCAATCTCCGCAAAATCCGGCGAATACGGCTCTTCGCCTTGCTCGAAGCGGTTGCCAAACGCATGATTACTGCCCAACATGCCGCGCTGCAAATCCTCAATCGCCATCCAGCAGCGGTTGTTCGCGAGCACGACCACGACGGGGATGTCGTACTGCGCCATGGTGGAGAGCTCCTGCATGGTCATCAGAAAATCGCCGTCGCCAAGCAGACAGACGACCGGGCGTCCGGGCGCGGCAAGCTTTGCCCCCAGCGCGGCGGGAAACGCCCAGCCCATCGTGGAAAACCCGCCCGTGGTCAGGTGTGTTTGCCCTTTGGTAAACGCGTACTCCTGAAAGAGCTGCGCCTGCGTGTTGCCGGAGGAGGTCGAAATGATCGTCCCTTCCGGTAGGCAGGCTTCCAGCTCGCCGATCAATTGCGAAATCGTAATCTTGTCGAAGGTTCGTTCGCGCCCTTTTTCGATGTGCGCGCGCCATTCGGCGCGTTGTTCGGCAATCTCCCGCGCGTACTCGCTGCGGCGCCAGTCGCGCGGCTCGCCGTAGGCGTCGATGAGCTGCCGCGAAACCTGACTAAGATCGCCGAGAATGCCGACCTCGCAGGGGTAGTTCTTGCCGATTTCGCCCGCGTCGATGTCCACGTGAATGAGCTTCGTCTTCGGAATGGAGAACGCAACCCCGTCCTTGTAGGAGCAGGTGGTTTCGTCCGCAAAGCGCGCGCCGAGCGCGAGAATCACGTCCGCCGTGCTCGTCAGGTGCAGCCCCAGCGGCGTGCCCTTCGACCCCGTGTGGAATCCGTAGAGCGGGTGATCCTCCGGAAACGCGCTCTTGCCCGCCATGGTGGTGACCACCGCCGCGCCGAGCGTTTCCGCCAGTTTGACCAGCAGCTCCATCTCGCCGGAGCGAAGCGCAGCGCCGCCGAGCAACATCACGGGGCGCTTTGCCGCTCGCAACAGCTTGGCCGCCGCGTCGATTGCGCGCGCGTCCCCAACGGAGGGCAACATGGCGCGGTGCCGTTGCGGTTCCGGCGGTTCCACCTCGACCGATTCGGTTTGAACATTCATCGGCAGCGCAACGACGACGGGGCCCTTCCGCCCGGTGAGCATCTGATTAAAGCTGCGCTGCAATATGCGCGGCAGCTGCCCCGCGGACTCCGCGCGCCAGGCGCGTTTTGTCAGCGGCTCGAGCGCGCGGATAAAGTTGGAATCCTGATAGCGCTCAATCTCCTGTAGTACGCCGACGCCCTTCATCTGCACGTGCGTATCGCCCGAAAACTGGAGCACCGCCGTGGAATCCACATACGCCGTGCCGAGGCCGATTGCCGTGTTCAGCGCGCCGGGGCCGATGGACGTAAACACCGCGAGCGGCTCGCCCTTGATGCGAAAGTACCCGTCCGCGATGTGCACGGCGGCCTGCTCGTGCTTGACCTGAATGTATTTCGTCTTTCCCGCAGATACACTTTCGCGCAGCGCGTCGAAGAACCCCAGTATCCCGTGGCCGGGAATGCCGAGCACGTAGGGCACGCCCTCGCGCTCGAGATAGTCCATGATGATCTGTCCGCCCGTGCGTTTCATCTTGGTTTGCCTCCATTCGTTGATTCGGCTTTGCGTTTCCAAAGGTATTCGTTACAG
>CAZDXW010000107.1:0-6506 GCA_964509485.1 uncultured Christensenella sp.
GCGGGGGTTATTTTTAGATTTAGTTTGTTGTTACAGGACAATGATTTCGAACTTTACTTCTTTTCCGACTGCCTCTATGGCTTCCTTTTGTTCAGCTTTGCAGTACAACGTCGTGAGATGATCCATTTGAAACAGTATGCTGTAATCCGAAATAGTCTGTGAAACAATGTCCAACCTTAAGAGATTCGGCAACTTCGTTACCGGCGTTAAATCGATGTTCGGTGCACAGTACACCAGCAGATAATCCAGATGCGAGAGCGACTCAATCCCTTTCAAACTCGTCAGTTGCTGGTCAAACAGCATAAGCCCCGTCAGTTTATCCAGCTTCCGCAGCGGCGCGAAATCGGGTGCCGTTCCGTCAAGCTCCAGATAGGTCAACGAACTCAGTTGCGAGATCGTCTCAATCCTGCGCTCGTTTACGTTGGATGCCGTAAAGCGTTCCAACGAAGGCATATTGGTCAGGAACGAGTACTCGTCACCCGGAATATTCTTTAGATACAGCGACTGAAGACTAAGGTTTGCAAGCGGCGAAAGATCAATCACGCTGGTGCCGCTTACGTCGAGTACTCGAAGATACGGGCACTCGCCAAGGGCGTCGATGGCAACGATGGGATTATAACCTGTGTATAGTTCGTTGAGATACGGCAGCTCCTTTAGCGGCGACAGGTCGGAAATCTGGTTTCCACCGAGCGCGAGATGAATCAACTGCAACCCGGCCAGAGGGGATATATCCGTAATTCCCTGATTACACACGGCAAGATCGGTCAGATTTCGAAACTTTGGAATATCCGCGAGCGTACGAATCGTACCGCTGGGGTCGGAAGTTCGATAGAGCGAGCGATACGTAATGTCGCTCCAATTCGAATAGGTCTCCGTGCCAAAGAAGTAGAGCTTCGTGACCCGATCCAGATCGGCCTGCGTCAGCGGCGTTGTCGCATCCATGCCAAGCTGAAGTCGAACGGCGCGTTCAATCTCCGGCGATTCAAACGTGATAACGGAGCTGTTTGCGACCGGGCTCGGCTTTGCGAGAGGAACGCTCGCTGCAACCGCCTGCTTCGGACTCCATTGCTGCGGAAGCACGCCAACCGCGCCGAGCAACACCGCGAGCCCAAATCCCGCCGCGAGGCCAATACCCGTTCCGCGCAAGAACAACCGCTTGGGCAACGATTGCGCCTTGGCGGCGAACCGCAAATCCGACTGCAATTGCCGAATGTTTGCATACCGGCGCTCAGGATCAAACTGCGTGCAAGTTTCGATGACGCGCGCGAGCTTGCGGTTCTGCAGCGACGCTAAACCGTCCAGATCGTAGGAACCCGTGCAGAAATAGAGCAACAGAACACCGGTGGAGTAGATGTCTGAGCGCTGATCGGTCTGCTTGTAGCCAAACTGTTCCGGCGCGGCGGTCGTCTGCGTGCCGAGACAGACGGTATCGCTTCTCCGCTTGGGCTGGTAATGCCGCGCGGCGTCAAAATCGATGAGCGCGAGCCCGCGCTCCCGCGTATAGATCAGGTTCTGCGGCTTAATGTCGCGGTGGATCACCGGCGGATTCTGCCGATGCAGCATACTCAACGTGTCGCAAAAGCCGATCCCGATGCGAATCGTCTCCCGCTCGCTCAGCGGCCCGTACTGCTCGATGTAGTCCGATATAGGCGTGCCGGGGATATAGCCGCGCAAAAAGTACTCGGTTTGATCGTCCGCCTGATATAAAAGCGCCTTTGGAAACATCGGCGAATCCAGCGCGTCGAGGATTTGATATTCCCCAAGCAGGTTTCGGCCTGCGCGCTTTGCGGCGACCTTTAGAATGCTGAGCGAGCCGTCCGCCTTGTTTTTTACCAGAAAGGTGGAGGACGCATCCGAACCGCGCAGGCAGTCCACAAGCGTATACCGCTCTGCAAGACTGGGCGGCAACGAGACGGAAGAGTCCAAAACGACCTGATAATCCGCGAGAAACGACGAAAGCAGATCCTCCATAGCTAGCCCCTTAGCCCAAAAGTTTCTCGCCGATTTGCTCCAGCAGGATCTCGGCGTCGATGACACTGGTTTGATGTTGTATGCAGTAGATGAGCGCGGCGTCCCGGCGGTTTCTCGGATAAAGCTCGCCGCGCTGCGCAACTTTCAGCAGCCGCTGCGTCTCGCTGATCGTTAAGCCAATGCCGAGCGCGAGGCGAATCAGCGCGTTTCGGCTGGGGTTTCGATAACCGTTGAGTATCTGATAGCCGAGGGAATAGTTCAGGTTGGCGGCTTCCAACGCGCTTTGCTTTGAAATGTTGTGTTGGGTCAGCATCTGTTGTAGATAGGCGGGGGTGCTGATGGACGGCAGATCCTCCTCGTGCGCGGTTAAAAATTCCTCCAACTGCTGTGTGTTTTGCAACAGTTGAAACAGTTCCTCGGTTGAGGCGGATTTCTTTTTCACAGCCATGCGATTCTCCCCCCGGATCATCTGCCGAACTATCGAAATAGTAACATTCGCCTGTTTATAATGTCAACACACGTATGCATACATTTTCGATATTTTACGCAATTTGCGCACCGAAATCTTTCAAAAAGTTCTATTATAATAAGATTACGCTGTTTTACTAAAAATAGAAGTTCTATAGAGAACAAGTAAAAAGAAGACAACACCCGGCAAGAGGTCGCCAGACGTTGTCTTTCTTTGACTGGTTCGCTGTGTAAGTATCGTTACAAACGTATACGTGACGTTCTCTATCGGCGGATGCGGCGCTGCGTTTACGTCAGCCAATAGACGACGCTCGCGAGATAGGGGCTGACGTCATCCCGAAAGTCGTGAACGTAGCTCTTCCCCCGTTCCATGGCGCCTTCGAGCGTGCCGAAATACTCATATGTCGCATCGTAGCTCCACTCGTCCGAGCCTGCATAGCTGCCCGCGTCCGGGGCGGACCAGGGATCGGTGATGTGGATCGTGTAGTTTCGAATTCCGGTGTAGTGGTGAATGATCTGCTCGACGACGGCAGCGTCCACGGCGTACGTTTGGTCGCCCGCCTGCAATGCGTCGAGCAGGGTTTGCGCGTCAATCCAATCGAACCGGTCGGACGGCGCGTGCTTTAGATACGGCGAGCACTGCGCCATGCCGAGCAACAGGTACACGCGGCAGAGCTCCCGATTTGGCTCCGCCGGCAGGTCAAAGCAGAGCAAGCACTCTTCCGGTTGCGTTTGTTCCAACTGCTCCGCGAGAAGCCGCGTCAGCGCCTGCTCAAACGACTCGGCGGACGCGACCCGACCCGCGCAGGGCACGCCGAGCCGACCCAATACCGCTGCGTCGTTGGCGACGCGCTGGCGAAGCATGAGGGAGAAGCGCCCGCTTTCCGAAATTGCCCCGGCGTACCAAACCTGAATTTGTTCCAGCCGGTTGGCGGAATCATCTTGCGGTTGGGTAATTTTCCGTTTCATAAAAATCCCCTTTCGAGCGTGAAGACGCTCTATTCGAGCTTGCCGAGTAGTTCCGGCTCCTTTGACAAGCGCTTGAGCACGCGTCTCAGCCCGTCGTTGGCCTGCTCCGGATGCGCATCGACCTGACGAATCAGCTCGCCAAGCCGCCAAAATCGCCCGACATACGTCCGCGAGACCGACTCGCCGATGGAATCGATCCAGTCGTCTTTGATGCGCACTTCGCCCGGCACATTGAGTAGATGCTGGGTTCCGTTGGTGTAGCGGCAGAAAAACACCCAGGAAATTTCGTTGTTTTTTCCTGCTCCGGGCTCATCGCGGTAACGGTCGGTGAACCAGAGCGAGAGATTTTCCTCCGGCTGGCTCGGACTGACCAGCTCGCGTGCCAGCTCCCGCCGCGCGCAGTTCCAGAGCACGGGGTCAACCGGAATCGGCTTTCCCGTGTAGGTACCTTCCGCGCCCGAACCGTCGCCAATGAGTGGGAAATCCTCCTCGCGGACATGGCCGCCGAGAACGTCCAGCGCGGAGGCAACGGGGGAGGTGTCGTCTCCTGCGCCGAGTTTGTCCGCTTTATCAACCACGAGGAAGGCGGGCTCGCCCGTCTTCGGATCGCGCTTGTAGACGACCAGAATCGACGTTGGGTGCAGCAGCCCCGCCTCGTGGAGCGCACGCTTGGTTGGGTAAAAAGTCAGCACTTTGAATGACTCGTCCAACGAAGGAATACGCGTTCGCTCCGGCTCCGGCTTCTTCTTCTTACGACGCTTGAGGCTGTCTCCAAGCAATTCGTCCAGCAGCAGCAGCCCGCGCGCCTGACGCATGCGGTTGTTAAACTGGTTTCGCATGCGCCGCGCCGAGACCTCCGGAATGCCCATCTTCTGGGCAATCTCCTTGTCTTTCAGCCCGGCGAAGACATGGTAGAGATAGCTCTTCTCCTTGGCGGTGAAGGCAAACACACTGTCCGCGTTCAGCAGCAGGTCGAATTTCTCCTGCCTGCCGTGGCGGCTCGCGTGTTTCTTCTGCTGGTCGGTGGGCACCCGCTCGCCGCAATAAATACAGATCTGCGCGCCGGGCGCCGGATTTGTATCTTCCGGCTCGACGGCACGAAAGCCACTATCCAGAATGTGAGAGTTATCAAAGTCGTCGATTTGCATAAATTCCTTACCCCGTGTTTGATATTCGTGCTTTATTCTGCGTGTATTAAATATTTCGTGCGTAAAATACCATTCTACCTATTGACAGGATGTTCGCCCTGTGCTACCATTCGAATTAAGAAATGTTCACTCTGTATGATCATTATAACAACGACATCCATTCCAGTCAACGTTTTCTTTTCTGGTTTCTTCCATTAAAAAACCATGCACCGCGTTGCCGTCAGACGAAGGCGCAACAGAAAGGGAGGAATGATCGATGGAACACAATTCGAATTCAAGCGACAACTTTGGGTACAGCGGCGGATGCCAGCATTTGTTTGCGAGCAACTCCAACGGCAGCGGAACCGGGCGCGTCGAGGTTTGGTGCGTGCGTTGCGGCGAACAGGAGATTTACTACGACGACACCGGCAGGGTGCTCTACAGCGAGCTGGACCCCGACTTCGACAACAGCCGCTATACCGGCGTAATCCATACGCTGGAGGAGCTGAACGACTCCATTCGCGGGAATCACATCTGCGAGCGGTATGCGGACGAGCAGAACATTTGCCTCGTCTGCGGCAAACAGCTGGAGCCCAAGGAACCGGAAAAACCGCTTGCGCCGCCTCCGCCGAAAACCGCACCCGCCGAGAAACTGTACATCGTGCAGAAAACCAAGCACGGCTACGAAATCTGCGGGTTGGAGAAGCGAGACGTGGCCGAGCAGAAGGGACTGCGTCACCTGACGGTGATCATCGTTCCGTTTGTGGCGGGCGGGCCGGAGCAGGGGCGCTGGATTGTCCACGACCGCACCGCAAAACAATGGGCGAAGAAGAAGGCGGCGGGCGCCTCCGCGAGTCTGAACCTCTTTGGCGGGCATTGCTCGGCGGACGAGGGGGCGCAAAACCGCATTGGTACGCTCGTTACCATGGATATCTTTGATGTTGCGGCTGAGCGCGAGCTGGAGGAGGAGCTGCTCCGGCGGGGTACCGGACACAAGCTGGAGATTTGGGACAATTCCGAGGGCGCTTCCGACAGCCGCGAGGCGGCGAGGTACGCGCACCTGCCGTTGATTCCTGTGGGAATCGTCACCTACTCCAGCGCGAGCAACTGCGAGGCGAGCTATCTGTATGCGCTGCCCATTCCGGCGGCGAATGTGGACGCGCTGATCGCGGCGGATAACTACATGCGCGACGGCGAGGAGCGCGACATTGCGCTGCCGATCATACGCATGCGTGAAAAAGAACTCCGAAAGCTACAGAAGAACAATCCTTCGGTGGAAATCTGCGACGCGATTTCGCGCCTCTGGCTTTGCACGAACCGAGCCGCGCGCAAAAAACTACAGCGCGTGATTCGGGACTACTGCGCCGACAAGCAGACGAAAAAATAGAGTTCTTCCGAAACTGCCGACCGATAAGACAAGAACAATACACATTTGTGCACCCGCGACCGGAATGGGTTCGCGGGTGTTTTGCTGTTTGCGACCGTTTGGATTTCGGAGAAAAAATAGATGCTTGACAAGCCGTTTGATGTTTGGTATAAATGGGTTGTCAGTTAGAAAACGAAATTACGTAACATACTAATTCATCTAAAAACGATTCAACATAGTCTTTCGAATCATACTCAAGCATTCGAATCCAGCATCTAGCACAGCATCCAGCACAAATAGAAAAGCGATACTCTTTCGATTCTGTTACACCGGAGCATAAACCTGCATGCGCGAAGAAAACACAACCATACACGGGCTGCTCTACGGCAGCTGGCTGATTCGCCCGAACCTTTGGGTTCTCTCGAACGGATGGCAGAATTTTCAATATCTGTTCGTTGGGGAGCGTCAGGCGGTGCTGATCGATTCCGGATATGGCGAGGGAAACATCCGCGCGGTGGTGGAGGAAAAGACGAACCTGCCGGTCCTGGTGATCAACACGCACGGGCACTTCGACCATACCGGCGGAAACGGCTGCTGGCCGAAAG
>CAZDXW010000108.1:0-6489 GCA_964509485.1 uncultured Christensenella sp.
TTCGCGCGCGTCACCGCCGTGTAGAGCAGGTTTCGCGTCATCATGGGCGAGGCGCTGCCAAACATTGGCAGAATGACCACGGGAAACTCGCTGCCCTGGCTCTTGTGAATTGAAATGCAGTACGCGAGTTCAATCTCATCCAGCTGCGTAAAGTCGAAGGTCGCGAGCCGGTCGTCGTCAAAGATGACGCTCAGGCAGCGATCCAGCTCGTGAATCCGAAAGATCGTGCCGAGGTCGCCGTTAAACGCGCCCATGCCGTCCTCGCTCGTTCCGTTGGGCAGGCGACGCTTCCACTCAACCTTGTAGTTGTTCTTCATCTGCATCACGCGGTCGCCCTCGCGAAACAGCGAATCGCCGCTGATGTGCTCCTGCTTGCCGGGTTCCGGCGGATTGAGCGCGGCCTGTAATTTCGTGTTGATGTTCCAAACGCCCAGCACACCCTTCTTCATGGGCGCGAGCACCTGCACATCCAGCAGCGGTTCGCTCGTGGCGAGCACGCCGGTTGGATGCGTACAGACGTCGACAATGCGATCCAGAATGCGATCCTGCGAGGCGAGATCCTCAAACAGAAAGTCGGATTCGGGCAAATCCAGTATCGGCTGCGCGCCGTCGTTGATCCGGTGCGCGTTGGTCACGATCATGCTCGACTGCGCCTGACGGAAGATTTCGTCCAGCCGCACGACGCGAATCGTTTCGCTGCGGATGATGTCCCGCAGCACGTCGCCCGCGCCGACGGAGGGAAGCTGATCCGCATCGCCAACGAGGATCAATCGCGTTCCGATGGGAATCGCCTTTAGCAGTGCGTTCATGAGCGAAACGTCCACCATCGACATTTCGTCGACAATCACCATGTCGTTGTAGAGCGGGTCGTCCGCATTGCGCAGAAAACCCTCGCCGGGTACATACTCGAGCAGGCGATGAATCGTTCGCGCGTCGTGCCCCGTGGCGTCGCTCATGCGCTTTGCGGCGCGTCCGGTCGGCGCGGTGAGCGCAACGTCGAGTCCCATTTCCTCGACAATCGCGGTAATGAAACGGATGATCGTCGTTTTGCCGGTGCCGGGGCCGCCGGTGATCACGAGCGCGCCTTCGTTGAGCGCCGCGAGAACCGCGTTTCGCTGCTGATTGGAGAGTTCCAGCTTTTGTGCGGCCTGGACCGCCGCAAAGTCGAAAAACGGATTGTCGATTGGCTTTTGCGAGAGCCGGAGCAGTTTTTCGGCAATGTTGAACTCCATTCGCTCGTAAAACGGCAGGAACACGGCTTCCGTTTCGCCAACAAACTGCTGCACCGCGTCGTTCTGCGCGACCAATTGATCCAGCGAGTCGCTGAGCCGCTCGGTTTCCACGCCGAGGAGCTTGGCGGCGTAGTTCAGCAGCGAATCCTTCGGTAGATAGGTGTGGCCGTACTCGTTTGCGGCGAGCGAGAGCGCGTAGAGAAGCCCCGCGCGGAGGCGTGACTCGGAGTCGAACGAGAAGCCGGAAACGTTCTGCGCAATCTTGTCCGCGGTGACAAAGCCGATGCCGTCTACGTCCTGAATGATCTGGTACGGGTTTTCCTCCACGCGCGCAAGGCAGAGCTCGCCGTAGATTTTGAAGAGTTTGTACGCCTGATTCACGGTCACGCCATATGGCTCCAGCGCAAGCAGGATGTCCCGCATCATGCGATTTTCCGTGTAGCTCGCGAGAATCATGTCCCGCCGCTTTGCGCCAATGCCGGGGATTTCGGAAAGGCGAAGCGGGTCTTCGTCCAGAATCTTCAGCGTATCCATGCCAAACGCGGCGACGATGGCGCGCGCGGTCGCCGGGCCGACGCCCTTGATCAGCCCGCTGCCGAGATAGGTTTCGATGGCGGAGAGCGTAGCCGGGGCGAGCGTATGGTAGCTCACCGCCTTGAACTGGCTGCCGTATTTCGGGTGCGAGGCGTACTCGCCGACCAGTTCGACGCGTTCGCCAACCGAAGCGAGCGGCAGCGCGCCGACGACGGTCAGCTTTTCGCTCTCGTCGAGCGCGAGTTCCAGCACCGTCCAGCCGTTTTCGGTGTTGCGATAGATAATGGAGTTCACCACGCCGGAAATTTCAGCCATGCGCACGTCCAATCGTTTTGATCGTTTGATAGAAAACTATTTTGAGCGAAATTGCAGATAAGAACTGCCCCCGCGCTTGGTACGCGGGGGCGAGTGGTTCGGTGTTTAGAAGTCCAGCCGCGCTTCGATGTAGGCGGAAAGTTCGCTGATGGGCAGTCGAACCTGCTCCATCGTGTCCCGGTCGCGCACGGTGACGCAGCCGTCCGTCTCGGAGTCGAAGTCGACGGTTACGCAGTACGGCGTGCCGATTTCATCCTCGCGGCGGTAGCGCTTGCCGATGGAGCCCGTTTCGTCGAAGTCCACCATGAACTTCTTGCTCAGCATCGTGTAGACTTCCTGTGCCTTTTCGCTGAGTTTCTTGCTCAGCGGCAGCACGGCGCACTTAAACGGCGCGAGCGCGGGGTGCAAGTGCAGCACGGTGCGCACATCGCCGCCCTCAAGCTCCTGCTCTTCGTAGGCGTTGCAGAGGAAGGCGAGCGCAACGCGATCCGCGCCGAGCGATGGTTCCACGCAGTAGGGAATGAACTTTTCGTTCGTATAAGGATCGAGGTATTCAAAGTTTTCGCCGCTATGGTCGGCGTGGCTCTTGAGGTCAAAATCCGTGCGATCCGCAATGCCCCAGAGCTCGCCCCAGCCGAATGGGAAGAGGAACTCGATGTCCGTCGTGCCCTTGCTGTAGTGCGATAGTTCTTCCTTCTCGTGCTCGCGCAGGCGAATGCCCGCGTCTTTCATGCCAAGCGCCAGCAGGAAGTTGTGGCAGTAGTTTTTCCAGTAGGCGTACCATTCCAGATCGGTGCCCGGCGTGCAGAAGAACTCCAGCTCCATCTGTTCAAACTCACGAATGCGGAAGATGAAGTTGCCCGGTGTAATCTCGTTGCGGAAGGATTTGCCAACCTGCGCAATGCCGAACGGAAGCTTCTTGCGCGTCGTGCGGAGCACGTTTTTAAAGTTGACAAAGATGCCCTGCGCGGTCTCGGGGCGGAGGTAGAGCTCCGAAGCGGAGTCCTCGGTAACGCCCTGGAACGTTTTGAACATCAGGTTAAACTTGCGGATGCCCGTAAAATCGGTTTTGCCGCATTCGGGGCAGACGATGCCCTTCTCCTGAATAAACGCTTCCATCTGCGCGTTCGACCAGCCGTCCGGGCGAACGTCCGTCAGGTTGTGCTCCTGCACATAGTCTTCAATCAGCTTGTCCGCGCGAAAACGGGCGCGGCAGCTCTTGCAGTCCATCAAGGGGTCACTAAAGCCGCCCACGTGACCGCTGGCCACCCAGGTTTCGGGGTTCATGAGAATCGCCGCGTCCATGCCGACGTTGTAGGGCGATTCCTGCACGAATTTGCGCCACCAGGCGCGCTTGATGTTATTCTTAAACTCCACGCCAAGCGGGCCGTAGTCCCAGCTGTTGGCGAGGCCGCCGTAGATCTCGCTGCCGGGGTAAACAAAGCCGCGCCCTTTGCAGAGCGAGACGATCTGATCCATCGTATACCAAGCGGGTCTATCAGAAGGGTTTGTCTTTTCCACTGCCATAAAAAATGTGTTAGCTCCTTCGTCGTCAATCAACGCATATTATCGCAGGAAAACGGCGCGTTTGTCAAGGCGCGCGGGGGCTTGCGCGCGGCATTGCAGCGTGATTTTCGACAAAGTGAAAAGGAATTCCGGCGGTTTGGTCGAATACACTAAAAAAGCAAGAATGTCAGTAAAAACGGAACATCAACCATCAAGAGTCGAACCTATGTGACAAAGTCATCGAACAGGAACACTTGCCCTGCTAGAATGAACTCAAACAGACAGGAGGTATCATCCATGAATACGTATCGGCTGAAGATTGATGGCATGGGTTGCCAGCACTGCGTAAGCAAAGTGACGAATATCCTCAAGGAATCCGGCTTTGAAGTTGTTTCCGTTGAGATGAACGACGCGAAGATCAAGTCCGACATGACGCCGGCCACCGTACTCAAGCAAGCGGGCGAAGTGCTGGAAGATGAAGGATATATGCTTACGACGGTAATCGCCGAGTAAACAAAACGAGGCGAACCGCTCCGTCGTTGGAAATGAGGCAAACCAGCGGATGAGTGAACTGCATACCGGGCATGTGATTGTTGGCATGTCCGGTGGCGTGGACAGCGCCGTGGCGGCCTACCTGCTCAACCAGCATGGCGAGGACGTCGTCGGCGTGTTCATGAAAAACTGGGAAGAAGAGGACGAAGAAACCGGCGTCTGCACCGCGGCGAGCGATTATGAGGACGTCAAGAGCGTTTGCGGCGTGATCGGAATTCCCTACTATACGGTCAACTTTGCGCGGGAGTATCGCGACCGCGTATTTTCCTATTTTCTGGAAGAATATTCCTGCGGGCGGACGCCGAATCCGGACGTGCTCTGCAACTGCGAAATCAAGTTCAAGGCGTTTCTGGACTTCGCGGTGTCCACGGGGGCGGGCTCGCTTGCAACCGGCCACTACGCGCGGCTGGACAAGCGCGACGGAGTCAAGTTGCTGCGTGCGCTCGACGCGGGCAAGGATCAGACGTATTTCCTCGCGGGGCTGACGCAGGCGCAGTTGAAAAACGCACGCTTCCCGATTGGCGAATTGCAAAAGAGCGAGGTGCGCCGCATTGCGCGGGAGGCGGGCTTAAGCAACGCCGCCAAGAAGGACTCCACCGGAATCTGCTTTATTGGCGAGCGAAATTTCAAGCAGTTTTTGATGCAGTATCTGCCCGCGCAGCCGGGGGACATGGTCGACGAAACTGGTCGCGTCATCGCGCGGCACGACGGACTGATGTATTACACGCTCGGCCAGCGAAAGGGCCTCGGCATCGGCGGGCGCAACGAAGGCAGCGGCGAAAGCTGGTTCGTCATCGGCAAGGACCTTAAGCGTAACCTGCTGATTGTTCAGCAGGGCGAACACGACGAGTTGTTTTCGCTCTCGCTGGACGCGGAGCGGATCAACTGGATCGCAGGAGAAGCGCCCGCAAGCGAGTTTGCCTGCACGGCGAAGTTTCGCTATCGCCAACCGGATCAGCCGGTGCATGTTTCCGCGGACGGCGCGGGGGTGCATGTCGCGTTTGACGCACCGCAGCGTGCGGTCACACCCGGACAGTGGGTCGTGTTTTACCAAGGCGACGTCTGCCTCGGCGGCGGCCCGATTGACCTCGTTGAGCCAAAGAAGGCAATCTCGATCTAGCAGGATGCTTGCACGCAAGAACGCCGGAACTCCGGCGTTTTTTGGTTGGCGAAACCTGAATTCGTTTGCAGAATTGACACAAAATGCGGCTGTAGCAAGTTTGCAATTTGGCGGTTTCTCCCATATAATAAACCTATATGTTGAGGGACAAACAAGCGATTCAGCCGCGCGAGCGGCTTGCCTGCGCCATGGAGCTGCTCTCCGGCGCGCGCGTCGTTGCGGACGTTGGCTGCGACCACGGGCGGCTGAGCTGCGCGCTCGTGCAGCGCGATCTTGTTCAGCGGTGCATCGCCATTGACGTCAGCGCGCCTTCGCTGGAAAAGGCGGCTCGGCTTGCCTGCCAAATCGGCGCAAAAGACCGCGTGGAAACGCGTCTGGGCGACGGGCTCGCCCCGCTCGAAACGGGCGAGGCGGAGGCACTTGCCATCCTCGGCATGGGCGGAACGCTGATGGCGCGGATCCTGGACGTTGTTCCACCGCTCAAGGGCGCGAGGCTTTGCGTGCTGCAACCGATGCGCGCGGCGGAGGACATCCGCCGCTGGCTCTACGAGCGGAACTATCCGGTTTTAGACGACCGTGTGGTGTTTGAGGCGGGGCGGTATTATCAGGTGTTTTCCATCGGGCAGCCGCTCAAAGAGCGACAGCCGCTGCCGCAGGGTTGGCCGGAGGATTGCTTTCTGCTTGGGTATACGGCGTTTGCGCGCCGCGAACCGCAGATGAAGCCTCTTACGGAGCGCATGCTCGCGAGCGTGCAGAAAAAGTGCCGCACGCAGCGCTCAATCGCGTTGGATCGGCAACTCTTGCAGTTGCAGCAGATATTATCGAATTGGGAGGAGCAGCCGTGAAACTGAACCGTTTTTTAGAAGCGATGGAGCGCATTGCCCCGCGCGCGCTCGCGCTGGAGTTCGACAACCCCGGTCTGCTCGTTGAGCCGGATCACGACGAGATCGCCCGCGTGCTCGTCGCGCTGGACTGCTCGACCGCGGTTGCCAAGGAAGCGGCCGAATGGGGCGCGGATCTCGTGCTGACGCACCACCCGCTGTTCTTTCATCCCGTTTCGCACATGGCGTATTCGGACCCGGAGACTGCGGCGGCCTGCCTGTTGATTCGAAACGGAATCGGGCTGTTTGCCGCGCATACCAATCTGGACGCGGCGACGGGCGGAGTGAACGAGACGCTCTGCTCGCTGCTCGGCATTCGGGACGCGATTCCGTTTGACGAAGGCGTCGG
>CAZDXW010000109.1:0-6228 GCA_964509485.1 uncultured Christensenella sp.
TTTTCGTGCATGTAGTCATAGGCCGCGTCGTCGTCGTAGACCGCGCCCTCGTCCGCGCCCGTCTCCTTCATGAACGCCGCGTCGAGCGCCATGACCGCGTCCACCATTTCGCCAAGCTTCTGCTCGTCCACGATTTCAGAAAAGTCCCCCTGCTCCGCAAAGCAGCCGAGGATATAGGCTCTTGCTTCCGATGCGCTGTATTCTTTCGTTTCCATAAAAGATACTCCTTTATATTTTATTATTTTAATAGTTCGTCCAGCTCATTGACATACTGCTCAAACACATCCAGCGACGCGAGGATGCTTTCCTTCTTAGTCAGATCCACGCCCGCCGCCTTGAGTTCTTCGATCGGGTAGTCGCTTCCGCCGCTCTGGAGAAAGGTTTTGTAGCGCTCCACCGCGCCGTGGTGCAGAATATCGTCCGCGAGCTTTACCGCGGAGCAGAGCCCCGTTGCGTATTGGTAAACATAGAACGCGTTGTAGAAATGCGGAATGCGCATCCATTCGAGCGCAATGTTGTCGTCCACATGCGCGCCGTCGTAATACAGCTCGTTGAGCGCACGATACACGTCCGACAGGCTCTCGACCGTGAGCGGCTCGCCGCTCTCCGCCATGGCGTGCGACCGTTTTTCGAACTCCGCAAACATCGTCTGCCGGAAGCAGGTCGTGCGGAACGCCTCCAAAAACTGCGTGATGTAATACGCGCGCTTTCTGGGGTCCGTTTCGTTCGCCAGCAGGTGGTAGGTCATCAGCGTTTCGTTGACCGTTGACGCGACCTCCGCAACGAGAATTCGATACTGCGCGGTTTCAAACGGCTGCGCGGTGTTGGAATAGTGCGAGTGCATCGCGTGGCCAAGCTCGTGGCCGAGGGTGAACGCGTCGTCCATCTTACCCTGATAGTTCAGCAGCACGTAGGGGTGCGTTCCGTACACGCCCGCGCAGAACGCGCCGCTGGTCTTGCCCGGCGTTTCGTACACGTCGATCCAGCCCTTCGTGTAGGAGTCCTCCAGCAGCTGCTGGTACTCCTCGCCGAGGGGCGCGAGCGCCGCTTTCACGAGCGCCTTTGCCTCTTCGTAGGGCATGTCGATGTCGCAGTCCGCGAGAATCGGCACATACAGATCGTACATCTCCAGCGTGTCCACGCCGAGCACGCGCTTGCGGATGTCGAGGTACCGGCGCAGCACGGGCAGTTTTTCGTGCACCGCTTCAATGAGCTGGTCGTACACCGACACCGGCACGCCTTTTCCAAACAGCGCGGCTTCCATTGCGCGGTCAAACCGGTGCGTCCGCGCGCGGAACACGTCCCCTTTGACGGAGGTTGTGTAGGTTGCGGTGATCGTGTTCTTCATGCTCCGGTAGGCGCGGTAGAGCCCCTCGTAGGCCTCTTTGCGGACGCGGCGGTCGGGGCTGACGAGAAACATGTTGTAGCTGCCGTGGGTCAGCTTGACCGCTTCGCCGGACTCGTTCACTACCGTTCCGTAGTCGAGATCCACGTCCGACAGCATCGTAAAGATATTGTCCGCGCCGGAGAGCGGCTCCTCCGCCATGGCCAGCAGGCGCTCCTCCTCGGCGGAGAGCGTATGCGCGCGGTGGCGGTCTACGTCCGCAATGCGGAAGCGGAAGGGCGCAAACCGTTCCTCCGCCGCCCAGCCGAGCAGCGTTTCCTCCGGAATCTCCAGAATCTCCGGGTCGACGAACGACGAGGCCGCCTGCGCGGAAACATACAGCTGAATCGCGCGGTCAGTCATGCCCTGATAGCGAACGTTGCCGTTGTCCTCGTCCTTATGCAGATGCGCATAGGAATAGATCGTTTCAATCAGCCGTCCATGTCGGCTCTCGTCCGTCAGCGCGGCAGAGAGCGCGTCCGCGCTCTCGTGCAACCGGCCGGCATGCGCCGAAAACGCGGCGACGAGCGCTTCGGCGCTCTGATAGTCCGCTTCCCAGAGGGATTCGTCCGCGTAGATATCCGCGAGGTTCCATTGTAGCGAGGTTTCGATTTGTTCCCTTGTCTTCATATGTTCAGTCCTTTCCGGTCATCGTGCTGTGTTCGTAGGCGCTTTGCGCGGCAGGCGCGCCGCCGCACCAAGAGGTGCGTTCGCGCGGCCTCCATATAGGTCGCGGTGTCAAACGCGGCGTAGAGCAGCCGGATCGGCGGGTCGAGCAGCGCCAGCAGGAACGCCGCAATGGAATATTGCACGAGCAGATTTCCCTTGGCAATCCACATGGACAGCGCCAGAATTCCCGCCAGCGGCAGGGTCGTCACGAGCAGCGTTCGAAACCCCGCGTTGATCGCGCCATAGGGCGCACGCCGATAGAGTGCGAGCCCGCGACGCAGCGCCGTCCGGCCGGAGACCGGCTCTCGCGCCGCCGCCGCCAGTGCCAGCAGGAGCGGCGTTCGGCTCTGCCAGTAGAGCACGGAGCAGAGCGTCCAGACGATGGCAAATACCCAGCTCTCCGCCGACCCGCGCGTTCCAATCCAACGGGAAAGCGCAACGCCCGCCGCGCCGAACACGGCGAGCGCAATCAGGCGCAGCAGCACCGTCCACCAATAGACGCCCGTCCAGCGGACAGCGGCCTGTTCGTTCGTTTCGCTTGGCGCAGGGTTCTCCCGCGGGCGGCCTGCGTCGTCCTGCGAATAGCCGGCGTATGCCTCCAGCACCGCGCGCGGACGCACAAACGCGAAGTAGACGCCTGCAAGCAGGATGGCCGGAACGCCGCAAAACAGGAAGATCGCCTCCGCGCGACGCCCTCCGGCAAAGCTGCCGAACAGGCCGGGTTCCATCCAGGCCGCCGCGGCAAAAATTGAAGCGGTCACGAGAACGAGCAGCGCCAGGCCGGAGTGCCGGTAGAACGCACGCAATCGCTTTGCCGCATGCGCGCCAAACAATTCCCAGCCGGAATCATAGCGCGCCGAATGCCCGCAAAACCAAATTCGTCTGTTTGGCTGTCGCCTGCCCAAGGGGGATTGTTCCTGCTCCATATACTCCGCCGAACCGCTTTCTTTCGAACACAGTATAGCACACGAAGGCCGTTCCGCGAGACCCCGAAGCGCAGAATCCGTCCCTTCCTGCGGCGAAAACCGGCGCTTGACAGTGCCCGAAAATGCGGTATACTATAAATACGAACACTTGTTTGTATTTCGTCTGTGTCCTGCGCGCCCGTCGGGGCGCCGCCGAACAAACGAATCATTCTATCCTGCGTGCCCAAAGAGGTACCGCAGAAAGGATTGCCCGATGAGCCGCCGGATTCTGCACGCCGATTTCAACAGCTTTTATGCCTCCGTAGCCTGCTTTCTCGACCCCGCCCTGCGGCCGCATCCGGTCGCCGTCGCGGGAAATCCCGAAGCGCGCCACGGCATTATTCTCGCGAAAAACGAGCTTGCCAAGAAATTCGGCGTCAAGACCGGCGAGGCGATCTGGCAGGCCAAGCAGAAGTGCCCGCTGCTCGTCACCGTCAAGCCGGACTTTGCTTCCTATCAGAAATTTTCCGCGCTGGGACGCGAAATCTACGGGGAATACTCCGACCGCGTCGAGGCCTTTGGGCTGGACGAAAACTGGATCGACGTTTCCGGCTCGACCGAAACGCTGGAGGACGCGCGCCGGCTCGCCGAGACAATTCGCTTTCGCATTCGCGATGAACTGGGCATTACGGTCTCCATTGGCGTTGCGGACAACAAGGTATTTGCCAAGCTCGGTTCGGACATCAAGAAGCCGGACGCGGTCACCTTTATTTCGCCGGAGAACTACAAAAAGGTCGTCTGGCCGCTGCCCGCGGGCGAACTGCTGTATGTGGGCCGCGCGACGCAGGCAAAGCTGCTCAAATACGGCGTGCTGACCATTGGCGACCTCGCGAACACGCCCGTTTCGTTTCTCAAGTCGCAGTTTGGCAAGTGCGGCGTGATGCTCCACGCGTTTGCCAACGGGCTGGACGCCGCGCCCGTGATGCGCTCCATCGACCAGCCTCCGGTGAAGAGCGTCGGCAACGGAATCACGACCCCGCGCGACCTCGTCAACGACGAGGACGTTTACCTGACCATCTGCATGCTCGCCGAGAGCGTGTCCGCGCGGCTGCGCGAGCAGGGCATGCGCGCGAAGACCGCGCACCTTTGCGTTCGGGACACGGGGTTGTATTCCTTTGTGCGCCAGACCAAGCTCGATCACCCGACGAACATCACGAGCGAAATCTCCCGCGCCTGCATGCAGCTCTTTCGGGAGAACTACGCCTGGCAGACGCCGATTCGCTCGCTGACCGTATCCACCTCCGACCTGATTGGCGCGGAAAATCCCGAGCAGCTTTCGCTCTTTGACGACCAGGCCCCGCGCCGCCGCGCCGAGGCCGCCGAGGAGGCGGTGGATGACATTCGCCGCCGCTTTGGCTACCGCGCCATCGGGAGGGCGCTGTTTCTCAAGGATCGCGCCATCGGGCTCATGGCGCCCAAGGACGACCACACGATCCACCCCGTCGGGTACCTGCAAAACGGCACCATGGACAGCGTGATTGGGGGTGGTTCGCAGTGAAAGTGTATGTTGCGGTGGAACTCACGATTGACGAAGCGGGCGTCATGCATCCCCAGCGAATCGTTTGGGAGGACGGGCGGAAGTTTGAGATCACGTCCATTTCGGATGTGCGGCGCGCGGCGAGCCTTAAGGCCGGGGGCAGCGGCATTCGCTACACCTGCCACGTCGGCCGCAAGGACACCTACCTATACTATGAGGACCCAAAATGGTTTGTCGACGCATGAATACAATTCTATTACGATTGGAACTCTTTCTTTTTCTTGCAAGAAAAAGAAACAAAAAGAACTCTTCTCAAGTTCGTGATTGATAAAGAAGTTCTTTTGCTTACTTTTCTTTTAAGAAAAGTAAGATGAGATTGTGTTCTTTTGCTTCCTTTTCTTTCAAGAAAAGGAAGTTATCGTATCCTCAATCCCTTCGGAATGTGGTTCTTCAGCACGCCGTCCACGGCCTTGCCCCAACCGACGGGGTGCCCCAGCGCCGTTGCCGCGCACCAGCCGGAATGCTCCGTTGGGCAGGCGACCGTTTCCCCCGCGAGAAAGCGCGAAACCGCGTCGCCTTCCAGCAAAACAACTCTTCGAAACGCGGCGGCGGGCATTGCCAGCGCCAGCGCATGATCGGGCGTGAACCGCCCGTTTTTTTGTTCCCCGGCGAGCACCCCCGCGCGGAGAATATGCAACTTAGCAAGCTCGCGCGGCAGCAACGCGGGCGGCAGCAGCACCCGGCCATCCGGCAGAGTCAGTACCTGCGGCGGTTCGGACGCGAACGTCTCCCGCCAGAATGCCTCGAACGCGGGCATCCGCTCCGTCTTCGGCGCGGAGAGCGCGGCATAGCCCGGCGCGAGTTCCCCCGCGCGGTCGAGCACCGCCATAAACTGCCCCTCGCCGACGGACGAGTGGGGATACATCCGCCGCGACTCCAGCAGCGTAAAGTCCGGGTGCGCGGATAAGAACGAATCGATCGCGCCCTCGTTCTCCTCCGGCGAAAAGGTGCAGGTTGCGTAAACGAGCCGTCCGCCGGGTTTGAGCAACTGCGCGGCGCTCAAGAGAATCTGCTCCTGCCGCGCGGCGCAGGCAAGCACATGCTCCGGCGACCATTCGCGAATCGCAACGTCGTCCTTGCGGAACATCCCCTCGCCGGAACATGGCGCGTCCACGAGCACAAGATCGAAACTCGCGCCGAGAGCGTCCGCCAGCGCGTCCGGCCGCATGCAGGTGACGAGCGCGTTGGTCACACCGAGGCGCTCCAGATTGCCGACCAGCGTCTCCGCGCGGGAGCGCACCGGCTCGTTTGCCACGAGCAGGCCGGTGTTTTGCAGCAGCGCGGCCAGCTGGGTCGTCTTTCCCCCGGGTGCGGCGCAAAGGTCGAGCACGACCATGCCGGGGCGCGCGCCACTCAGCGAAGCGGGCACCTGCGCAGCGGGTTCCTGCACATAGCAGCAGCCCGCGGCGTGGAGCGGGTGTTTGCCGATGGCAACGTCGTCCGCAAAAAAGAAGCTTTCCGGCAACAGACCCGTTGGCGAAAGCGGAAAATCCGCCTCGGCGGCGAACACTTCCGCGCTCGTTTTGAGCGGATTCGCGCGCAGCGCGCGGCGGGAAGGCTCCTCCATGGCGCGCAAATACGCGGCAAAGGATTCCCCGCCCAACTGCGCTTGCATGCGCTCAAGATATGCCTCCGGCAGTTGTTTCATATAATGCTCCTAACAGACGATACCT
>CAZDXW010000110.1:0-5555 GCA_964509485.1 uncultured Christensenella sp.
TCAATGTCCACCGCGACGGCGTTCTTCGCGCCGAGCAGAATCGACGCGACGGAGAGAATACCGCTGCCGCAACCGAGATCGATCATCTCGTCGCCGGGCTTGACCACCTGCTCCAATAGCTCGAGGCACATCCGCGTGGTATGGTGCTCGCCCGTTCCAAAGGCGACGCCGGGGTCGAGTTTGAGCGTAACGCGGCCTTCCGGGGCGGACTCGCTTAGCCAGCAGGGCAGCACGTAGAGCCGCTTGCCGATTTTGAGCGGTTTATAATAAGCCTTCCAGTTGTTCTCCCAATCCGCGTCGTCCATCTGGCGAACGACCACCGCGAGCGATCCCGCGTCGTAACCAAGATCGGTTTCCCGCAGGCGCGCAATGTTCGCCTTGACTTCCGCAACGACCGGCTGGCTCTCCGGCACGTCCGCAACGTATGCCTTGACGCAGGGTTCGTCCACACCGACCTTGTCGTAGTCCGCAAAGTCCCAGTAGATCGCGCGCTCGTTTAAAAACGCCATGGCGCGCTCGTGGCTCTCCTCAATGCTGACCTGATCCAGCCCCGCCGAGGAATACGCAAAGAGCACCGCGTCCAGTCCCGCGTCGGTCGTATACACGCAGATCTCCAGCCATTTCATAACAATCTCAATCCATTTCTTTCGCGCAAAAAATGCGCGTTCACTTGTTTCCGCATCCCAGTATAGCATTCCCGTGCGGATTCTTACAACCTTGGCGAACCGCGGAATTGACAAACACCATCGGCTGTGATTAACTCGAACCAATGCAGCCGGAACTCGAAACAGAATACGGCGAACCAACCATTCCTTCGGAGGAGGATACCCCGAAGATGGCAAAGCGGCGCCCACAGGGGCCGCTGTTTCACGTTCGCGTCATGCTGCTGCTCGCGCTCAGCATGCTCTTTGGGCTGCTGATCGGCGAAGGGCTGTCCGTTTCGCTCGCGGTTGCCGCCGCGGTTGTTGCGCTGATGGCGGCGGTGTTCGTGCTTCGGCTCAAACGCGTTCTCTGGCTCGTGGCGTTCTTCGCGGCGATGGCGGTTGGCATTCTGCGCGTCGGGCTGATTGGCCCCGGCGTGGTGCCGGAAGGCAAGGGCACGGTGAGCGGACGCGTCTGTGAACCGGCGGAGCAGCGGGACGACGGCACCTATCGCGTGTATCTGGACGCGGCAACGCTGGACGGCAAGCCCGTTTCCGGTCGACTGCGGCTCTACGCCGCGTTTGCCGAAACGCCGCGCTACGGACAGATGGTTTCGGTCAGCGCAAGCGTGCTGCGATCAAGCGGGGACTATCGCTTGAGCGACCGTTACCGCGGGGTCTACGCCGTGGCGTTTGGCCGAAAGACGGCGCAGATCACCGGAGAAACACCGACGGACGCCTATGGACGCCTGCTAGCCCTGCGGGAAAACATTGGCGCAAAGATTGCCGCGCTCTTTCCGGAAGCGCCCGGCGAGGCGAAGGGCATGTTGCTCGGCGACGTTTCGGACATTGACGAAAGCACGATGGTCGCCTTTCGCAACACGGGGATTACGCATCTGCTCTCCGTCTCCGGCCTGCACGTTTCGCTGCTTGCGGTTGCGTTTTCGCTGCTCTTTCGCCGGAACGCCTGGGTACGCTTTGCGGCGGTTGCTATTTTTGGCGTGTTCTACGCCGCGATTACCGCGTTTTCGCCGCCGGTGGTGCGCTCGCTGTTTATGCTGCTCATTGCGCTGCTTGCGTTTCCGCTCCAGCGGCGGCTGGACGTTGTCAGCTCCATTTCGACGGCGTTTGTGCTGATTTTGCTCTACAATCCCTATTCGCTCTGGAACGCGGGGTTTCAGCTTTCGTTTGTCGCCGTGCTGTCCATGGTGCTGCTTGCGCCGGTGTTTCAGCAGCCGCTTGCGCGGTTCGGTTCCAGCGCGTCCGGCCTGATGGCCGCGAGCGTTGCGGTGGTCATCGGCACCCTGCCGACCACCTGCCTGTTCTTCCAGCAGGCGCAGTTTCTTTCGATTGTCACGAACCTGTTCGTGATTCCGATTTCGTCCGTCTTTCTGATTCCCGCGTTCGTGGGAACGGTGCTCGCCTACGTTTGGTTTCCGCTGGGCAACGCGGTCTGCTGGATTGCGCGGCTGGCGCTGGATGTGATTCTCGCGTTTGCGCGCTATGGCGGCAACCTGACGCTGAACATTCCCGCGCCAATGGGGGCGACCTATCTGCTCTGGCTGCTGGCCATGTTTTTGGGTTCCCGCTTGTGCCTGCACAGCCCCGCGAGAAGGGCGATCTACTCGATTTCCTCGTTTGCGCTTGCCTCCCTGCTTTGGATTTTGTTTCATCAAGCTGCTTGAAGGTTATGCACATTGTCCACAATGTTATCCCCCGACGGTGGATAACTCTCTGGATCGTGTGAATTTTGCGTATTTTCGAAAAAACGACCATAAAAACAGAACGAATGTTTGCAAGCGTATCGATGGATGGTATAATACCACCATATGGATGGAATGACCTTTCTGAGTCGCCTCGTGGGCGGCGCGCGCATTGGCGGCGCGTATTATTTTTGCGGCGAAGACCCGTATAGCCTCAACAAGGGCGTGCGGGCAATTTTGGAGCGCACAAATCCCGACCTGCGGGACATGAACACGCAAACGCTCAAGTCGCCGCTGGCATCGGAGATTCAGAACGCAGCGGAGACGCTGCCGTTCTTCGACGAGCTGCGAGTGGTCGTGGTGACCGAGTTCGACGCGGACACCGCAAACGCGCTGGCGGACTACGCGGCGAACGTGCCGGAGAGCACGGCGCTCGTGTTCGTTCGCCCCGGCAAAGCGCCCGCGTCCAACCCGCTGTATAAAGCGCTGCTCGCGCTCGACCGCGCGGTGTCGTTTGATCCGCTCTCGCCGGAGCAGGCGCAGGCTTTCTTGCAAAAGCGCGCGAAGGAGCACGGAATTCCGCTCGACTCCGCGGCGGCGAACCGAATGATTCAGTATTTGGGCGTCGACCTCGGTGCGCTGGAAAACACGCTGCAACAGCTGGGCGCGTATGTTGGCTTTGGCAATCGAGTGACGATTTCGGCGGTGGAGACCTGCGTTTCGCCATCCAGCGAATATAAAGTGTTCAGCGTGATGGATCAACTTTGGGCGGGCAACAAGAAGCAGGGCATCCGCGAGCTCGCCGCGCTGATTGGCGACCCCGCCGAGAGCGCAATGGGGCTCGCAACGTTGTTTGAGCGGAACGTGCGCACGGTGCTCAACGCAAAGCAACTGCAACTTGGCGGCAAGAACGAGGCGGAGATTTCCGCCGCGCTGGGCGTTGCCCCGTTCGTTGCGCAGAAAGCGTCCAAGAACGCGAAAAAGCGTTCTCTGGAACAGCTCGTGAAGATGCTGGAGGACTTCATTGCCATCGAGTGGAAGCAAAAGCAAGGTCTGGCCAAGGCGGAGGAAGCGCTGCTGCTCGCCTGCCAGAATAACTTTTAATCAATCGCAACCAGAAGGAGAACATAGTATGATCAAGCACATCGTCTTTACCAAGTTTGAAAACCCCGCCGAGCAGGCGCCGGAGGCAAGCCGCCAGCTGCTCGCGCTGAAGGAAACGATTCCCCAGATTCGCACCATCGAAACCGGGTTTGACTTTAAGCACAGCGAGCGTAGCTTTGACCTCGCGCTGATCGTTACCTTCGATTCGAAGGAGGATCTGGAAACCTACGACAAGCACCCGGAGCACGAAAAGGCGCGCGCCTACATCAAGGCGCACCGCACCGCGACGGCGACGGTCGATTTCGAGTTTTAACCGGATTTCGATCCAGACGAACGAAAGGAGCGCGTATGCTCAAATACATTGTTCTGTTCAAGTTTCGCGACCCGGAGGAATGCCTGCCGACCGTAATTGAAAAGCTGCACGGCATGGTGGGCAAGATTCCGGAGATTCTCTCCATGGAGACCGGCGCGGACATCTGGCACAACGGCGAGCGCAGTTATGACCTCGCGCTCACCTGCACGTTTGAAAACCTCGAGGCAATCGCGATCTACGACAAGCACCCCGCGCACGAAGAGGCGCGGGAGTATATCTACGCGCACCGAATCGACGGAAAAACCGTCGTCTATGAAATTGCATGAACGAATTTAAACTGGTTTCCGAATACGAACCCGCGGGCGACCAGCCGGAGGCGATTGAACGTCTTACGGAGGGCGTGCTGCGCGGGGACAAGGCGCAGGTGCTGCTCGGCGTGACCGGCAGCGGCAAAACCTACACGATGGCAAAGGTGATTGAGCGCGTGCAGAAGCCCACGCTCGTCATTGCGCACAACAAAACGCTCGCGGCGCAGCTCTGCTCGGAGTTTCGGGAGTTCTTTCCCGACAGCGCGGTGGAGTACTTCGTGAGCTATTACGACTACTATCAGCCGGAGGCGTATATTCCCGCTTCGGATACCTACATCGAAAAGACCGTGGACATCAACGAGGAGATCGACCGCCTGCGCTACAGCGCGACGAGCTCGCTGAACGAGCGGCGGGACGTGATTATCGTTTCCTCCGTCTCCTGCATCTACGCGCTGGGCGATCCGGAGGAGTACATGCGCATGTCGGTGTCCATCCGCAAGGGCATGCACATTGCGCGCGAAGAGGTCATCAAAAAGCTCGTCGACATCCAGTTCCAGCGCAACGACATCGACTTTTCGCGCGGCACGTTCCGCGCGCGCGGGGACGTGCTGGACATCTTTCCGATTTCGAGCGCGGGCACGGCGGTGCGCATTGAGTTCTTTGGCGACGAGGTCGAGCGAATTCTGGACGTCAACTCGCTGACCGGCGAGCTGCTCGGCGAGCGGTCGCACGTTGCCGTATTTCCCGCGTCGCACTACGCGACGAGCCGCGAAAAGCTCGAAGCCGCGATCGACACCATCTGGAACGACGCGCTCAAGCGTCGGGACGAGTTCAAGAGCATGGATCGGCTCATCGAGGCGCAGCGCATTGAGCAGCGCACGCAGTACGACATCGAGATGATGCGCGAAATCGGCTACTGCAATGGAATTGAGAACTACTCGCGCTACTTCGACGGGCGAACGCCCGGCCAGCCGCCGTTCACGCTGATTGACTATTTCCCAAAGGATTTTTTGTTGTTTGTCGACGAGAGCCACGTGACCGTTCCGCAGATCGGGGCGATGTACCGCGGCGATCTCGCGCGAAAGACCGCGCTGGTGGACTACGGCTTCCGCATTCCGAGTGCGTTTGACAACCGCCCGCTCAAGTTTCCGGAGTTCGAGGGGCGCATTCCGCAGATGATCTGCGTTTCCGCAACGCCCGCGGACTACGAACTGAAGCGCGCAACGCAGGTTGTGGAGCAAATCATTCGTCCAACGGGGCTGGTTGACCCGGAAGTGGAGGTTCGACCCGTCAAAGGGCAGATTGACGACCTGCTTGGGGAGGTTCGCAAACAAGCGCAGAAGGGCTACCGCACGCTGGTTACCACCCTGACCAAGCGCATGGCGGAGGATCTGACGGAGTATCTCGACGGCATGGGCGTAAAGGTGCGTTACATGCACGCGGACATCGAGACCATCGAGCGCATGGAGATCATTCGCGACCTGCG
>CAZDXW010000111.1:0-5485 GCA_964509485.1 uncultured Christensenella sp.
CCGCCTGCGGTATCCGCCGACTCGCCGAGCACGGGCATATACTGCTGAAGCAGCGGGCTGTTCGTCGCGTGGGAAAAGCTCGTCATAGGGCCGATGCGCAGCGCGCCGTCGGGGTCCATCGTGACCTCGCGCAGCTCGTCGAGCTTGTAGATGCTAACGAGCTCCGCGCCCGCGAGCTTACCCTCGCGCATTTTAATCAATACGTCGCTGCCGCCTGCAATCAGCGTTGCGTTCGGATGGTCGCGCAAAAGCTCCACCGCGTGCTGAACGCTGGTCGCTTCGTATAATGCGGAAAAATCGTACATGTTTGTGCTCCTTCCCTTATAGCAGGCCTTCCTCTTTGAACCGGGCAAAGAGGACGTGCGGCGTCATCGGCGTTTGGTTGATCGAAATGCCGGTTGCGTTGAGAATTGCGTTGCGAATCGCCGGTGCGCCGGGGCAGGCGGGCGGCTCGCCGAGCGCCTTTGTGCCAAAGGGGCTGGTCGGTTCGAAATTCTCGACAAACTCCACCTTCAGGTCGGGGTGATCCATCATCGTGCAGAGCTTGTAGTCCAGCAGGTTGTTGTTGAGCGGTTTGCCGGTCTTCGGGTCGAAGAGCAGCTGCTCGCCCATGCCGTAGCCGATGGCCATGCTCATGCCGCCGTGCACCTGCGCTTCCGCAAGCTGCGGGTTGATGAGCCGGCCGCAGTCGTGCACGTTGATCATCTTTAGTAGCGTGACCTTGCACATCGGAATATCGACCTCGACTTCGACAAAGCCGCAGCCGAAGGAATAGGCGTTGCTCTTGATCTGCGTCGTGCCTTCCGCGCTGAACTGCTCCGCCTGATCGAGGGAGTAGAGCGCGGTAGTCGCGAGCTCGTCAATCGGCATCAACTGCTCCTTGGTCGACTTCTCAATCAGAATGCCGTCGACCAGATCGAGCGTATCGGCGGGCTTGCCCGTCAGGTAAGAACCATAGTTCAGAATCTTGTTTTTCAGCTGGGTGCCGATGTTTTGAATCGCGAATCCGGCAACATACGTCTGGCGGGAGGCGTAGGCGCTCGTGCCAAACGGGGTGGAATCCGTGTCCTGCGTAGAGACGACGTGCACCTTTTCAAACGGAATGCCAACCGTGTCCGCAACCATCTGCGCAAACACGGTGTCCGCGCCCTGGCCAATCTCCGTCTCCGCAATGTGCAGCTGAACGGAGCCATCCTGATTCATCACCATGCGGCAGCTCGAAGCTTCCAGCGCGATGGGCCAGACGGCGGTGTTGTACCAGAAGATCGCCATGCCGACGCCGCGGCGGATCGGCCCGGTCTGCTTGGCGTATTCCGCGTGCTTGCGCTCATAGTCGATATATGCCTTGCCCTTTGCGATGCATTGGTTGAGGCTGTCAAAGTAGTTGACGTTCTTCGAAAAATCGTCCTTGTAGCCAACGGGCATCATGTTCATCTGCCGCAGCTTGAGCGAGTCGATGCCCAGCACCTTTGCCGCATCTTCGACGCTGCTTTCGATGGCAAACGATACCTGCGGAATGCCGTAGGCGCGCATGGCGCCGGAGGCGGGGGTGTTCGTAAAGATGGTGTAGGCGTCTACCTTGGTGGCCTTGTCGTCCACGTAGATCTGCTTAAACGCGCTCGCGCCCTTGGCGACGATGCCGTGGCCGTGGCTCGCGTAACCGCCCTGATTGGAAAACGCTTCCATGCGGCGCGCAACAAAGCGGCCGTTCGGACGCGCGTAGGTAATGATGTGGTAGCGAATCGCGTGGCGAACGCGGTTGCTCACGAAGGTTTCTTCGCGGCTGACGTCGAGCTTGACGAGCCGCCCGCCAACCTGCTGGCAGCAGTAGCCGCAGAGCGGTTCGTAGAGCGCGTCCTGCTTGTTGCCGAACCCGCCGCCGATGTAGGGCTTAATCAGTCGAACGCTGCCCCAGGGGAGACCCAGCGCCTGCCCGCAGATGCGGCGGACGATATGCGGAATCTGCGTGCTCGAAACGATCACGATCTTTCCGTTTTGCTCCTCGGCGTAGCAGATGTGGTTTTCGATGTGGCAGTGCTGAACGATTGGCGTTTCATACCAGCCCTCGATCTTCACGAGACCCGGTTCCAAAATCGCTTCCTCATAGTTGCCAACCTCGTAGCCGGTGTGCGCGAGGATGTTGTTCTTAAATTCGTCGTGCAGAAGAGGCGCGCCGTCCTTCATCGCTTCCTGCGGGTCGAGCACGAAGGGGAATTCCTCATACTCCACCTTGAGCGCGCGGACGCCCTGCGCAGCGGCGACCTCGTCCTCGGCAATGACCGCGGCAACGTCGTCGCCATAATACCGCACGTGCGTGTTGAGCAGCAGGCGGTCGGCAACGTCCTGATGATGCGGGTCAATCGACCAGGGATGTCCCGCGGTGGGGAAGGGGCGGTTCGGCACGTCGAAACACGTAACGACCTTTACAACGCCCGGAATCTGCTCCGCCGCGCTCTTGTCGATGGATTTGACCATGCCGTGCGCAATGGTCGAGTGATAGATTTTGACGATCAGGGCGCTCTTGTCGGCGAGATCGTCCGTATAACGGGCGCGTCCCGTTACCTTGTCGATTGCGTCTACGCGTTTGACGCTTGTTCCAACTACCATAAGTCCCTCCTATTTGTGGTGCCGAAACGCGGCGGCGGTGCGGTCCGTCCTCCGCGATGTATTGTGTTCACTCGAATGGATGGTTTGGTTCCAGTGAGCTTAGAATGATCCATGCTTATCATACTACTTGGGAAATTGAAGAACAGGGGTTTCATCAAAACGCTACGGGAATATCACAAAATAAACAACATATATTATATAGAGTGTCGTCCGAACGACTACTGGATAATTTTATTAAAGAACTCCATCTTGGTGACGTCGAAGAGTCCCATGTCCGTGAGGCGCACGTCCGGAATGACCGGCAGCGCGATGAACGAGAGCGTGATGAACGGGTCGGACTCCGTCTGGATGCCGAGCGTCGCCGCCGCGTCCAGCAGTTCGCGCTGGTGCTTGAGGATGACCTCCAACGGCGCGTCGCTCATGAGTCCCGCGACGGACAATGTGAGCTTCGCGAGTGTTTCGCCATTGCGCACCACGACGTATCCGCCGCCGCACTCCTCGAGTACGTTGACCGCCTGGAGCATGTCCGCGTCGTTGTCGCCAACGACGATGAGGTTATGCGAATCGTGGCCGACGGTGGTCGCGATGGCGCCGTTCGTAATATTGAACCCGCGCAGAATGCCTAAGCCCACGCGGCCGGAGGCATGGTGCCGCTCCAGCACGGCGAGCTTGAGCAGACCGTTCTTCGGCACGAAGCAGCCGTTCTCCGTATAGACCTCTTCCGTGTCCAGCGCGGTGACGAGTTCCTTCGGGATCAGGCGGATGATGTTAGCCTTGCCGGCGATCGGCAGGCGGAGGATATCCGGCTTTCTGGGAGCCAGATGGACGCTGTTGTAGATTTTCGGGTCGGGCTTGATGTGCGTGTCCACGCTCGGCTCAAAGAGCTTTCCGTCCGTAATGACGAATTGCGGGTTGAAGTCGGTCAGGTTGTCAAAGACGACAAAGTCCGCGCGGTACCCCGGCGCAACCGCGCCGTAGTGGCGAATGCCGTATGCCTCCGCGGTGTTGATGGTCGCCATTTGGATTGCGTGGATCGGCGAAATGCCGTTTGCCACCGCGCGGCGGACAATGTAGTTGATGTGCCCCTCCTCGCGGATGTCGGATAGATGCTTATCGTCCGTGCAGAAACTCATCCGCCGCGTCGGCAGATTGTTTTCCGCGATCTTTTTCATAATCTCCTCGACGCCGCGGTTGGCGGAGCCAAGGCGCAGGTGGATGCGAAGCCCCTTGCGCAGCTTTTCGAGCACCTCTTCGTAGGTGATGCATTCGTGATCCGTATACGGCCCCGCGACGCAGTAGGCGTTCAGCGCGTCGCCGGTGAGCGCGGGTGCGTGTCCGTCGATCGGGTGGTGGCGGAAGAGGTGCAGCTTGTCGAGCATCTCGCCGTCGCCTTCAACGGTTGCGACATAGTCCATGACCTCGCCGAGACCCAGCACGCGCGGATGGCTGATGAACGGCTCCATGTCCCGTGCGGTGAGCTTTGCGCCGCTCGTTTCAAACGCGGTGCAGGGCACGCAGGAGGGCACCATAACAAAAACGGAAAGGGGAAGCCATTCCGTTTGATCGAGCATATATTGAATTCCATCCGCGCCGCAGACATTCGCAATCTCATGCGGATCGGCAATAATCGAAGTTGTTCCTTTGTCGAGAATGACGTTTGCAAAACGGGAAGGATGCGCCATAGAGGATTCGATGTGCACATGACCGTCGATGAGTCCGGGACAGAGGTAAGCGCCTTTTGCGTCAATCTCCGCGCGTCCGGTATAGGAGCCGACGCCAATGATGATTCCGTCGCGCATGGCGACGTCGCCTTCTATGATTTCTTCGGTGAATACGTTGACGATTTTTGCGTTTTTAATGACCAGCGCAGCGTTGCGATTGGCCGCGTTCAGGATGGCGGCGCGAAGACGTGACTTTTGCATAAAGCTCACCCACCTTTTTGTTAGTATAGCACAAAGATTGTTAGATGCAAATACTTTGCAAGAACTTTTTTCTGTGCTAAAATAATGACAGGACTTCGAAAAGCGCCTGATTCTTTATAAAAAATAACGGAAACGCACTTCTGGATAGACGATACTTGAACCGACGAGAACAGCAATATACGGAAAGGCGGACATGCATATGCGAACGCTCATTCAAAACGGAACCGTCGTTCGAAGCACCGGCGTGGAACTGGCGGATGTTCTCGTTGAGAACGGATTCATCAAGCAGATTGCGCCCGGCATTTCCGCCGCGGCGGACGAGACCATCGACGCGCGCGGAAAGCTCGTCTTCGCCGGATTCATCGACACGCATACGCACTTTGACCTCGACCTCGGCGTTACCATTACGGCGGACAATTTTATCACCGGTTCGCGCGCGGCCATCCTCGGCGGAACGACCACCGTGCTCGATTTTGCGACGCAGGACCGCGGCATGACCATGCAGGACGCGTTTGACCTCTGGCAGAAAAAGGCGCAGGGTTCGAGCTGCAACTACGGCTTCCACATGGCGATTTCGGAATGGAACGGCGAGCACGCGGTGGAGGTCGAGAGCATGGTGGCGCAGGGCGTCACTTCCTTTAAGATGTATATGGTCTACGACGCAATGCGCCTCAACGACGGCGAAATCTACGCTGCGCTGAAGCACATGGCCGCGCTCGGCTGCATTGCGGGCGTGCACTGCGAAAACTACGATATTTTAAACGAGCGTATTCATGAGCTCAACAGCGTCGGCATGCGTTCGCCGCTAGGGCATCCGCTCTCGCGCCCAAACGAGGTGGAGGCGGAGGCGGTTTCGCGCCTGATGCGCATTGGCCAGCTCGCGCACGCTCCCGTCTGGGTCGTGCACCTATCCACCCACGAGGGGTTGGAGGAGGCGCGGCGCGCCCGCGCGCGGG
>CAZDXW010000112.1:0-5318 GCA_964509485.1 uncultured Christensenella sp.
GCAACTGATCGAGCGACTGACGGCGGTTTTCCACCTTGCGTTCGAGCAGCCGAAACGCCTTTGCGGATGCAAAGAGTTTCACGTTTGCGCGCATCCGCTCCAGCCGTGCGTTGAGCGCGCGATTCATGCGATCGCTCTGTAGTCGGACAGCCTCATAGCAGGCGTCCATCTCTGGCACGGCGAGTTCCGCCGCCGCAGAGGGCGTCGGCGCGCGTAGGTCCGCCGCAAAATCGGCAATCGTAAAATCGGTTTCGTGCCCAACCGCGCTGATCACGGGGATTTCGCTGTTGACGATTGCCTCCGCGACCACCTGCTCGTTGAACGCCCAAAGGTCTTCTAAGCTTCCGCCGCCTCGACCGACGATCAGTACATCCGCCGCGTGTTTCTTGTTCATATCTCGAATCGCCCGCGCTATCTCCTCCGCCGCGCCCGCACCCTGCACGCGAACGCTCGCGAGCACGACCGGCATGCGCGGAAACCGACGCGAAATGATGTTTAAAACATCCTGCACCGCAGCTCCCGTGCCGCTGGTGACAACACCAACCCGCCTCGGCAGAAACGGAATCGGGCGTTTGCGCTCCTGCGCGAACCATCCCTTTTGCTCCAGTTCCGCTTTGAGCGCGAGAAACCGGCGATAGAGCTCGCCCTCACCGCTCTTCTTGAGATAGTCGGCGTAGAGCTGAAATGAGCCGTCTTTCTCGTAGAGCGACGCTTTACCATAGAGCAAAACCTGCATGCCGTCCTGCGGCGAAAACGTCAGCCGCATCGCCTGCTGGCGAAACATCACGCAGCGTACCAGCGCGTTTTCGTCCTTGAGCGAAAAATAGAGGTGCCCGGACGAGTGCCGCTTGAACCCGCTGATCTCCCCGCTGACGCGAAGCTCGCAAAGATTTGGATCGGCGGAGAGGACACAACCGACATATTCATTCAGTTCGCTGACGCTGAACACGGGCTTTAACGCCTGTTCCAACTCATCTCGCCCCCTTTGCTCGTTCTTATTCGGAAAGATCCCTTGTCTGCAGCGCAACGCCGACCGCATTGTCGGAGGAAAGCCCCGACTTTGCGTAAAAAATGTCCTTCTGAAGCCGTTCGTGCAGCAGTTCCCGCAGAAGCATGCTGCCGGACACCCCACCGGAGAGCAGAATCGTCGAACAGCCGGTTCGTTCTGCCGCGGAAGCGAGCATTTTCGAAAACGTTCGCGCCATCGCGTCGTAAACGGCGTAGGCCACGGTGTTTTTCTCTGCTCCGTCGTCCAGCAGGCGCATAGCCTGCGACTCCATGCCGGAAAACGAACAGACGAGCCCTTTTACACTGGACGGCAACCGCAACGAGCGATCCGTCGCCGCGCGCGCGAGCTTTTCCAGCTCGACCCCGCTCGGAAACGGCAGCCCCATCCGGACGCCGACCCGGTCGACGAACTGCCCCGCGTGGAGATCCTCGCTGCCGCCGATGCACTCAATCGAATCGATCAGATCGCCGACCAACGTGACTTTGAGCACGTCGGTCGTCCCGCCAGAGAGGTGCATCGCCAGAAAAGTCTTATCTTCGAGTTCCGCTTCGTGCCCCAGCATTGCCGCGCGAACGTGCCCCGCCTGATGCGTCGTTTCGATGAGCGGAACGTTTAGCGCGTTTGCCAGCGCGTTTGCCGCGAGCTTGCCCGCGAGAAACACCGGCATGTAGGACTCCTGCGCGGACGTCGGCTTGGCACTGACCCCGACGGCTTGAATGTTTTCACGTTCGACGGACGCAAACAGCGCGTCGAGCAGCGGCGGCAGGTTCCGAACGTGCTGAAACACCGCATCCGACTGCCGTAGCCCGCGCTCGCCCAAGGCTACAGAAAGCATCGTTCTCCGCTCGAAAACGATGCCTTCTTTGGAAACACAAGCCACGGACGTCGTATAGTTGCTGGTGTCGACGCCGAGGTAAACGCCGCTCATGCGGATTCCATCTCCCGTGCGACGCTGCCCAGAATACCGTTGATGAACGCATAGGAGCGTTCGCCCCCGTAGCGTTTGGCGAGTTCGACCGCTTCGTTGATTGCCGCGCCGGTCGGCACGTCCTTTCCGCGAAACAGCATTTCAAAAATCGCCACACGAAGAATGCTCAAGTCCACGCGCGCAATGCGCTCAATGACCCAGTCCTTCGAATACCGGCTGATCAGCTCGTCAATCTGCGCCTCGTGCTGAAGAACACCCGACTGTATCTCTTCGATATACGTCAGGTCGTCCGGTTCGAGCTTGCCGATTTCGCCGGCTTTTTCCAATACATGCTCCGGTGTATCCTCGCCGCCCAGCATGCTGGAAAACTGCAGCATCATTGCGACTTCACGCGCGGTTGTTCTACTCATTGTTCCTTAATCCTTTAATCGCAAACGAGCCAGACGGTTTCGTGCGCATTGTTTCTCATTGGTAAAACTCAAATAAGGTTCATTTACGCAAACGAGCCAGACGGTTTCGTGCGCTTATTTCCCTTTAAAAATCTTTTGAATGAAGCTTTTTACGCCCTCCGGCCCGCTCTGATCGAGCAGATACCCAATCAGGAAGCAAAGCGCCAGAATCAGCAGCAGCAGCAGCGTTCTCCAAAATCCAATCGTGAAGAACAGCACCGCCAGAATCAACCCCAGCAGCGAGAGGATAATCGTGAATTTATACTTTTTCAGGAACTCCTGAAATCCGCTTCCGCTTTCCATATTGCTTCCTCACTCCGCACGCTGAACGGCGTTGGTTGCGGGCGCGGCCGCGCTCTCCACCAGAATGCCGATTTCATTCACATGAACGCCGGTCAATCCTTCGACGTATTCCTTGAGCGACTTCTGCAGCTCGCCGGAGAGTGATACCACGTCCGTATCCGGCAGTACACAGAGGCGAATGCCAATCGTTACGCCCGTTTCGTTGGAATGCAGCGTCGTCTTGCAGTCCTTCACGCGTTGTTGCGAACGGCAGTGCTTCTGCACCATTGCGTCGATTGCTTCCAGCGAAATGAAGGTTCCGCCAATCTCCGTCTGCTGCATCAAAGCGGAAGCCGGGCGAATCTCCGCGCGCTTGGTTCTTCCCGCAAAGAGGAGCTTGATCGAGATCAGCAGCAGCAGCAGGCCGCTTCCGGCAAGGATCATCGCGTTCTCTCGGAACGTATAGAACAGACGAATAAAGCTAGTTGCCATCTCTTGCGTAATGATATTTGCCGCAATGCCGAAGAGTACAAACGATACTAAAATTGCAATGATGAGCAGCAAGCCCAACAGGATTCGATCAAATACCCTTAGTTTCATAAGACTTCGACTCCTTCACCGGTTTCAACATTCAGCGTTTTCATATGCAGCATTTTTCTATCGTGCGTCAAAACGAAAGAAAACAGTCCGTTATTCTGCGCGGTCTATACGCCCGTTTTCGCAGGAAGCGGGCGGAACGCCTGTCCGCCCGCGTTGTGAGTAACCGTTTTATTTTACGCGGGGTGGTTCCGGCGGAACGATTTCCGCTTCGACCTCCTGCACTTCTTTTTCCTTCGCCTTATCCTTGCGCCGCGCGATCTTCGCGCTCTCCTGCTCGCTCGGTTCAAACGTAACGCTCTGAACGAATACGTTTACCTCCACAACGCGCAGGCCGGTCATGGTTTCGATTGCGTTCTTCGCCGCGAGCTGAATCTTTTCGCAAACCTCGCGAATCTTAAACCCGTAACGAATGCTGACCGAAACGTCGACGGCGGCTTCTTCCGCGCCAACCTCGACCTTTACGCCTTTTGTCAGGTTCTTCTTGCCGAGCATCTCGGTAAAGCCTTCTACCACTCCGCCAGTCATAGCGGATACACCTTCCACATCGGAAACCGCAAGCGCGGCGATGGTAGCAACAACGTCGTCCGCGAAAATGATGCGACCGCCATCGGTTTCGGTTTTGGAAACCTCCGCGTTCGTCTTTTGGTCTTCGGACATATGCGCACCTCCATTCTTCTTTGGTAAAAATTATACCAGTCTGCCGAACGTCTGTAAATACGTAGCGGGGCCGTGATGTTACCGGCGCGTGAACGTTGTGCGGAAATTTATCGCATCCGGTCAAAATTTCTCGCGTTTGGCACCCGTCGTCTTGCCCAAGTTCGCAGGCAAACGGCAGACTTCCTGCGTTTGGCAAGTATACGCTTTTTTTGTCGGATTGGCAATGCGAATCTTACTTGTTCCTTTGAAGGTCGAGCTCAATATCCCCGAAAACACCCAGTTATGCCGGTTTTGTCCACAAGGTGTCCGGATTGTATATTTGTATACCAACTATTGAAATTTATCGCGGTAACAATTAAACTAAATGTGTATATTTTATATGATGTACCCACCACCTGGCCATTGCAAAACCAGTGTTTCAAATTGAGTTGCGGCGTGTTCTACGCCGTGAAAGCAGGAATACAAATGAACGGACTCTATGACTCGAAAGAGTATTCTTCCCTCTCGGAAAAAGTTTACCGCATCCTGCGGGACGGAATTGCCGAGGGGCGTTATCAAACCGGCGAATGCCTCGTCGAAATGAAGATTGCCGAGGAGCTCGGCGTCAGCCGCACGCCCGTGCGCGAAGCGCTCAAGCAACTTGAGCTTGAGGACCTTGTTTCCTCGCACCCGAATCGCGGCGTGGTGGTAAAAGCGTTCTCCAGCGAGGATTTGCAGGACGTTTCCACCATTCGCCATCTGCTTGAGGGACAGGCTGCGTTCTGGGCGGCGCAGCGCGTTACCGAGCAGCAGCTGCAGGAGCTCAAAGAGGTTGTTGAGCTCATGGAGTTCTACACCGCGAAGAACGACGTTGCGCATTTGGTGCAGCTCGACACGCGGTTTCACGAGCTGATCTATGAGGCGAGCGGCAGCCGGACAATTCGGCACATTCTCGCGTCGCTGCACCACAACATCCGCAAGGCGCGCCAGAGTTCGCTGACCATTCCGGATCGCGCCGCCTGCTCACTCCAGGAGCACATTCAGATTTATCACGCCATCGAGCGGCATGACGCGGCCGAGGCCAAGCTGCAAATGGAGTCCCACGTCGCCATTGCGGCGGGCAGCAAGCCGGTCGAGTAGTCAAACGTTCCAATGTCGCCATCCCGGTTTTTCGCCGCTACGAAATCGCGAGTACGCGTTTAGTCATATCCATTGTCTCATCGACCGAACCGGGAGGGAACGAAATGCGAATTGACTGTACTTCGGAAATCCACCAAAACGGCGGGCCCGGTGAGTTTATCTCCGCCCGTTCGGAGGATGCGCTCCAATCTTTGTTGGAATCCTACAAAGGAAACGTTCAGGTCGTCTATCTCGATCCTCCGTTTGGCACGGGGGATGTTTTTCATGTGCGCGT
>CAZDXW010000113.1:0-5185 GCA_964509485.1 uncultured Christensenella sp.
TCACGGGTGACACAATTCCGCCCATGCGCCTCCCCTTGCTGCGCGACGACGCGCTCGAACAAGCCTCGCCGGATGTTCTGATCATCGGCGGCGGCGTGGTCGGCTGCGCGATTGCGCGCGAGTGCACGCGCTACGACTTGAGCGTTCTGCTCGTGGAGAAGGAGCACGACGTTGCCATGCAGGCCTCCTGCCGCAACGACGGCATGGTGCACCCCGGTGTCGACCTGCTGCCGGGTCAGGTGAAGCGCCGCTACAACATGCGCGGGAATAGCATGTACGACAGCGTTTGCAGCGAGCTGGACGTCCCCTTTCGGCGTTCCGGCCAGTACCTGTGCTTCCAAAGCAAGAAGCTCGCGGTAGCAGCCTTCGTTGCGCAGATCTATTACAAACTCTTTGGCCCGCGCTGTCGGTTCATCGGCGCGGCGGAATTCCACCGCCGCGAACCGAACATGAGTCCGAAGATTCGCGCGGCACTGTTTTTTCCGGACGCGGGCGTCGTTTCCCCTTACGGGTTGACCATTGCCTACGCGGAACACGCGGTTGACAACGGCGCCTGTCTTTCGCTGGATACCGCCGTACTGGGCATGACGCTGGACGGCGACCGGATCGTCTCCGTTTCGACGAACCGTGGCACGATTTACCCGAAGGTCGTCATCAACGCCGCGGGCGTGTTTGCCGAAGACATCGCCCGTATGGCGAACGACCGGTTTTTTTCGATTCACCCGCGCAAGGGAACCAACACGATTCTCGACCAGAAAGCGGCACGGCGAATGAACACGATCGTTTCCTCCTTTGGCACCTCTTCCACCAAGAAGAAGCACACCAAAGGCGGCGGACTGGTCAAGACCATCGACAACAGCACACTGGTCGGGCCGGATGCGGTTGAAACATACCGAAAGGAAGACTTCACTACCGTCGCGCAAAACGTTTCGGACGTGTTTGACAAGCAGCGTTTCACCGATCCCGCGCTGCATCTGCGCGACGCGATTACCTATTTCTCCGGCGTTCGCGCGGCAACCTATGAGGAGGACTTCGTGATTCGCAAGGGTAGGCGCACGAGAAATCTCGTGCACGCCGCTGGTATCCAGTCCCCCGGCCTCACCGCCGCACCCGCCATCGCCGTTGACGTCAGCCGGATGGCGGCGGAACTATTATCCGAAACGCGCGAGGTTAAAAAGAATCCCGCGTTCAATCCCGTGCATCATTCGATTCTTCGCCCAAACGAGCTGTCCAACGAAGAGCGCGACGCGCTGATTCGCGAGCAACCAGATTACGGCGAAATCGTTTGCCGCTGCGAGCAGGTCAGCCGCGGCGAGGTCAAGGCCGCGCTGCACCGCAGTGTGCGCTGCGACACGCTGGACGGAATCAAACGCCGTGTCCGCCCCGGAATGGGACGCTGCCAAGGTGGATTCTGCGGACCGCTCGTGCTCCAAATCATCGCCGAAGAAACGGGACTGCCGCTGGAGCAAATCGATAAGAGCGAGCCGGGCGGCGAAGTGCTCTTTGGCTCCATCAAGGAGGTGCGCGCGGAATGATTGACACGCAATGCTTTGACGTCACGGTCGTCGGCGCAGGCCCCGCCGGTCTTGCTGCTGCGCTGGAAGCGGATCGAAACGGCGCAAGCACGCTTTTAATCGAGCGGGAAGCGCGTCTTGGCGGCATCCTGAAACAGTGCATTCACGACGGGTTCGGCGTTGTCCGCTTTGGCGAGAAACTCAGCGGGCCGGAATATGCGAGCCGTTTTATCGATGAATTGCCGAATAGCGGCATTACGGTTTCTACCCTCTCCTTCGTCAGCCAGATTGAACGGGAAGGCAGCGACAGCATTCTGACGCTGATCACGCGCGAAGGCATGCGCCGCATTCGCACCCACGCGTTGGTTCTCGCAACCGGCTGCCGCGAGCGCACCTCGCGCCAGATCGGCGTGCATGGTCACCATTGCTCGGGCGTGTTTACCGCCGGAACCGCGCAGTATTACACGAATATCCTCGGCAAAATGCCGACAAAGCGCTGTGTGATCCTTGGCAGCGGTGACATCGGGCTGATCATGGCTCGGCGGCTGACGCTGGAAGGCGCGACAGTCGTCGGTGTTTACGAAGCGAAACCGACGCCCAGCGGGCTGACGCGAAACATCAGCCAGTGCCTCTGGGACTTCGACATACCCCTGCATACGAGCAAAACCGTGACACGGGTATTTGGCGACGCGCGACTCAACGCGGTGGAGATTGCGAGCGTGGACGATTGCCTCTGCCCCATCGCGGGCACCGAGGAGATCGTTCCTTGCGACGCGCTGATCCTCTCCGTCGGATTGATTCCCGAAAACGAACTCGCGGAATCCATCGGCGTTCCGCTCGACCCAAAGACGAAGGGCGCGATTGTGGACGAGCGCGGCGAAACGCTGGTTGACGGCGTGTTTGCCTGCGGCAATGCGCTGCACGTCAACGACCTCGTCGACTATGTTTCCGAAAGCGGCGAAACGGCCGGCAAAGCCGCCGCGAACGGTCGCAAACAGGATCGAATGTTGCTGCCGGTTACGTGCGAGCCATCGCTCCTGTATGTCGTCCCGCAGCGGCTGGATCAAGTCGCAACAGAAGCCGAACGAGTATTCTATTTTCGCTCATCGAGAGACATGGACAACGCCACGCTTCGCCTCTGCCGTGGCGAAAAAGAACTCTATTCCAAGAAATATGCGCACCTACGCCCGCCGGAGATGGAACGGCTTGTGCTGAACCTGAGCGCAGAGCAGCTTTCCGGCGACGATCCGCTTGTTTTTTCACTGGAGGGAACGAATCATGAATGATACAATGCAATTACAAGAGCCGCGCGAGATCGTCTGCATCGTCTGCCCGAACGGCTGCCGCATCCGCTGCGAATCGGTCGCGGGCGAGCTGCAATGCTCCGGTCAAAAGTGCAAGCGCGGCGTGGAATACGTCAAAGCGGAACTGACCCGACCGATGCGCTCGCTGACCACCAGCGTGAAGACGGTCTTTCCGGATTCCCCCGTCGTCAGCGTTCGCACCAGCGGAGAAATAGAAAAAGCAAAGCTGCGCGAAGTGGTCGATTCCCTGGCAAACGTCACCGTTCAAAAACGCATCCACATTGGCGACGTCGTTGTGCCAAACGTCTGCGGCACCGGAGTAAACGTCATTTGCACGAGCAACCGGCTCGTGACAACCGAACTTTTCCATCATTCGAAAGGAGCGAACTGATCATGTCCCATCCATACAAAGGGTTTGAACCCAACTGGGTTCGCGGCGAGATTCCACAGGACAGCTACCGTTCCATTTTTAAGTGGGGCAATCCGCTCGAAATCAAGCCGCCAAAGGAGTCGCTCTTTCGCCTGATGAAGGAAAAGTTCGGCCTGACGGACGCGGACTTTCAAACCTACAAAGAGAACATTGGCTTCGACAAAGTACAGTTTGACCTGCCGATTTCGCTCAAGGAACGCGATCTCGACGCGTTTCGCGCCATTGTTGGCGGCGACTTTGTGCGCACGGACGACTACGCGCGCCTCTCCGTTGCCTATGGAAAAACGATGTACGACTTGCTGCGCCTGCGCAACAAGATTGTTGAAAACGTGCCGGACGCGGTGCTCTACCCCGACACCAAGGAACAGATCGAGCAGGTCGTTGCCTATTGCGAGGAGCATCGAATCCCCGTCTACGTCTACGGCGGTGGTTCCTCCGTCACACGCGGCGTGGAGTGCATGAAGGGCGGTATCTCGCTGGACATGCGTCTGCGTTTCAATAAGGTTGTCTCCTTCAACGAAATCGACCAGACGATCACGGTGGAAGCGGGCATGAGCGGGCCGAAGCTGGAAGAAACGCTCAACAACGCAAAGCAGCTCTTTGGCGCAAAGCGCGCCTACACCTGCGGCCATTTTCCGCAGAGCTTTGAGTATTCCTCCGTCGGCGGCTGGGTCGTTACCCGCGGCGCCGGGCAGAACTCCACCTATTACGGCTGCATTTCGGACATCGTACTCGCGCAGGAATACGCAACCCCCATCGGCGTCATTAAGACCGACCGCTACCCTCGGAAAGCGACCGGCAGCGATCTCGGACAAATTTTGATGGGCGGCGAAGGAGCCTACGGTGTGCTCACGCACGTAACACTCAAGGTCTTTCGGCATATGCCGGAGACGATTCGGCGTTTCTCTTATATGTTCCGGGACTGGGAGACGGCGCAGGCCGCCGCGCGCGAGATCATGCAGAGCGAGGCGGGCTACCCCTCCGTCTTCCGCCTTTCCGATCCGGAGGAGACAAGCCTTATGCTCCATCTCTACGGCGTTATGGACTCCCCGCTGAAGCACCTGTTCAAGGTGAAGCAATTTAAAGAGAATGAAATGTGCCTCTTCCTCGGCTTCACAAACGGCGAACGCGGGTTCTCCCGCAATGCCGCGAAAAACGCGCATCGCGTTGCCCGCCGGTTCGGCGGATTGAGCCTGACGGGTTACGTCACGCGCGGCTGGGAAAAAGGCCGGTTCAACGATCCCTATATGCGCGACACGATGCAGGACTTTGGCATCATTACGGATACGATGGAGTGCTCCGTCAACTGGAGCAACATGTCGCAGGTGCACGCGGACGTTCGCGCCTATTGCAAGTCCCGCCCGAATACCGTCTGCATGACGCACATGTCGCATGTTTACCCGCAGGGCGCGAACCTGTATTTTATCTTTATCATCAAGGAGAGCGACCCGGAGGCATTCAAGGCGTACCACGCGGGCATCCTCTCCGCGATTCAAAAGTCCGGCGCGGCCATGAGCCATCACCACGGCATCGGCAAGATGTTTGCGCCCTGGCTCGAGGGTTCGCTGGGCAAGAACGAATACGATGTACTGCGTACGCTCAAGAATCATTTTGACCCGCACAACATCATGAACCCCGGCGGAACACTCGGCTTCGATTTAAAGGAAAATGAGAAGCGTTTTCCGAACTGAACATACAAGTTACCCCGCTTTTTTGCGGGGTTTTCTTAACCTTGTTGCGAAGCGAATTGGTTTGTGTTATTGTCAAACAAGAGCAAATCACCGTATTCCGATCATCTGCATTTTGGATTCATAAATATTAAAGGAGCAATACTCTATGCCGTATTTCATCACGGAAGACTGCATCGGTTGTTCTGCCTGCGCGAAGAATTGTCCCGTACTCGCCATTGACGGCAAGCCAAAGGAACGCTATGTGGT
>CAZDXW010000114.1:0-2756 GCA_964509485.1 uncultured Christensenella sp.
TAGAAATCGACATAGTAGCGGAGCCATTCCCAGAGCGTCAGTCCGCTTTCCTTTGCTTTCAGCGCATGCCAGGTACTGTCAAGCTGTTCCACTGCAACCGCCGCTTTTGGTTCGATCAGGCGATTGGGAATGCTGAATACCAATGTAAGCAGCGCCGTTCCAAGAAGGATTGCCAGAATCAGAATGACAACCATGGATCGAAGCGCGCTTCTACGTTTTGCATGTCCTGATATTGCTTCACCCATTCCAATTTCCCCCATTCTCCTGCCGAAGATCGATTCCTTCGCGCAGTTGATACCATTTGATAGCGTTTTTCATCCTGTATTATTGTACCGCCGTTGCCGGCCGCAATCAATCCATCCGAATTTCTTTTGTCCAATTCAGGCGATCCGATGCCGCGTCTATGGGGTCTTGGCTCAACAAAAACCCCTTGCATCATGCGGGTTCTTGTGATATACTCACTCCCGCTAACGTCCTTCTTGCTCGGCGCATCGACGCCGGGCCAATAGACCATAAGGAGGTGAAAAACATGAATCAATACGAAGCTCTTTACATCATCGTCCCGAATCAGGACGAAGAAACCACCAAAGCATCCGTCGAAAAGTTCAAAGGGATCGTCGAAAGCAACGGCGGCGAAGTAACGGCCATTGACGAGTGGGGCAAGAAGCGTCTTGCGTACCCGATCAACTACAAGACCGAGGGCTACTACGTCTTGATGTCGTTTTCGTGTGCGCCGGAGTTTCCCAAGGAACTCGAGCGTAACTTTAAAAACGACGAGGCGATTCTCCGCTATCTCGTAACGCGGAAGGACGCGTAACGAGAACCCCCAGCGCCGAAAGGATGGATGAAGTATGAATAAGATCACTCTCATCGGAAACCTGACGCATGATCCCGAAGTCCGGTCCACGCCAAACGGCGTCACCGTCTGCTCCTTCACCATCGCCGTGAATCGCCGGTTCGCCGGTTCGAGCGGCGAGCGCCCGACGGATTTCTTCCGCATCAACGCCTGGCGTCAGCTTGGCGAAACCTGCGCAAGATACCTGAGCAAGGGTCGCAAGGTGGCGGTCATCGGCGAGCTCCAGGCGCGCACCTACGAAGCCAAGGACGGCACCACGCGCATGTCGCTGGATGTTCAAGCGGACGAGGTCGAGTTCCTCTCGCCCAAACAGCAGGAGGACGGCTCCATGCCCGCCGCGCGCGGCACGGACAATGCGCAGGACATGGCGGGGTTCACCGACATCCAGTCCGACGATATTCCCTTTTAACGACAGCGGAACTATCCGCAACAAAATTTTCGATTAGGAGGCTTGCAACATGGAAGACCGTAAAATGCGTCCCCGTATCAAGCGTGGCCGCCGTAAGGTTTGCAAGTTCTGCGCTGATAAAGCCGCTACGATTGACTACAAGGATATCCGTACCCTTGAAAAGTTCGTAACCGAGCGCGGTAAGATCATGCCCCGCCGTATGTCGGGCATGTGCGCCAAGCATCAGCGTGACCTTGCGATCGCGATCAAGCGCGCGCGCACCGTCGCCCTTCTGCCCTACGTAGCAGACTGAGCAAACAAAGCACACTTTACTCTTGAGGACTTAGCAGAATCAGAACCGGTCGAACGACCGGTTCTTTTTTGTTTTGATTGATGATTTCATCTGGAACCGAACACAGCTTTTCGGATTGATTTACTGTTTTAAGCTTTTTATACGCGTTCCACAATGATATAATACGGAGGATTCTACCACCGGAAAGGACACGCTATGCTGTTCAACTCCTGGCAGTTCGCCGTTTTCTTCGTCATCGTCTTTTTTGCATACTTCGCGTTGCCGCATCGGTTCCGCTGGGTTCTTCTGTTGTTTGCCAGCTACTATTTCTACATGAGCTGGAATCCTGAGCTCGTGGTGCTCATCTCCGGCGTCACGCTGGATACCTACCTCGCCGCGCGGCTCCTGGCCGCGCCCGGGCGCTCCCAACGCGCGCGGAAAGCGATTCTTGCCGTCGGCGTTTCGATTCCGCTGCTCGTGTTGTTCTTTTTTAAGTATTTCAACTTCTTCTCCGCCGCGGTCGAACAAGCGCTCGCGCTGATCTCCGTCCCCGTCCACTCCGCCGCGCTGGACGTCATTCTGCCCGTCGGCATTTCGTTCTACACGTTCCAGAGCCTCGCCTATGTCATCGACGTCTATCGCGGGGACATCGAAGCGCAAAAGCACCTTGGTATCTACGCGCTGTTCATCTCGTTTTTTCCGCAGCTCGTCGCGGGCCCGATTGAGCGCAGCAAAAACCTCATGCCACAGTTCTTTGAGGATCACCTCTTCAACGAACAGGACGCCGCGGACGGCATTCGTATGATGGCGGTCGGTTTCTTCAAGAAGCTCGTCGTTGCCGATGTGTTGTCCCAGTATGTCAATTTTGTCTATAACAACCTGCCCGACCAGAAGGGGTTCTCGCTGATTCTGGCGACGGTTCTCTTTGCGTTTCAGATTTATTGCGATTTTTCCGGCTATTCGGACATCGCGGTCGGCGCCGCGCGGATGCTCGGTTTCCGGTTGATGAAGAACTTCGACAGCCCGTATCTTTCCCATTCAATCAAGGAATTCTGGCGCCGGTGGCACATTTCGCTTTCCACGTGGTTTTCGGACTACGTCTATGTTCCGCTCGGCGGCAGCCGCGTAAAGCTGCCGCGTTACTACTTCAACCTTTTTGTCACGTTCCTCGTCAGCGGGCTCTGGCACGGGGCAAACTGGACCTTCGTCATCTGGGGTGC
>CAZDXW010000114.1:2856-5144 GCA_964509485.1 uncultured Christensenella sp.
CTGCGCAACGGGTTTGTCCTCGCGTCGATCAATATGGAAGCGTTCCTCAAGATCGCAATCTCGCTGTGCGTGCTGGTTCTCATTGACGTTTCGACCAAGAACACCGACATGCTGCGCTGGCTGGACGCGCGCAAACCCGTGCCGCGTTGGATACTCTATACCGTGTTTGTCTGCCTGATTGCGATTTTCTCCGAAAAGGGCATTGCTGCGCGGTTTATCTACTTTCAATTTTAAAAAAGGAGGCCAATATGAAGCGTTTTCTATCCCGGTTTCTTCTGCTGGCGCTGCTGACCGCGCTGCTTCTGATGTGCCTCAGTTTCGGCTATCTGCAACTTCTCAATACGGACTATCAGCGCGGTCTGGAGTCGACGCTCCAGTATAAATATCTGCCGGAGACCATTGACATCGGTTGCTTCGGTTCCTCTCACGTTGGAAACGGGTTTCAAACATTGGTGTACCACGGCGAGGGAACGATGTTTAACTATAATCTGCCGTTTCAAATTCCTTCGATGGACGCGGCGCTTTACGATTTTACGAAAGACCGCTTCTCCAATCACGCAATCGTCGTCATCGATTTGTCGTGCTTTTCGCTGTACTACGACAGCACCTCCGACATGGACAGCATGAAGCGTTACGTTACGTTTTTACCGCTAAAGGATTTGCCCGGCGTGCCCGCAAAGCTCTTTAAACTGTTTCGAATCATCGACTTCAGTTTTGATCCAATCTTCACAACCCTGCAAGGCCAAACCGCCGAGCTTGGCGCAGCGCAGCCGACAACGACCACCACATCGCGGTTTTCCGAGGCGAAGCTGCGGGAAATGGGCGTCTCCCGTGCCGAAGTGTTTATGAGCTACATTCCCGCCCAGCGCGTGAACAAGCGCACCGATCAAGCGCTGCGTGGCATGCTGGAGGACTGCCTTGCGCGCGGCTACCGGCCGGTTCTGGTTACGACCCCGTACCTCTCCGTGCTCAACGATGCGTTCCCGGAGGAATTCCTCACGCAGTTTCACACCGACTGCCAAACCTATGCGGACGACTATGGCATCCCCTACCTCGACTATTCGCACGACGCGCGCTTTGCCACCGCGACGGACTATTTTGTCGATACGGACCATCTCTCCACCAAAGGCTCGGAGGTGTTCATGCAGATTTTCTTTGAAGACCTGAAAGCGTATTATCCGGAAGATTAAATTAAACGCATCATCTATTTAAAAACGCCCGTCCTTCATCTGAAGAAATAGCGAACTAAAAAATTAAAAATTAGCTGGCTTTGGAACGAAACCGAAGCCAGCTTCTCTCTATTCTTTTTCGAATCAATCAAGATGATCGTTTCAAGTCGCGCGGCTCCTGCCGAAATAACCTCACCGTTTGTGCCGCTCGTCGCCCTTGAGGCGCATATTGTCCCAAAGCCCGTAGGTCTCCGTGGTCGAGAGCGCGTGCATGAACTTTTCCTCAAAATCCGGCACCAACCCTGCGATGTGCTGAATCAGCTGCTTGGCCTCCTCGCGCTTCGTGTGCCCCGCAACGGAGCAGTTCGGCGGCAGAATCGGCAGATTCCGCGCGCGCGCAATCGAGAGCGCGTACTTCTCCGGCAGAAAGATCAGCGGGCGAATCACCGTGACGTCCCGCCGGGACAGATACGTCACCGGCGCGAAGGTATTGATGCGCCCTTCGTACATCAGACTCATGAAGAACGTTTCGATCACATCCTCGCGGTTATGCCCGAGCGCAACCTTGTTGCAGCCGTGCTCCACCGCAAACGTGTTCAGCGCGCCGCGCCGCAGTTTCGCGCAGAGCGCGCAGGGGCTGCGCTCGTCGCGGTACTCAAACACGACCTTGCCGATGTCCGTTTTTTCGACGTGGAACTCAATGCCGATCCGCTCGGCGAGTGCTTCGATGCCCGAGGTGTCCTGCTCCTTGAGGCCAAGGTCGAGCATGACGGCGATTACGTCAAACTTCGTGTAGGAAAAACGCTGATAGAGCTTCATTGCCTCCATCAACAGCAGGGAATCCTTGCCGCCGGAGACGCCGATGCAGATCTTGTCCCCGTCTTCAATCATATGATACCGCTCGTCCGCGCGGCGAATGCTGCCCAATACTCGTTTCATGAGCGTTATTATACGGGGAACGCGGGCGCAAACGCAAGCTTTTCCTCGCGCCCGCCGTACGAGCAATTACGCCCGGCCGAGCGCCTGCTCAATCTGATTCAGTTCCGCTTGATCCAGCGGGCCAAACGCCATCGCGCGCGCGTTTTCCTCCGCCTGTGCAACCGACTTAAAGCCCGGAAT
>CAZDXW010000115.1:0-5144 GCA_964509485.1 uncultured Christensenella sp.
ACGAAATGAGCTTTGCCCGTCAGGTCTCCAGCCGCGTGCTGTTCATGGCGGACGGGCGCATTCACGAGCAGGGCACGCCGGAGGAAATCTTCGGTTCGCCAAAGTCCCCCCGTTTGCAGAGCTTTCTCGCGAACGTATAGTACACACAAAAAAAATAAGACGCTTCGGATGTTCCGAAACGTCTTTTTTTCTTGCGTGTAATTTTGGGCTTATGCCTCTTCCGGCTTTGGCGGCATGCGTTTGCGGTAGTACCGTGCGTCAATCGGATCGAACCCGAAGCGCTGATAGAGCCCCTGCGCGTCCCGCGTGGCGAGCGTGCCGACCAACCCTTGCAGCAGTTCGTGCGAAACGATTAGATCGACCATCGCCTTGCCCAGTCCCTGCCCGCGCACTCGCTCGTCGAGAATTACGTCCGCGAGCCAGTACATCGTGGCATAGTCCGTTACGCAGCGCGCAAAACCGACCTGCTCGCCGTTTTGATACACGCCAAAGCAGAGCGAGTTCACAATGCTGCGCTCAATCGTCTCTCGGCTGCGCTCGCCCGCCCAATAGCTCGTTTTGAGCAGGGTGCAGATGCGGTCAATCTGCAGGAGGTTCTTGTCGTCGCTGATGAGGGCCGTTCCAATTCTTCTTTCCATATGATTGTTTGTCTCCAATGATTCCGAATTCAAATTCAGTCGCAAAACGCGGCAATCTGTTCGATAATCCGCTCCGTCCGCTCCGGGCTCTGCTCGTCCTTCAGGCTGTGATTCACGCCGTCGATGATGCAGCAGCGGTTGTTACGCTCTTCGCAGAACTTCGCGAGCGCCTCGCCCGTTAAGAATCGATCCTGTGTGCCGAGTACGAGCGCAAGGATGTTTGATTCCGGTCGAATCAGGCGCAGCGTCTCCGGCAGCGGCGTCAAATACAATTGACGCGGTACGCAAGGGTACTCCTCTTCGAACAGCGCGGCAAGAATCGTGCCGAGGCTCTTGGAGATCCAGACCACGTCGCCATACTCCGCAAAATCGATGTCGGATAGCTGTCGCTTCACCGCCCGTCGGGCAATGGAAACCGCTTCCTCCATTGTTTCGATTTCGCGAAACGGAATATGCGAAAAGTCGAGCTTGACTAAATCGTACCCGCGCGCCGTAAAACGCTCCGCGCAGCGTTCAAAGAGTGCTTCCTTACAGGTAAACCCTGTGCCGGGGAAGCATACGACAATCCCCGTTTTCATCGCAAATCGCTCCTTTTCTTGCCGCTGGTCGTGTTTGTTCCTTTCCATCTGTTCTATTTTGGAGTTTACCACGCCTTTTTTGCTTTTACAAGCGTTGCTTATGGCACCCGTGCGCGCTTGAAGCAAAGCATTGAAAGAATGCAAGCATTTCCGTATACGCAATCCGAGCGTATTCGCAACTGGTCTATCGTAAATTTCTGCATCTTTTCGCGTAAAAAACAAGCAAAATTCATTGACTTTTTATGCGCAATTTGGTTTAATTTCGTTTAGTGACTGTAAACAAGAAGTTTAGAGGTGGTTGACCGAATGGAGATCGGCGTCAAGATCAAACAGCTGCGCCAGCAGCGCGGTTTGACGCAGGAAGAGCTGGCCTCCCGCACCGAACTGACGAAGGGATTTATCTCCCAGTTGGAGCGGGACTTAACCTCGCCCTCCATCGCCACGCTGATGGATATCCTCGAAGCGCTGGGCACCGATGTCGCCTCCTTTTTCCGCGAGTCGGCGGAGGAGTCCGTCGTCTACAGCGCGGACGACATGTTCGTGAAGGAAGAAACGGACGGGTATACGATTCAGTGGCTCGTGACCAACGCGCAGAAAAACGCGCTGGAGCCGATTCTAGTGACCATTCCCGCGGGAGTCAGCGGCGCGGAGGATGCGCCGCACGAAGGCGAAGAATTCGGTTACGTGCTCAGCGGCAGCGTCACGCTCGTGCTCGGAGAAAAGAAGTACCGTGTTAAAAAGGGCGGCAGTTTCTATTTTCGCCCGTCGCGCGTGCACTATCTGGTCAACAGTGGAAAAGCGGAAGCCCGCATTCTCTGGGTCAGTACGCCACCGAGTTTTTAAGAAGTACCGTCCATTCCAATTGATTTTACGCGCAAACGCAATGCGCCGCGCATAAGAGGAGCAACCATGAAGGACAAACACCTGATTGAATTGATTGACGTGTCCAAGGCATACGGCGGGGACGTCGCGCTTTCGCACGTGGACCTGTATATCAAGGACGGCGAGTTTCTAACGCTGCTCGGCCCTTCCGGCTGCGGCAAAACGACGATGCTCCGCTTGATCGCGGGCTTCATCATGCCGGACGAGGGGCGCATCGAGATGGACGGCGTTGACATCGCCAGCACCCCGCCATACCTGCGCAAGGTCAACACCGTGTTTCAGAAGTACGCGTTGTTTCCGCACCTGAACGTGTTCGACAACATCGCCTTCGGCCTGAAGCTTCGAAACGTCGATAAGAACGTCATCCGCGAAAAGGTCGAAGCCATGCTCGCGCTCGTCAACCTCAAGGGCTATGGCGCGCGCTACATTGAGCAGCTCTCCGGCGGGCAGCAGCAGCGTGTCGCGATTGCGCGCGCGCTCGTCAACGAACCGCAGGTTCTGCTGCTGGACGAACCGCTCGGCGCGCTCGACCTCAAGCTCCGTCAGGAGATGCAGGTGGAGCTTAAGAACATGCAGCAGCGGCTCGGCATTACGTTTATCTACGTGACGCACGATCAGGAAGAGGCGCTGACCATGAGCGACACCATCGTCGTGCTCAAGGACGGCGTGATTCAGCAGATCGGCTCCCCGACGGACATCTACAACGAACCGAAGAATCCGTTTGTTGCGGATTTCATCGGCGAGAGCAACATCATTCCCGGCATCATGCTGCAGGACTACAAGGTGCGCATGAACGGCGTGGTCTACGACTGCGTGGATAAGGGCTTTGGCAAGAATACCGAGGTAGACGTCGTCGTTCGCCCGGAAGACATCGACATCGTGCCCGCAGAGGGTGCGCGCGTGGTCGGCAAGGCCGTCTCCGTCGTGTTCATGGGCGTGCATTACGAGGTGGACGTCGACTGCGGCGGCTACGAGTGGATCATTCAGACCACGGACTTTGTCGAGCGCGGGCAGGTGGTCGGCATTTCGATTCCGCCGGACGCGATTCATATTATGAAGAAAACGAAGCAGACCAATCTCTTCGACGCGGTTGCCTACCCGGACGACGAAGAGGTCGAATTCTGCGGCCATCGCTTCTCTTGCAAGGGGCTGGAAGCCTTCGAAACGAAGGACGACGTGCTCGTTGCCATTGCCCCGATGGATGTCAAGCTCGTTCCGCCGGAGGACACCGAGCTCACCGGCGTGGTCAAGGCTTGCATGTTCCTTGGCACGCACTATGAGGTAACCGTTACCTGCGACGAAGAGGACTGGATCGCCTATTCGGTGGACTACATGGAGGCGGGCGAAGAGATTGGCCTGTCCGTGCCCGCGGACAAGATCGCGGTGAGCGCCAATGAAGCGAACTAACAAAGCGGTAAAACAAAAGATCATGCGCGGAATGCGGATTCGCCGCAATCTGTTCGCAAGCCCGTATATCGTCTGGATGGCGGCGTTTATTGTCGCGCCCATGGTGTTGATCCTCTACTATGCGTTCACGAGCGACAGCGGGTTGACCGTTGAAAACATCGTGCAGGCGGCAAACTGGGACAATATGCGCGTGCTTCTGGACTCCGTCCGCTTCGCGCTGTACACCACGGTACTCTGTCTGCTGCTTGGCTACCCCGTCGCCTACCTGCTCTCTCAGATGAAGAAGACGACCGCGGCGCTCTTATCCGTGTTCTTCATCGTGCCGATGTGGATGAACTTCCTGCTGCGTACCTACGCTTGGAAGGTGCTGCTCGGCGCGTTTACGAAGATTCTGTACACCGAATCGGCGGTGTTGCTCGGCATGGTCTATAACTTCTTGCCGTTCATGATTCTGCCGATCTATACGACGCTGATCAAGCTCGACAAGAGCTATATCGAAGCCGCGGCGGATCTCGGCGCGAACCCGACCAAAACATTCCTCAAGGTCGTGCTGCCGCTCTCCATGTCCGGCATACTCGCGGGCGTGACGATGGTGTTTATCCCCAGCACGACGACGTTTGCCATCTCGCAGCTGCTCGGCGGCGGAAAGACGATGCTCTACGGTGATCTCATCTACATGAAGTTCATCACGGAGCAGTCCTGGAACACGGGCAGCGCACTCTCGATCATCCTGTTGGTGTTCGTGCTGCTGTCCATGACGCTCATGAAGAAGGCCGAACGCAAGACCAGCGACGAAGGAGGCGGCAGATTATGGTAGCCCGCCTGAAGAAGTTCTTTTCCGGCACGTATCTGGGGCTTATGCTCGTGTTTCTCTACGCGCCGATCCTGATTTTAATCGTCTTCTCGTTCAACCAGAGCAAGACGCTCGGCAACTGGACGGGGTTCACCTTCGACTGGTATGCGCAGCTCTTCTCCACGCCGGAGATTACGGATGCGCTCGTCGTGACCCTGACCGTCGCCGCGATTTCGTCCATCGTCGCAACCGTGCTCGGCACGCTCGCGGCCATCGGCATCCACGCGATGAAGCGGCGCGACCGCCTGCTGGTGGAAAACATCTCCCAGTTGCCAATGGTCAACCCCGACCTCGTGACCGGTATCTCGCTGATGCTGCTGTTCCTCTTTGTCGGCTTAAGAAGCGGATACACGCGGCTGTTGATCGCGCACATCACGTTCAACCTGCCGTATGTGATCTTCTCCGTATTGCCGAAACTCCGGCAGAGTTCGGACATGCTCTACGAGGCCGCGCTCGACCTCGGCTGCACGCCGATGCAGGCGATCCAGAAGGTCGTGATACCGGACATCATGCCCGGCATCGTTTCCGGTCTGATCATGGCCTTTACGCTGTCGCTGGACGATTTCGTCATCAGCTTCTTTGCCGGAAACGGCGTGGACAACCTCTCGATGTACATCTACGCGTCCGCGCGCCGCGGCGTCAACCCCGCGCTGTCGACCATCATCTTCGTGCCGGTGGTCACGCTGCTTTTAATCGTGAACCTCAAGAGCATTCGCGAGGAGCACAACGCGGAGCTGCAGAGCCGCAAGGTCGACATGAAACGATAATCAACTTTTTACCCCTGCC
>CAZDXW010000116.1:0-5132 GCA_964509485.1 uncultured Christensenella sp.
GCCGACGTTGCGGAAGCGCACGCGGAAACCGTCATGCCGGGATACACCCACCTGCAGCGCGCGCAGCCCGTCACCTTCGGGCACTGGATTCTCGCCTACGCGTTCATGCTGGAGCGGGACATCGCGCGCCTGAACAACGCGGCGGAGAACATGAACGTGTCCCCGCTTGGCGCCTGCGCGTTCGCCGGAACCACCTACCCCATCGACCGCGACATGACGGCAAAAGCGCTCGGTTTCTCCGGCGCGCTGCCAAACTCCGTGGACGCGGTGGCGGATCGCGACTTTTGCCTGGAGCTCGTCTCCGCGCTGAGCATTCTCATGATGCACCTCTCGCGCTTTTCGGAGGAGATCCTCCTCTGGACGAGCTGGGAATTTCGGTTTGTCGAACTCGCGGACGAGTTTTCCACCGGTTCGTCAATTATGCCGCAAAAGAAGAACTCCGACATGGCGGAGCTCGTGCGCGGCAAAACCGGGCGCGTCTACGGCGATCTTGTTTCGCTGTTTACGATGATGAAAGGGCTTCCGTTGGCCTACAACAAGGACTTGCAGGAGGACAAGGAAGCGATCTTCGACGCGCTGGATACCGTAAAGCTCTGCCTCGCGGTGTTCGCGCCCATGCTTTCGACCATGACGGTGCACCCCGAGCAGATGCGCAAAGCCGCCGCGGAGGGGTTCATCAACGCGACGGACGCGGCGGACTACCTCGTGCGAAAGGGAATGCCGTTTCGCACCGCGTATAAGATCACGGGGCAACTCGTGGCCATGTGCATTGCGAACCGACGAACGCTGGAAAACCTGCCCATCGCGGAGTACCGCGAACTCTCCGAACTCTTTGAAGAAGACATTTACGAGGCGGTAAACCTCGAGACCTGCGTGAAGAACCGAATCTCCGAAGGCGGCACGTCGCCAAAGTCGGTTCGGGCGCAGATACGGCTGATACGGGAGCGTGTATTGGTATGACAAAGGTATTTATTGACGGAAAAGAAGGAACGACCGGATTGCGGATTTTCGACCGGCTGTCCCTTCGGAGCGATCTGGAACTATTGACCCTGCCGGAGCGGGAGCGCAAGAACCCCGTTCTACGCAAGGAACTGCTCAACGCTTGCGACGTCGCCCTGCTCTGCCTGCCGGAAGACGCGGCGCTCGAAGCCTGCGACATGGTCGAAAACCCCAACGTGCGCATCATTGACCCTTCCACCGCGCACCGGATTTCCGAGGGTTGGGTCTACGGCCTGCCGGAAGCGTTTGACGGCGTGCTGGAACAGCTCCAAAACGCCAAGCGCGTATCCGTGCCCGGCTGCCACGCGAGCGGATTCCTCGCGCTGACCGCCCCGCTGCTTCAGGCGGGCATCCTCAAGCCGGACGCGCTCATCAGCTGCACCAGCCTGACCGGCTACAGCGGCGGCGGGCATAAGATGATTGCCCAGTACGATTCGGACTATCGGGATGTGCTGCTCAAGTCCCCGCGGCTCTACGCGCTGGGTCAGCAGCACAAGCACCTTAAGGAGATGTGGCACTACAGCGGGCTTTCCACCGCGCCCGCGTTCTTTCCGGTCGTTGCGGACTATTTCAACGGCATGCTGTCGATCATCTCCGTCTTTGCCGAGCAATTGGCGCCGGGTAACACCGTCGAGGACATTAAAGCACTCTACCGCGCGCGCTACGCGGGCCCGCTCGTTCGCTATCAGGAGCAGATGGACGAGCACGGCTTTCTCGCCAGCGGCAAGCTCTCCGATTTGGACGGCATGGACATCAGCGTCGCGGGCAACGAAGAGCGAATCACTCTGCTCGCGCGCTTCGACAACCTCGGCAAGGGCGCCAGCGGTGCGGCGATTCAGCTGATGAACATTCTCATCGGCGCCGACCCCTACGCGGGACTGAAACTCGAAAAATGACCGCGTGTCCCCAAGCGGGACGCGTTTACGAAAGGGCGAACAGACATATGGCAATTCAGCAAGTGGAAGGCGGCGTTTGCGCCGCAAAGGGATATAAAGCCGCGGGCGTATACTGCGGCATTCGCAAGAACAAGAGCAAGAAGGATCTCGCGCTGATCGTCAGCGAAGTCAAGGCCGCCTGCGCCTGCGTCTACACACAAAACCTCGTGCAGGGCGCTCCGATTGTGGTCACCAAGGCAAACGTTGCGGACGGCTACGCCAGCGCGATCATCTGCAACAGCGGCAACGCGAACACCTGCAATGCAAACGGCGTGGAGATCGCGACGCAGATGTGTGACCTGCTCGGCGAGGCGCTGGGGATTCCCGCGAGCGACGTGGTCGTCGCCTCCACGGGCGTCATTGGAAAGCCGCTGGACATTTCTCCCATCGCAAGCGGCATTGCCCCGCTGATCGCCGCGCTGGGCGACGATAGCAACGCCGCCGCGGAAGCCATCATGACCACGGACGTCAAGAAAAAGGAAATCGCGTTTTCGTTCACCGTCGGCGGCAAACTCTGCCACATTGGCGGCATCTGCAAGGGCAGCGGCATGATTCAGCCGAACATGGCGACCATGCTGGGGTTCGTCACGACGGATGTGAGCATCTCCCCCGCTATGCTGCAAAAAGCGTTGAGCGCGGATGTGCCGAACAGCTTCAACATGGTCAGCATCGACGGGGACACCTCGACGAACGACATGGTCACGATTCTGGCCAACGGCCTCGCGGGCAACGCGATGATCACGAGCGAGGGCGCGGACTACGACGCGTTCTGCGCCGCGCTTTCCGCCGTAACGCAGTACCTCAGCCGCTCCATCGCGGGCGACGGCGAGGGCGCGACGAAGCTCATCGTCTGCCAGCTCAACGGCGCGGCCGATCACGCAGCCGCGGTAAAGCTCGCCAAGAGCGTCATCAATTCGCCTTTGGTCAAATGCGCCATGTTCGGCGCGGACGCGAACTGGGGCCGCGTGCTCTGCGCGCTCGGCTACGCGGGCGTTCCGACGGACGTGACCAAAATTTCCGTGACGTTTTCCTCGAACGCGGGTTCGGTTCTCGTCTGCCAGAACGGCGCGGGCGTGGATTTTTCGGAAGAGCTCGCGAAGAAAGTCCTCTCGGAAAGCGAAATCAACATCGAGATTCAGCTCTGCGACGGAAGCGCTTCCGCAACCGCGTTCGGCTGTGATTTGACCTACGACTACGTGAAGATCAATGGAGATTACCGCACATGATCATCGACATTGCCAAGCGCGCCGAAGTACTGATTCAGGCGCTGCCCTACATTCAGAATTACTATGGCAAAACCGTCGTGGTAAAGTACGGCGGCAGCGCCATGGAGGACGAGTCGCTGAAAAAAGCGGTCATGGGCGACGTCGTGCTGCTGACGCTCGTCGGCATCAAGATCGTGCTCGTGCACGGCGGCGGGCCGGAGCTCAGCGCGGTGCTCAAGAAGCTCGGCAAGGAAACCACGTTTGTGGATGGCCTCCGTGTCACCGACAAGGAGACCGTGGAAGTCGCGCAGATGGTGCTTGCAGGTAAGGTCAACAAGGGGCTTGTCAACCTGATTCAGAACGTTGGCGGCCGCGCGGTGGGCCTCAGCGGCATGGACGGTCACCTGATCGAGGCAAAGACGCTCGACGAGAAGCTCGGCTACGTCGGCGAGATCGTCGCCATCCACCCGGAGCCCATCAAGGATCTGCTCGAAAAGGGCTATATCCCTGTGGTCTCCACGCTCGGCTGCGACAAGCAGGGCAACGTATACAACATCAACGCGGACACGGCGGCGGCCAGCATCGCGGGCGCATTGCAGGCTGAGAGCCTGATCAACATGACGGACACCAAGGGCGTCCTGCGGGACGCGAGCGACCCGCTCACGCTGATCCCCCGCCTCTCGCTCAGCGATATTCCCGTGCTCCAGCAGAGCGGCGTGATTACGGGCGGCATGATTCCGAAGCTTGAGTGCTGCGCGCACGCGGTCAAGCAGGGCGCGAATCGCGCGTTCATCATTGACGGGCGCGTACCGCACGCAATTTTGATTGAAATGCTGACGGACGAAGGCATCGGCACCATGGTCACCGCCTGACCAACACCGGCAGGCACCGGAGCGCCGGCTTCCGGTCAACGACACGAGGAGGAACGATACATGACGAATCAGGACGTGATGCAACTCACGAACGAATACATTCTGGACTCTTACAAGCGCTTTCCCGTCGCGCTGGAGCGCGGCGAACACGCAACGCTCTACGACTTCGAAGGAAAGAGCTACATCGATTTTTCCAGCGGAATCGGCGTTTGCTCGCTGGGCTACGGCAACGAAAACTGGCTCGCCGCCATCACGGCGCAGGCAAAAAAACTGCCGCATACCTCAAACCTCTACTACACCGAGCCCGCGGCGAGCGCGGCAAAATTGCTCTGCGAGCGCACCGGCATGAAGGGCGTGTTCTTCTGCAACAGCGGCGCGGAGGCAAACGAGGGCGCGATTAAGCTCGTTCGCAAGTACTCGTTCGACAAATACGGCGCGGGGCGCAGCGACATCGTCACCCTGAGCCATTCCTTCCACGGGCGCACCATCACGACCCTCGCCGCAACGGGGCAGGACGTGTTTCATAACTTCTTTTTCCCGTTTACCGAAGGGTTTCTCTACGCGGAGCCAAACGACGCTGCCAGCGTAAAGGCCGCCTGCAGCTGCGGAACGGTCTGCGCGGTGATGATGGAGCTCATTCAGGGCGAAGGCGGCGTGCTGCCGCTCGACCAGGCGTTTGTGCAGGAGGTCTATAGCTTCTGCAAGTCCCGCGACATCCTGTTGATCATCGACGAGGTGCAGACCGGCGTCGGTCGGACGGGCTCGCTCTTTTGCTACCAGCAGTTCGGCATTGAGCCGGACGTGGTCAGCTTTGCCAAGGGAATTTCGGCCGGGCTGCCATTTGGCGGCATTCTGGCAAATGAGTCCTGCGCGGGCGTGTTCTCGCCCGGCACCCACGCGACCACGTTTGGCGGAAACCCGATCTGCGCGGCAGGCGCGGTTGCGGTGCTCAACGAGATCACCCCGGAGTTTCTCGCGGATGTGGCAGCGAAAGGCGCGTATCTGCGCGAGACCATCGCCAGTTGGAAACTGCCGGTCGTGTCGAGCGTCCGCGGGCTGGGGCTGATGATTGGCGTCGGCGTGACCTGTTCCCATCGCGACGCGGTGGTTCAGCTTGGCGA
>CAZDXW010000117.1:0-2250 GCA_964509485.1 uncultured Christensenella sp.
CTCACAATCTCCTCGGCAGAAATCTGCCTGCCGTCGTATTTTAGAATGCTGCCGGCGCACGCGATTCCCGTCTGTTCGCGAATCAACCCCGCCAGCTGCCCGGTTGCGTTCTGCTCCACGTTGATGATGCGCTTCGCTTTTGGCGCTTGTTCGAGCAGTCGCTTTTGCGGCAGCGGGTAGACATCCCCAAACACCAGCGCGGCGTAGCGCCGGTTGCCCGCACCGTTGAGCAGCTTGATTGCCTCCGTAATCGGACCCCAGGTCGAGCCCCAGCCGAGCAGCAGCGTGTCATAACCTTCCTCGCCGATGAATTCCGGCTCCTGCAGCTCGCCGCGGATTCCATCCAGCTTCTTCATGCGCTTATCCATCATGTTGGTGCGCACCTCGGCGGATTCCGTAATCCAGCCACGCTCGTCGTGCTCGTCGCTGTCCGCAGTGACGAGGTGTTTTGTCGTGCCCGGAATCAAGCGCGGGGAGATTCCGTTTTCGGTGTAACGATACCGCAGATACTCGCCGTTCTCGTCGTACCCGGCAGCCGGTTGCGCCGTCTGGATACGATTCGGATCAAACGGTTCCACGGTAGCGGTTGCATCGCCCAGATACTGATCGCTGAGCAAGATCACCGGAATCTGATAGGCTTCCGCCAGATGAAACGCGCGCATGGTTTGATAAAACGCATCGGTTTGGTTCCGCAGCGCGATGACCATCCGCGGAAATTCCCCCTGCGACGCAGAGATCACAAACCGCAGATCGCTCTGCTCCGTGCGCGTTGGAAGCCCCGTTACGGGGCCCGGACGCTGCACGTCGATGACCACAAGCGGTATCTCCGCCATGCCGGAAAGCCCCAGCGCCTCTACCATGAGCGAGAACCCGCCGCCGGATGTACCCGTCATCGCCCGCGCACCCGCAAAGGAGGCGCCGATTGCCATGTTGATTGCGGCAATTTCGTCCTCCGCCTGCTCGACCACCAGCCCCGCCTCGTCGCCCAGCGACGCCAGCGTCTCCATGATGGACGTAGACGGCGACATGGGATAGGCGGAGTAAAACCGCAGCCCCGCCGCAGCCGCGCCAAGCGCAACCGCATGGCTGCCGGAGACCAGCATCCAGTCCTGATAGCTTCCGTTCTGATGCGAATAGCGGGCTTGCGCAATCTGATACCCCGCCTGTAACGCCTTGACGTTGATTTCGAGATATTGCTGTTTCACAAACGCGCGAAGCACCTCCTCCGCGCCGTCCAACGTCTCCCCGAACAATTTCAAAACGATGCCAACCGCGAGGATGCCTGCGACCCGCGGATTTCCTAACGTCTTTGCCATTCCATCCAAATCAAACTGCATCGCGCGCGGATCGTTGGCGGACACCTTTTGATCGCAAAGTAGAAACCCGTCTTCCTTGAGCTGGCCCAGGTGTTCCAGAACCGTTTCGTTGTCCATCGCAAGGATGCCGTCGAGGCTGCTGCTGTGCGAGTACACCGGGGCGGTGTCAAACCGAATCAGCGAAAAGTTGTGCCCGCCGCGCACGCGCGACATGAAGTCCCGAATGGTAAACACATAGTAACCGGAACGCTTGAGCAGCTTTTCCAGTATGGCTGCCATGGTCTCAATGCCCTGACCGGCAGCGCCCCCAATCAGCAAATTGTACATCATTACTGTCCTTTCCTATCGGTTTGTTGGAACATGGTCCGTTGCGTTCTTCGCTTTTCTATCGTTGTATCTTGCGATCATGTTTTGTTGGGTAATCCATTTATTATTTCGGACAGGCTTCCGGCAATCTCGATTCCCGTCCATTGACTTTTGCCTTGAAAAAGCACTTCGCCGTTTCGACGGAGCAGTTGCAGTGAGGTCGTTGCGGTAATGCTCTCCTCAATTTCGCGGCTCATGAGTCCGTTCTTCGGCGCTTTGAGGATGCCGCCGCGGGGAATGCTCGTGGAAAAGTGCAGGAGATGTTTTGCGTTGGTCAGTGTAATGTCCAGCAGGTTCTCTTCGAGTTGAATGGAACGGATCTTGCCGCCGTTGTAGGTTGCAAATGTCTCAAACCCGCGCTTTGTCCTTAAAAAAGCGATCAGGCCAGTAAAACTTGTACCCAACCACGGGATACGCGCAACCGAAAACAGAAACGATGCGCCGGTCTCTTCAAAATGATTGGCCTGCACCCAGATCCAGGCGTCCGGAAAGGATCGCCCCCAGTCCTTTTCTATGTACCCTTCCCCGCCCGTCATATCAATCTGGATTCCATTTCGAACCAGACTGC
>CAZDXW010000117.1:2350-4713 GCA_964509485.1 uncultured Christensenella sp.
TTGATGTTGACCACGCCGTGGTAGCATTCCATGCCGGGTACGAAGGAAAACGGGCCCATGATGCCGGGATGGAACAAGGACTTTGGGTAGGAATCGATGTTGGTAAATTGCAGTTCACCCGACAGAATGGAGTATTCGTTGTTCAGGTCAAGCCGGATTCCGCTGTCCGAAAATGTGTTCTTCCCGATTGTGACCAGGAATTTGCGGGAATCTGCATGAAACGCTTGAAACGGAAAACGATAGTACTCCGTTTCGCCTGTTTTCGCGTCGATCACTTGCACAAAGGCGTGCGCATCCGCACGGCTTTCGCCGATTGCAATTCCCGGAATGATCGCCAGCACCGTCTCCCGCCGAGCGTCAATCAGCTTGAAGTACCAGCCTTCAAAATAGTGCCGTTTCCGATTTCCGCCCTGGAACGACTCCGGTCTCCACATCTTGCCAATGCTCATGATCTGGTACTCCGATCCACCTTGCATTTCGGTTCGATATCGCGTCTAACTTTACAAAAGCGTGCTATGCGCCGAAGCACAAAGCCAATGCCGCAATTTCAAGAATCATAGTGTTGATTAGTTCGAGTATACCACAATCGGAAAACTGAAATCATACGTATTTCATATAAGGCCTAGTGAACGCCGTCCGGCATACACCGCTCGTTCAACGGGGAATCCATAAGGCGGAGTATTTACGTCCCCTTTGCTTTTTTAGGGACGGGCGTTGTTCCCGCATACGCAATTTCTCGACACCTTTCAGTTGTATATCACCACGTTCGATTTTCCCCAGATTGTGCTATACTAAGCATAATCACGGCAGTAAATGTACCCGTATGCAAGGGATTGTATGGAAAAGAAGTGGAAGTCTTTCTTTAAGCCGGACGCATACAACAGCAAAGCGGCGGCGTTTCTCAAGTATCTCGGGCCCGGCCTTCTGGTCACGGTTGGATTCATCGATCCCGGAAACTGGGCGTCCAACATTGCAGCGGGGTCGCAATACGGCTATACGCTGCTCTGGATGGTCACGCTGTCCACCTTTATGTTGATTGTCTTGCAGCATAACGCGGCGCACCTCGGCATCGTCACCGGCAAGTGCCTTTCCGAAGCGACAACCGAGTATCTCGCGCCCTGGATTCGCAACATCGTATTGAGTTCATCCATTGCCGCGGCGGTTTCCACGGCGCTGGCGGAAATATTGGGCGCAGCCATCGCGCTGAACATGCTGTTTCATCTGCCGCTCAAGCTCGGCGCCGTGCTGGTGCTCGCGGTTGCGCTCGTGCTTCAGTTTACCAACTCCTACAAAAAGATCGAAAAGATCATCATCGGGTTTGTTTCCCTCATCGGCCTGTCGTTTCTCTTTGAAATCTGTATCATCCATACCGACTGGGGCGCGGCTGCCGCCGGTTGGGTAACGCCGTCGTTTCCCAAGGGCGCGATGCTCGTCATCATGAGCGTGCTCGGCGCGGTCGTCATGCCGCACAACTTATTTTTACACTCGGAAATCATCCAGAGTCGGCAATGGAACCTGCAGGACGAAGCCGTTATTCACAAGCAACTGAAGTTTGAGTTCACCGATACGCTGGTCTCCATGATGATTGGCTGGGCGATTAACAGCGCGATGATCCTGATGGCCGCCGCAACGTTTTTTGCCACGAATACGACGGTTACGGATCTGACGCAGGCGGAGCAGATGCTAAAGCCCCTGCTGGGGAACGCGGCAAGTATCGTCTTTGCCATCGCCCTCTTGTTTGCGGGGCTTTCCTCCAGCATCACCGCCGGTATGGCGGGCGGCAGCATCTTTGCGGGCATCTTCTGTGAGCCGTACGACATTAAGGACAAGCACACGAAGATCGGCGTTCTGCTCACCATGGTTCCCGCGACGCTGATCATCTTTTTGATTCGTTCCCCGTTCGACGGGTTGATCTACTCGCAGATGCTGCTCAGCGTGCAGCTGCCGATCACCATCTTTACGCTCGTGTACCTGACGTCATCCAAGAAGGTGATGGGTAAATACGCGAACTCCAAACTGGGCAAGATCATTCTCTGGTCGATTGGAATCATTGTGACGGTGCTGAACATCGCGCTTCTAGTCAGCTCCTTCCAGTAAAAACCGGCAAGTGGCTCAATAGTAAGACAGTTACAGAACAAACGAACGCACTCTGCTACAGTAAAACTGATTCAAACAAGAGGTGTATTTCCGGCAACATCCCGCTTTTCCGAACGTTCAAATAGACTCATTCGGTTCAACGGCTGCAACCGGTATCCCCCAGAATATTGATCATGAAACGGAGGCATTGCGATGAACAACAAACAACAGGAATTGATTCGTACGGGCAAGGGCTTTCTGGCGGCGCTGGATCAAAGCGGCGGCAG
>CAZDXW010000118.1:0-1589 GCA_964509485.1 uncultured Christensenella sp.
AGCGCGTCGTCGCGCAGCAAGGGGAGGCGCATGGGCGGAATTGTGTCACCCGTGAACCGAATGTCGTTGACCAGACCGTCATAGCGGCGCTTGTTGACCGCGAGCAGGCCGGCGGAAACCAGATCGTCCCAGTTGTCCAGTTCGCCTTCCAAAACAAGACAGCCGTCGCGTTCAGCCGCGGTTACGGCTCCGCCAAAGCGTTCGTTGAGGATTCGATTGATTCGTTTGAGATAAGACATATCCGCTCGCTCCAAACAGGTCGGGAAAGAATTGTTTTGACAAGTCGGTCGCATGACCGACTACGCGCAGAGCGTACCATGTTTTGTTGATTTTGTCAAGAAATGTGTTGCAGTATTCGAAACAGAGAGAATAAAAAAAGCGCCCGAAGGCGCCAAATAAATCTTAGATTAGTTTTGAGAAGTTCTTTGCCATCCATTCGATAAAGGCGTTGACGTCCATGCCTTCGTTCTGCATCGTACTTTGAACCATGAGCCCGTCCACCAGCGTGAGTAGGAGCCAAGCGAGTTGCTCGCAGTCCGCGCCGGGCGCGCGCTCCAGAATGCGCGATTTGAGGATGTTCTTAAAGTGCGAGTATTGCTCGTTCAGCCGCTCGCGAATTTCGCTCTCTTCCTCGCCGGAGATGGACTCAACCAGCAGGCGAAGGCGGAGTTGTCCGCTCTCGTCGAACGCGCCGCGAATAAACGTGTACCGAACAAGACGGGGGAGGGACGTGTCCTTCTCGCGGTTGTCCACCCACGAAAGCAGATCGTTCGACAATCGACCCCAATAACGCTCGCCAATGTCGAGATAGATCTCCGCCTTGCTGCGATAATGGTAAAACAGCGTACCCTTGCTGACGTTCGCTTCTTTCGCGATTTCGGCAAGGGAAACGTCGTGCCGCTCCTGAAACAGCGTAATCGCCGCGTCGAGGATCTGCTGTTTCACATTCTCATGTTTCGGTGCAGCCATTTGCGATCAAGCCTTCTTTACGCGTTTTTTTGTACCAAATATTGGGCAAACTCCCGTGCGCCGGTTTGAGCCTTCTTGGTTTGAAACGAAGCGAGGCCGTTGACGTCGCGCACGGAGTACATTCCGTCGTAATGCATGTGATAGTGTTCGCACATGCGCTGAATGCCAATTACGAACGGGTCTGCCGCATAGGATGCGTCGTAGCCATGCGTCGCGAGAATCGCAACCCGCTTTCCCTCGACCAGATTGCCCGTTGCGGAACGGTAGTATTTTGCAAATCCATAGAACCGGTCGAGCACCGCCTTGAGCTCCGTCGTGCAATACCAGGTGTAGATGGGCGTTGCCAGCACGATGAGGTCGCTGTTTTGAATAACGCCCGCAACCTCCTGCATGTCGTCCTTCTGAAAACAGCCATATACGTCCGGAACGTTCTGGCAATGATAGCAGCCCTTGCAGGAAGCGATGTTTCGCTCGGAGAGCGCAATGTTGGTTACGGTTGCGCCAGCGGTAACCAGTTCCTCATAAAACGGTTTGATCAGTTCCGCCGTGTTACCGTGCGGGCGCGGGCTGCCGTTCAGAATACAGATGTTCATTCCGATTGTTCCATTCTATAGATTTGA
>CAZDXW010000118.1:1689-4657 GCA_964509485.1 uncultured Christensenella sp.
TCGTTATGCGCCCAGCTTGGCAATCACGGAGCGGACGAGCTCGTCCGCCGCTTCGCCGTATTGCGCGAGCAGTTGACGCGCGCGTGAGTTGAGCGATTCGGCATAAGCACGATCCTGCATGCCCTGTGTGTTGATAAAGACATTCAGGCTCGCGCCTTCGAGCGCCGCGCGGCAGAAGGAGGCGGCAACGCCCGCGTCGCTGACCGCAACGACGGAGCCCTTTTCCGCGGCGAGAACAATTAACGAGAATGCTTCCGCGCAGGCTTCCATGATTTCCATTGGCGGCTGAACCGCGCTTTTGAGCGCCTTCTCCATGACGAGTGCTTTTTGCGCCTGTTCCTCCGGCGTGCTCTTGGGCAGGCGATAGGCCTGCGCGAGCGGCTCAAACGCCGCCGCGTCCTCGTCCATCAACGTTAAAAAACGATCCCGAATCGATTCGGTCTTGGCGAGCATATCGTTCATCTCATCTTCCACCGGCGCATACTTGGGTTTGCCGACGGTCAGCGCGCCAACCATGTGCGTCAGCGCAGCGGAAAGCGCGCCAACCAGAGCGCTTGCGCCGCCGCCGCCGGGGACGGGCGCCTTGGACGAAAGTTCCTGTAAAAAAGCTTCCAGCGTCTGTTCACGAAAAGCCATAGATTCCTCCTGTGTGTTTCAAATCAGTTTACGCCAAGCGCCGAACGAACGTCGCCGAGCATATAGAGCGAGCCGAGCGCGCAAACAATGCCGTTCTTTCCCGCGCGAATAATCGCAAGTTGTACGCCGCTTTCCACGCTGTCGCAGGCAGTCGCGGTGTAGCCGAGCTGCCGAAGCAGGTTCGCCAGTTCCATCGCGCTCATCGCGCGCGGATTGTTTGGAGTAACGGTCACAAACTCGCTCGCGATGGGTCCAATCTGGTCGACCATATGCAAAACGTCCTTGTCCGCCATGACGCCGATTAAAAACGTGATCTTGCGGTCGGGGAAATGCAGCCGTAGACTTTCGACAACCGCCGAGACGCCCTGTGGGTTATGACCTCCGTCCGCTACAAAGATCGGGTCGTGACCCAGCACCTCAAACCTCGCCGGCCAACGAACGCTTGCAAGGCCATCCCTAAGGTTCTGGTCGGAGATCTGCCAGCCTTTGCTGCGCAAAATCTCCAGCGCGGTAATCGCGACCGCGGCGTTCTTTGTTTGGTAACTGCCAACGAGCGAGCAATGCAGTTGCCCATATGGTGTACAAGTAAACGAGAGATCGTCCAGCATCGCGGAAACGTTCGTGATGCGCGAATGGTCGGTGACGAATAGTTTCGCGCCCTGCTCGCGGCAAGCGGCTTGGAAGACCGCGTCCGCTTCCGGATTCTGATCGTAAATCAGCACGTCGCCGCCGGGCTTGATGATGCCCGCTTTTGCAAGCGCGATGTCGGTTATCGTTGGCCCGAGTTCGCGTGTGTGATCGAGGCCGATGTTCGTAATAATCGCCAGTTCCGGCGTGTCGATGACGTTGGTCGAGTCGAGCGCGCCGCCCATGCCAACTTCGAAGACGACGATGTCCGCATGGTTTCGCGCGAAGTACTCCACCGCGATGACGGTGATCAGTTCAAACTCTGTCGGGTGGTCGGCCATTGCCTCGGCATGCGGGCGAACAAACTCCGTAATTTGCGCGAGTTCCTCGTCGCCGATGGATACGCCATTGATCTGCATGCGTTCGTTGAACCGCGTGATGAAAGGGGAGATGTAGAGCCCCGTTTGATACCCGGCAAGCTTGAGCGTGTTGGCGAGCATGGCGCAGGTGGAGCCCTTGCCATTTGTACCTGCAACGTGGATAAACTTCAGTCGTTGCTGCGGATTGCCCATGCGATCCAGCAGTTCGCGTGTCCGTTCGAGGCCAAGCCGACTTCCGCGCCAGGTGACGTGGTGAATATAGTCGAGCGCGTCCGAATAGGATTGTATGGGCGATAACTGCCTGCTTCCTTCAACGATTAAGGTCGATGTTGCTGCATCCAATCCCAGCACCTTCGAAGCAAGCAGCCGATCCAGCAGATAGACGATCAATGTATTAACGAACATGATGCTGCCGACGGGCAGCGCGCGTGCCGCAAGCAACACCGGAAACGGTACTTGAACCAGCGCGGAAAGCGCGGCGCTCTTGGTTAAGTAGGAACCGACGATCTCGGCGGGGATCACGATCAACGCCGCGCGCAGCAGTCCGTTTTTGCTCTTAACGATTTTTGCGAGGAACCCCGCGCAAACGCCTATGAGCACAAAAGCTGCGGTCAGCGGGGGATAATACATACCCGCCGTGGGGAACAGCAGAGTGCCGAGCAAATCGGAAAGCAAACCGACGATTCCGCCCGCGAGCGGGCCAAACCAGATGCCCGAGAGTAAAATCGGAACACTGTCGATGCTCAGGCGAATTGAGCCGGTCAGTTGGAGCATTAAAAACTTGGACAGAACGATCTGTAAGGCAATCAGCATTGCCATCAGGGTTAGACGCTTTGGGGTGATGTGCTTCATATGGGAATCCTCCTTTCGATTGCGCTGCACAACAGGCAGAACAACCCATCCGGAGGGAGGTTCTTACGCGTGCAGTAGCGGACGCGATATTGCACCGCAAGCGCGGGGCGCTTTTCGTGCAGCGGCGACTTCCCATCCTACTGCCACTTAACGCGCAATATCTACTCTACCTTCGTTTTTTGGGGCTTGTGCTTCGCTCGAACAATCGAACTTGGCACGAACTGATTATATACGAAAAACCCGCCGTCGAACAGCGGAATTTATTCTTGCGGCAGGCGAGGCCGAAGTCCCGCGTCAAACACGACGTTTGCCACATCGGAATAGTGGTTCAACGTGTAAAGATGAATGCCGTCCGCGCCTTCCTGCAGGAAACGGCGCACGAGATCCACGGTAAACGCATGCCCGGCTTCATGAAACGATTCTTCGCTCGCGCCATAGCGCCCGACCAGCGCGGAGACCTCCGCCGGAATCGA
>CAZDXW010000119.1:0-1218 GCA_964509485.1 uncultured Christensenella sp.
ATTCGCTCGACCAGTTCGTTGATGCGAATGTCGTTTGGGCCGATGCCGTCCACGGGGGAGAGCACGCCGTGCAGCACGTGGTACTTTCCCGTAAACTCGCGGGTGCGCTCCATCGCGACGACGTCCTTTGCGTCGCAAACGACGCAGAGCACGCTGCCGTCGCGGTTGTCGTCCGCGCAGATACCGCAGGGACTGACGTCCGTATACGTTCCGCAGACGGGGCAGTCAACCACCTTTTCGCGCGCGGCAACAATCGCCGCGGCAAGCTCCTGCGCCTGCGCCACGGGCATATCGAGAATATGGTACGCGAGCCGCTGCGCCGTCTTTTGCCCGATGCCGGGCAGGCGCGAAAGCTGCGTGGTCAGCCGTACGATGGGTTCGATCGTGAGCATTATAACCCGAGCCCCAGCCCGCCGGTGATCTTGTTGATTTCGTCCTCAATCGTCTTGGTCGCGGTGCGCAGCGCTTCGTTGACGGCGGAGAGCACGAGATCCTGCAGCATCTCCACATCGTCCGGATCGACGCACGCCGGGTTGATGACGATGGACCGCACGTCCTTTGCGCCGCTGACGGTCACGGTGACCATTCCGCCGCCGCTGCTGGCCGAGAACTCACGCTCGTTGAGCTCCGCCTGGGTGCGCTGAACGTCCTGCTGCATCTTCTGCGCGCGCATCATGAGCTGCTGCATGTTGCCGCCGCCCATTCCGCCGCCCATTCCACCGGGAAATCCGCCTTTTGCCATAGAATACATCCTCCTGAATTGATTCGATACTTGTTTAACGGGGTTTACTCAATCGTGAGTTTGTCCCCGAAGAGTTCCTTTGCCAGCGCTTGTGCCGTTTCGCTCGCGGGCGCGGTCTTGGTCGTGGTGAGAATCAGTTTTGCGTCCGGTCGAACGCTCTGCAGCGCGCGCTGTGTCGGCTCAAAGTTGATCGGCGCGGAGAGGCCCTTGAGCTTCATTTCCTGCGTGGCGGTGAATCCGACCGTCAGGATGTTCTGGTCGAATTTGATCGCGACGGCTTCTCTTGCCAGCGCCTGAATGAACATATTCGGAATCGCGGCGATCGCTTCGCGCCAGATGGCGGCTGCGTCGTCCGAACCTGCCGAAACGGCTGCTTTCTGCGGCGCGGCCAGTTTCACACTCTGGGGTATGCGCACCTCCGGTTCGGAGGAGACGATCTCGGAGAACTGCACCGGCGGCGCTTCCTCCGGCCAGGG
>CAZDXW010000119.1:1318-4651 GCA_964509485.1 uncultured Christensenella sp.
ACCTGCGCTTCCAGCCGGTCGACGCGCGCTTCCAGATTCGTCAGTGAGAGCGCGTCCTCCGGGCGGCAGATGTGGATCAGCGCGCTTTCGAGCATGGTGCGCGGTGCGGGCAGATAGCGCATATCGTTTTGCGCCGCGAGCAGGCGATCCACCGCGAGCGCGAGCCGCGCTTCGGAGGCGGTGCTTGCCTGCTTTAGGTAGCGCTGCATCATGTCCTCCGTGCAGTCCAGCAAATCCTCGCACTTGCCGCAGGTTTTTGCCAGCAGCAGCGCGCGAAAATGCGCACTCAGATCCGCGGCAAACACGGAGAGGTCGCGCCCGCCCTGGACGATTCCGTCCAGCAGGCGAAGCGTCTTTGGCGCATCGGAGCCAAGCAGCGCGTCCGAGATGTCGAAGAGAAACGAATCCTCCATGCTGCCGAGCACGTCATATACGTTTTGCGTGGTCACGTGATCCCCGCAGAACGCGAGGCACTGATCTGCGAGCGACAGCGCGTCGCGCATGCCGCCCTGCGCCGCGCGCGCAATCAGCGTCAGTCCGCCGTCCTCAATGCTGGCGCCCGCGCGGGAAAGCACGCTGGTGAGCGTGCGTTTGATGTCCGGGATGGAGATTCGGTGAAAGTCGAACCGCTGGCAGCGGGAGATGATCGTTGCGGGGAGCTTCTGCGGCTCGGTCGTCGCGAGAATAAACAGAATGTGCTCCGGCGGCTCCTCCAGCGTTTTGAGCAGCGCGTTGAACGCCGCGCCGGAGAGCATATGAACTTCGTCGATGATAAACACGCGGCGGCGCAGGCGCAGCGGCGCGTACTGTGCGCTCTCGATGAGGTCGCGCACGTCGCTGACGCTGTTGTTGCTCGCCGCGTCAATTTCTGTGATGTCCGAGGAACCCTCGCTCGTGGTGATGAGGCATGCCTCGCATTTGCCGCAAGGCTCGCCATCCTCGGGAGAGAGGCAGTTCACCGCGCGCGCGAGGATGCGTGCCGAGGTGGTCTTGCCCGTGCCGCGCGTGCCGCAGAACAGATAGGCGTGTGCCGGGCGATCCGACGCAACCTGATGCTTCAGCGTTGTGGTGATATGCTCCTGCCCAATCACTTCCGAAAAGCGGACGGGGCGGTATTGGCGGTAGAGCGCGCGATAGGCCATTCTTTCTTGTTCTCCGTATGTATTCAACTTATATCATACCATAGTTCGAACGGCGGCAAAAGAGAGGAATCCCATTTGCGTCTGCGAGATTGATTGACCGAAGCGCCGCGTTGGGGTAAAATGGAACACGTGAAACGTATGAGTAAACATTTGAAATATTCGCCCTCCCGGCGCAGATGGAATCTGGACGCAACGTCGTTCGGGCCCACGCTGAAACTCGTTGTCGCGCTGTTGCTGCTCGCGGCGTTTGCGCTGCTGACGATCTTCGTGATCGTTCCGTTCGTCTCCGCGCGGCTCTCCAGCGGCGACCCGCTCTTTGGCGCAACGCCCGCCGCCGAAACGGCCAAGGAAACCGCCCCGCCGATCAACCCGATGCTGCTCAATCAGGTGGAAACCGTGCAGTACGGCGCGGGTTACGGCCTGCCGACCGCCGTGGTGGACCCCAGCGTCTACGAAGGCGAAATCCTGTTTGCCACCGGCACAAGCGAAAACGCCTGCGACCGGCTCGTACGGCTCAATCCGGAGACGGGCGCGTTTGCCAACGTCGAACTCAAGCGGCTAAACGACACGATTCGCTACCCCGTGGAAAACGCGGACATGATTCTCTACGCGGACTGCAAGACGGGCGGCGGCGGCAGCATCGTGAAGCTCGACAAGACGACGGGCAAAACGCTCATCCTCTCGGAGTTTGCATTGGAAGCGCCGAAGCTCGCGCTGGAAGCGCCCTATGCGGTCTGGACGGAGCGGACGGACGCGGCCACCGCGAAGCTGGTGGTCTGCGACCTGACAAACGGCGAGCTACTGACCCTCGCGGTCTTTACGAATTCTCCCTATGCCGAGAGCGAGCCCTCCATTCGCAGCGGCCAAGTGATCTATGCGGACGCGGACGCGACCAACCCGCAGGGCAGCCTGATTCGCACGGTGCTCTTGAGTGACAACAGCCGCTGGGACTTTACGGCGGGCAGTTTTGTACATGATCCCAAGAGCGCGGGCGACCGCTGGGCGTATCTTTCCGGCAATCACGACGGCAGCAGCGACCTGTATGTCAGCGTGAACGGCGGCGCGCCGAGCCGGATTGCGCGCGGGGTAATCGATTTTGACATCACGCCGACCTGCGTGGTGTTCAGCCGCGATGAAACGGTGTATGCCTACGCGTTTGCGGATACAAAGACCTATGTACTCAGCGAAACGGGCACGAACTCCCAGTTTGTGATGGCCGAAGGCGACTATGCGCTCTGGCGCGACATGACCGACACCGCGCAGCCGCTCTGGAAGTACATCAAGGTGGTTGAATAATGGCGAAGGATCGCGTGACCTACATCTGCGGCGAATGCGGCTATGAGTCCGCCAAGTGGATGGGCAAGTGCCCGCAGTGCGAAAGCTGGAACACGATGACGGAGTCCGCCGTCGTGCAGGTGAAGTCCTCCGCGCCGTCCGGTTCCGCCGTGTCGCAGAAGCTCTCCAAGGTGGTTCCGCTGCCGCAAAAGCGAGTGTCCGCGGGTATTGGCGAGCTGGATCGCGTGCTCGGCGGGGGAATCATCCGCGGTATGGTCGTGTTGCTCGGCGGCGACCCCGGCATCGGCAAATCGACACTGCTGCTCCAGGCGGCGGATACGCTCGCGTCGGAGGGCGCCGTGCTCTATGTGTCCGGCGAGGAGAGTGCGTCCCAGATCAAGCTGCGCGCCGACCGCCTTGGCATGCAGAACGACATCGACGTGCTCTGCGAAACCGATCTGGATCGAATCATCGACGAGGCGACGAGCACGCGTTGCAACGTACTGATCGTGGACTCGATTCAAACGATCCTCTCCGAGGAGAGCGCCGGTTCGCCCGGCAGCGTCAGCCAGGTGCGTGCCGCGACCTCGCGGCTCACGCGCTACGCAAAGGAGACCGGCGTGGTCGTGTTCATCGTCGGCCACGTGACCAAGGACGGCAACATCGCGGGCCCACGCGTGCTGGAGCACATTGTGGACACCGTTTTGTATTTTGAAGGCGACCGCCACGAGGGGCTGCGGCTGCTCCGCGCGGTCAAGAACCGGTTTGGCTCGACCAACGAGGTCGGCGTGTTCGAAATGGGCGACGGCGGCATGCGCGAGGTTGCCGATCCTTCGCGGCTGTTTCTCTCCGGCGAGAGCGCGCCGGGTTGCTGCGTCACCTGCGCCATGGAGGGTTCGCGCCCGATCCTGGCCGA
>CAZDXW010000120.1:0-4591 GCA_964509485.1 uncultured Christensenella sp.
ATGAGCCTTGCGTTCCTCGGATTTTCCAACATGTTTGCGGGGGTGATGTAAGATGGCGGATTATCTTCCGATTCTCTACGCAATCCTTGCGCTCGGCGGGCTGGGTGTGCTCTTTGGACTGTTGCTCGGCGTTGCCGACAAGAAATTCTCCGTCGAGGCGGACGAGCGCGTGAGCGCCGTTCGCGCGGCGGTTGCGGGCGCAAACTGCGGTGCCTGCGGCTATCCCGGCTGTGACGGGTATGCGGAGGCGGTTGTGCGCGGGGAAGCGCCGGCCAATGCCTGCACCCCCGGCGGCACGAAGACGGCGAAGGCCATTGCCGAAATTATGGGCGTCGACGCGGATGAGCTTCAACCGCTCGTGGCGCGCGTGCGCTGTCAGGGCACTTGCGAAAACGTGACCATGCGCTACGACTACAGCGGGATTCCATCCTGCCGCGCGGCGGGCAGCCTCGCTGGTGGGCCGACCGCCTGCGAATTCGGCTGTGTGGGCTTGGGCGACTGCGTAAACCGCTGCCCGTTTGGCGCGATCTCGATGATCGACGGCGTTGCCGTGGTCGATGGCGACGTTTGCACCGGCTGCGGCATGTGCGTTGCCACCTGTCCGCGCGGAATCATTCAAATGCTGCCTGTGGAGCAGACGGTGGCGGTGCTCTGCCGAAACAAGGCAACGGGGCGCATTGCACGGCTGCAATGCAAAGCGGCCTGCATCGCCTGCAAACGCTGCGAGAAGCAGTGCCCGACGAACTCCATCCGCGTCGTCAACGGCGTTGCGGAGATCGACGAGACCACCTGCACGTGCTGCGGCGCCTGCATTCCCGTCTGCCCGATGCACTGCATCGTGAGTTATTACGAGCACGATCTGGTTGGCGAGCTGGCGGCCACCGCGCAGGCAGAACTGCTGAACGCGGGCATCGACTAAACGAACGCAACAAAAAAATCCGCCGAAAGGCGGATTTTTTGTTTGCACGATTTAGTTCTCAGGAAAGTGGGTTACTCAATCTTTTCGTCCTGCGGCGCGGGCTCGTCGTCAAACTCGTCGCTCGGCTCCGCAATCTGCTCCGCGGCGGGTGCATGCTTCTTTTTCCGCGCAATCAGGACGATCAGCACCACCAGCACGGCGAGGAGAATCACCAGCAGCAGCACGACCTTGATGGCGTTGTAGATACCCGTCGTCGTACTCAGGTAATACCGTAAATAACCAAAGCTCGTGGGGGTGTTGTAGTCGCTGTAGCGAACGTGGAGCGTTTCGTAGTCCTTCACGCAGTGCTCAGTGAAGCGGAAGAGGCGGACGCCGCGCGTATCCTCGCGCCCATAGCTCGTGTAGGAGCTGCCCGGCGCGCTGGCAAAGTCGACGCCGTCCACATTGCCAATGAAGGAATTCACGTGGTCGTGCCCGTTGACGGTGAGAAACACGTCCCCGTTCTGGCGGTAAGCGTCAAACAGGCCGAAATTTTCACTGGAGGGGCAGGGGGACTCGTTGACGTCCCCGGTAAAGATTCGCTCGTTGTTTGGCAGGTAATACTTGCCTGCGCCAACGCCAACGCCCTTGAACGCGCCCTTGGTGTCCTTGTCCACCTCGGTAAAGAGATTGTAGATCTCCGGCAGCGGAATGTGGCAGAATGCCACGGAGGGTAGTGCCTGACTGTCGTTCTCCGTACGGAACGCGGCACTTTGCTCGTTGTACCAGTCGACCTGCTCCTTGGAGACGGTGTTGTAATCCCCGTTTGGCAGGTAGGAACCGGAATCGAAGAAATAGAGCGCCATCACGCGGCGGTCGCTGCCCCGCTCGTAGATGGGCAGCACATACGCGCCGTCCTCGGTGGAGGTCCGGCCATAGGAAACGCCAACGCAGGTTGGGTAGGACTCGTAGACCTTCGCCTGATCGCGAACGCTCATGGGCGTTTCGTAATCGTGGTTACCAAAGACGACGGCAAACGGAATTCCGCTGTCGACGACTGGTTTTAGCAGGGTTTCGATGGTCTGCTTGCAGTTTTGCTCGCCGTTGCCAAAGCGGAGCACGGGGCTTGGCCCCTCCAACTGATCGCCCAGCAGCACGATGAGATCGGCCGGATAGTCGGCAATGACGCCGCGCGAACTGCTCTGCACGAGCTGCGTCGTATACTGCGTGTCCTGCAGGTCGGAGAGGATTAGCACCGTAAACGTGCCGTCCGCGCCAAAGGTCAGGCGCGTGTCGCCGGTGCCTTCCGCCTTCGCCACGGTGAAAGCGGGGAGCAGGCACGCAGCCATCATCAAACATGAGATCAAAATCAGGTAAAATCGTTTTTTCATTTGTAAAGCGTACGCCATCCATTTGGGGCCTGTCAAGGCTTGTATATAAATATATCAAACGGGGGTGTTAAGCAGGTTGCATGGCCGAAGGTTGAATTCTAAGCGAGTGTACGTTCTTCATATAAAATGGCGCCCAGACACGACGTGGTTTCAATGGGCCGAAGGTTGAATTCTAAGCGAGTGTACGTTACAATACTCTCACAACGATTACAACCACTGCTTTCCACTGCAAATACACAGTATTGGACGAACATTATGTTGCAGTTTTTTACAGATCTCATGCAAAACCGAATTCTGCTTGCTGCGATTGCCGGCTGGGCAATTGCGCAGGCGGTGAAGGCGATTCTATACACCATTATGAACCGCGAATTCAAGCTGGAGCGCCTCGTGGGCAGCGGCGGCATGCCGAGTTCGCACGCGGCGACCGTCTGCGCGCTGACCACCGCGACGGTGATGCAATACGGCGCGAGTTCGTTTGAATTTGCCGTTTCGCTGATTCTGACCGCCGTTGTGCTGCACGACGCGCGTGGCGTGCGCCAGGAGGCGGGCAAGCAGGCGGTGACCATCACCGCGATTATCGACCATCTGATCAAAGAGGGCAAGATCATCGAGCTGCCGGAGTGGGAGCTTAAGGAACTGATTGGGCACACGCCGCTGCAGGTGCTGATTGGCTCGATCATGGGCATTGGCGTAGGCATCTGGCTGGGCTGACGAGGCCGAAAGGGGACGAGCGTATGTGCGGACGGTTTTATACGGATGACGACGAGGCGCAGTATCGCGCGGTGATCGCGCTGCTCTACCAGCGAAATCCGGAGGAAGCGGCGCTGCTGCTGCGCAAGACCGGCGAGATTTTTCCAACCGACCATGTGCCGGTGCTGCTGCCGGACGGGCCGAGCATCATGCAATGGGGCTTTTCGCGCTTCGACGGCAAGGGCCGCGTGATCAACGCGCGCAGCGAAACCGTGCTCGAAAAGCCAATGTTCCGTTCTCCGCTGCTCGCGGAAGCGGGCGCAGAGCGGGCGGGCGAACTCCCGCGTTCCGGGCGCTGCCTGATTCCCGCATCGAGCTATTTTGAATGGGAAACCCGAGAGGGAAAGAAATACAAATATCGGTTGCACCCGCAGCAGGCGGGGCTTTTTACGTTTGCGGGCGTCTACCGCAGCGAGGCGGGGGCAAAGACGCCGGTGTTCGTGATCTTAACCGCGCCCGCGGCAAAGGAGATTTCGTTTATTCACGACCGCATGCCGCTGATTTTACCGGAGGAACGGCGCGAGGACTGGCTGGCGAGCGGAGAACGCGCGGCGCGCTTGCTCGAACAGGGCGCGCAGGAAATCGTCTACGAACCCGCCGTCTAACGCGGACAAATCCTGACAAGAAAAGACAGGACGCGCGGTGCTCCGCCTGATAGGATTAATTCTGCAAGGGCAACCGGACGGCACAACACGGCGAGAAACGAAAGCGGAGGAGCACACTTGGAACTGGTCGAGAGCCTGAACGACGCGCTGAACTACATAGAGCGGCACCTGCTGGAGGAGGCGGACAGCGCGAAGGCCGCGCGGCACGTCGGCATTTCGCGCTTTTATCTGGAGCGGACGTTCGCGGCGCTGACCGGCATGAGCGTGAGCGAATACATCCGCGCGCGGCGGCTGACGCTCGCGGGGCAGGAGCTGCTGGCAAACGACACCAAGGTGATCGACCTCGCGCTTAAGTATGGCTACGACACGCCGGAGAGCTTTACCAAAGCGTTCTCGCGCTTCCACGGGGTAACCCCGACCAGCGCGCGAAGGCTCAGCACGCTGATGCGCTGCCAGAACCCCCTTGCGATATCGATCAAGATGGAGGGTGCGAATATTATGAACTACAAGATTGAACAGATGGATGCATTCACGGTAGCAGGGGTGGAGAGAGCGTTCCAAATGGATTCCAGCCAGCAGGAGATTCCGAAATTCTGGCAGGAGTTTATGGAAAAAGGGTTGCAGCAAAAGGTCTGCCCGGTCTTTGGCATCTGCTTCGACGCAGACGCAAGCGGCAACTTTCCATATATGATTGCGGACGTGCTCAAGCCCGGCACGAAGCTGCCGGAGGGGCTGACCACCCGCGAGATTCCGGCGCATCTCTGGGCGCGGTTTGCCTGCGTCGGCGCGATGCCGGGCGCGATTCAGGAGGTTACGAAGCAAATCTACTCCGAATGGCTGCCGACCAACGGCGTCTACGAGGTAGCGCAGTACATGGAGATTGAAATGTACTCCGACGGAAACCCCGCGTCGCCGGACTACTACAGCGAGGTCTGGATTCCGATTCG
>CAZDXW010000121.1:0-4537 GCA_964509485.1 uncultured Christensenella sp.
GCCTACGAACCCATCTGGGCCATCGGCACGGGCAAAACCGCCACCAGCGAAGACGCGAACCTGACCATCAAGGTCATTCGCGGCGCAATCGCGGGCGTCTACGGCGAGAAGGTTGCCAGCGAAGTCCGGATTCAGTACGGCGGAAGCATGAACGCCAAGAACGCAACCGAGCTCATGGCCATGCCGGAGATCGACGGCGGCCTCATCGGCGGCGCGAGCCTCAAGAGTGACGACTTTTCGAAGGTGGTTCATTTCTAATGACGAAACCGATGACCGCTTTGATCATTCTGGACGGCTTCGGCTGTTCCAAGGAAAAGGAATTTAACGCCATCAAGGCCGACGGCGCCGCGAATATCTCCCGCCTCTGGGAGCAGTATCCGCATACGCAGATCGCCGCGAGCGGCATGGACGTTGGCCTGCCGGATGGCCAGATGGGCAACAGCGAAGTCGGCCACCTCAACATTGGCGCGGGTCGAATTGTCTACCAGGAGCTGACCCGCATCACGAAGGCGATTCTGGACGGGGACTTCTTCGAAAACGAAGCGTTCCTTTCCGCGATTGAAAACTGCAAACAGCACGACTCCGCGCTGCACCTGATGGGCCTGCTCTCGGACGGCGGCGTGCATTCGCACAACACGCATCTCTACGCGCTGGTCAAGCTCGCGCGCGACAAGGGGCTCAAGAAGGTATTTGTCCATTGCTTTATGGACGGGCGCGACGTGCCCCCGAGCAGCGGCAAGGGCTACGTGGAGCAGCTCGACGAGGAACTCAAAAAAATCGGCGTCGGCAAGATCGCTTCTGTCATGGGGCGGTACTACGCGATGGATCGCGACAACCGCTTTGAGCGCGTGGAGAAGGCCTATGCCGCGCTGGTTTACGGCGAAGGCGAAACGGCGAAGAGCGGCGAGGAAGCCATGCAGAATAGCTACGACAAGGGTGAAACGGACGAGTTCGTTCTACCGACCGTCGTGCTGGAAAACGGCAAACCCGTCGGCAAAATCTCCGCGAACGACAGCGTGATCTTCTTCAACTTCCGTCCCGACCGCGCGCGTGAAATCACGCGGACGCTCGTGTTTGACGACTTCGACGGCTTCCCGCGCAAGAACGGGTTCTTCCCGCTCTACTACGTCTGCATGACGCAGTATGACAAGACGTTTGGCGACCGCGTGCATGTTGCATATCATCCGGACTCGCTGAGCAATACGTTTGGCGCGTATCTGGCGCAAAACGGGCTGACGCAGCTGCGCATTGCGGAAACCGAAAAGTATGCGCACGTAACGTTCTTCTTCAACGGCGGCGTGGAAGCGCCGAACCCCGGCGAGGACCGCGCGCTGATTCCCTCGCCGAAGGTCGCAACCTACGATCTCCAACCGGAGATGAGCGCGTATCAAGTGGCGGACGAAGCGGTCAAGCGCATCGAGAGCGGTAAATACGACGTGATGATTCTCAACTTTGCCAACCCGGACATGGTCGGCCACACGGGCGTGATGGAGGCGGCAACCGCCGCCGTGCACGCCGTGGATGCCTGCGCGGCGAAGGTTGTGGACGCGATTCTTAAGACGGGCGGACGCTGCATCATCACCGCCGACCACGGCAACTGCGAAAAGATGTGGGACGAGTGCGAGAACGCGCCGTTCACCGCGCACACGACGAACCCCGTTCCGTGCATTCTCGTGGACAACGCGCGAAAGAACGTCACCCTCCGCGAAGGCGGGCGGCTGAGCGATCTCGCGCCGACGCTGCTGGGGCTATTGGGGCTGCCGGTGCCGAAGGAAATGACCGGAAAATCGCTGATCGTCGGCTGATTTTCGGCGGGTTTTTGCTTGCATTCGCAATACCTGCGTGTTATAATCACTAGGCTATGGGTGGATTTTCGCGTAACGGACTTATGCGAAGAGAGCCAGAGCCGGAAATCGTAAAATATGCTCGACCCGTCGCGCGCTGCCAGGCAGAGCGGCAGGGATCGTAATTTGGAGGAATCGTTCAAATGCAAACGTTAGCGCTGGTCATTCGCATTGCGCTCTTGGTGATCTCTGTTCTGCTCGTCGTCGTCGTGCTGCTGCAGAAGACGAAAAGCTCCGGCTTGGGCGCTTCGTTCGGCGGAGAAACCAATTCCTTTACCGCAAAAGGCAAGGCCGCGAGCCGTGAAGCGAAACTTCAGAAACTGACGATCATCCTCGCCGCAATTGTAGGCGTGCTCGCGCTCGTCCTGACGGTTGTTTAAGGAAACTCCTTGAACGTATGCGGCGTATCGAAACGGATACGCCGCTTTTTTAATCGAGTGCAAACTTTGCAAAGACCAACTCATGAAACCGGTAAAATACGGCGGATCTGCGCTTGACTTTGGGCGCTTAAGCCGGTATCATGTTCAGGAACCCAAGATTATATATTATTTTCTCCGCCGGAAAGGAACAAGGCGAACCCTATGCCGAAGACACGAGGCGTGAAGCCGCTTGCGCAAAACAGGAAGGCACGCCACGATTACTTTATTGAGGATGTTCTGGAGTGCGGAATCGAGCTGTGCGGTACGGAGGTCAAGTCGCTCCGCAAGGGCGCCTGTAACCTCAAGGATAGCTACGCACAGGTCAAAAACGGCGAGCTCTTTCTCATCGGGATGCACATCAGCCCCTATGAGCAGGGCAACATCTATAACCGCGACCCGTTTCGCACGCGAAAATTGCTCGCGCACAAGAGCGAGATTCGAAAACTCGCGGTTGCGACCCAGCAGGACGGCATGAGCCTTGTTCCGCTTTCGCTCTACCTCAAGGACGGGCGCGTGAAGCTGGAGCTTGCGGTTGCCAAAGGAAAGAAACTATACGACAAACGCCACTCGATCGCCGAGCGCGACGCAGGGCGCGAAATGGAACGACGACTAAAGGAGGATCGCGAATGAGAGGCTTACCGTTTACGAAGGACCAGTTGGAGTCGATCGTAAAACAATATCCAACGCCGTTTCATATCTACGATGAAGCCGGTATTCGCGCGAACGTAAAGCGCCTGCAGGAGTCGTTTGCCTGGAACGAAGGGTTCCGGGAATACTTTGCGGTGAAGGCGCTGCCGAACCCCGCGATCATGAGGCTGCTCTTCGACATCGGCTGCGGCATGGACTGCTCGTCGCTGACCGAACTGATGCTTTCCCGCGCGGTGGGCATTACGGGGCACGACATCATGTTTTCGTCCAACGACACCCCGGCAAACGAGTTTCAGCTCGCGAGCGACATGGGCGTGCTGATCAATCTGGACGACATTACGCACATCGATTTTCTGGCGAAGAACGGCGGTATTCCGAAGACCGTCTGCCTGCGCTTTAACCCCGGCGGGGAGTTTTTGCTCGGCAACACGATCATGGGCAACCCCGGCGAGGCGAAGTACGGCATGACGCGCAATCAGCTCAGCGAAGCGGTCAAGCGGCTGATGGCGATGGGCGCGGAGGAGTTCGGCCTGCATGCGTTCCTCGTGAGCAACACGACGGACGACGACTACTATCCCGCACTGGCGAGAAAGCTCTTTAAGACCGCCGTGGAACTCCAGCAGGAGACGGGCGCGAAGTTCACGTTCGTCAACCTCTCCGGCGGCATCGGCATTCCGTACCGCCCCTACGAAAAGGAGACGGACATTCGCTACATCGGCGAAGAGGTCAAGCGCGAGTACGACAACATCGTCGCGCCGAGCGGGTTGAAGCTGCGCATTTTCACCGAGCTGGGCCGCTACATCACGGGGCCGTTTGGCTATCTCGTGACCCGCGCGATCCACAAGAAGGAAACGCACAAGAAGTACATCGGCGTGGACGCCTGCGCCTGCAACCTCATGCGCCCCGCAATGTATGGCGCGTACCACCACATCACCGTGATGGGCAAGGAGAACGACCCGCTGACGAATGTTTACGACGTGGTCGGTTCGCTCTGCGAAAACAACGACAAGTTCGCGATTGACCGTCCGCTGCCGAAGACCGAGCCGGGCGACCTGCTTGTCATTCACGACACCGGCGCGCACGGGTTCTCGATGGGCTACAACTACAACGGCAAGCTCCGCAGCGCGGAACTGCTGCTCAAGCCCGACAAGTCGGCGCAGCTGATTCGCCGTGCGGAGACGCCCGAGGATTACTTCGGTACGCTGGATATTCTGAACCTGCCGCTGTAGGGAGAGCATCGCAACAACAGCGTGAACAAGGGGAAACAAATCCCCGCCGCGCTTGATTCTTTTTCCCCGGACGGGTACAATAGGATTGCACGGGAAGACCGTGCAAACATGGGGGCGAATACCGGTTTCGACGGGGATCGCCGAGGTTGGATAAGCGAGCCGAAGCCCCGGACTTCGATAAAAACGGGATCAGATTAAAGTAACTGACAACAATACTTTAGCCGTCGCTGCTTAACGCAGCGTCCGTCCGCCTGAGAAAACTTACCGTTTCAGATACGGGCGTCATTTAGGGTAGGGAACGAACCCGATTAAGCTTTGCGTCGGGCCGGACTTATGAAGCTACTAAAGCCGATATCCTGCCGGAGGGAGATCGGGAGAGGGAATGTTAATTCACCGG
>CAZDXW010000122.1:0-4397 GCA_964509485.1 uncultured Christensenella sp.
CAGATCGCGGGCTACCGCGCGGCGTTTCTCGCGTCCGGCGAGAGCATGGACGGGACAGGCCCGCTGCGCCGCATGGAGGACCCGCTGGAGTGGCTGGCGTTCAACCGCCTCGCGGAACAGCCGGAGACCAAGCCGGACAACTGGGTGCCTTCCGAGCAGTTCGCGTTTGTGCGGCAAAGCGACCGAAAGATCGTCGGCATGATTCAGTTTCGGCACGAGTTCAACGATTTTCTACGGGAGTTTGGCGGAAACATCGGCTATAGTGTACATCCGGACGAGCGGAGGAAAGGATATGCCAAGCGCATGCTGACGGAGTGCCTAAAGGTCTGCAAGGCGTTCGGGCTGGAGCGCGTGCTAATTACCTGTCTGGTTGAAAACGAAGCCAGCCGAAGAACGATATTGAGCTGCGGCGGCGTTTACGATCGAACGACCTATTGCGAACGGGACAATGTGAATCTGGAACGGTACTGGATCGAGCTATAACAAGCAGGAGGGGAAATTCAGTATGGGAGAATTACAGAAGCTACCAAACATAGCATCGAAGCTGGAAGCACAGCTCACTGAAGTCGGCGTTTCCAGCGTCGAGAAGTTAAAGGAAACCGGCAGCCGCGAGGCATGGCTTCGCATCGCGGCAATCGATCCCTCCGCGTGCTACATGCGCCTCTGCGCGCTGGAAGGCGCAATTCAGGGCGTGCGCTGGCATTATCTGGATGAGGAAACGAAGAAGAATTTGAAACAGTTTTACGATCAGAACAAGCGCTCGGAGTAACACGAAATAAAAAGAAGCAGCCAAACGGCTGCTTCTTTTGTTTTCAATCGTTACTCGTCTCCGTTTTCCGGTTCGTTCGTTTCTTCTTCCTCCGCCTCCGGTAGACCGAGCGTATCCGCATCCGCGTTTAGAATGACGCTCGCGCTGTAGGAGTCGATCTGCTCCACTGAGCGCAGGCGCTTGCTGATGGCGCGGGTGCGCGCGCCGATGAGCTTCTCCAGATCGTCGTCCACCTGTTGCAGGTGCTTTCGGGAAGCAGCGAGCACTTTGCCGAAGTTATCGAACTCCGTCTTGACCGCGCCGAGCACGCGCCAGACCTCGCTGCTGCGCTGCTGAATCGCAAATGAGCGGTAGGCCATCTGTACCGTGTTGAGCAGCGCCGCCATGTTCGAAGGCCCGGCCAGAATCACGTGGCAGCTGCGCTGGAGTTCCTCAGCAACGCCGCGGCTCGTGACCTCGGCGTAGAGTCCCTCAAACGGGAGAAACAGGAAGGCGTAGTCCGTTGTATGCGGCGGGTCGATGTACTTGTCCCGAATCTTCGCCGCCTCCTGGCGGATGCGCTGAATCAGCGTGTTTGACGCGGCGTGAATCGCTTCCTTATTGCCGGATTCGTATGCATCCGCGAGGTTCGAGTAGAGATCCGCGGGGAACTTGGAGTCGATGGGCAGGTAGACCGGCTCGCCGTCGGTCGTTGGAATCTTGACCGCGAACTCGACGTTCTCCTTGCTGCCGGGTTTTACAATGACATCCCGGTCGTATTGTTCCGGAGCCAATATCTCCTCCAAAATCGCGCCAAGTTGAATTTCGCCGAGCATGCCGCGTGTCTTTACGTTGCTGAGTACCTTTTTCAGATCGCCGACGCCGGTGGCCAACGTCTGCATTTCGCCAAGTCCTTTGTAGACCTGCTCAAGCCGCTCGTTGACGAGCTGGAACGACTGCGCGACCTTCGTCTCCAGCGTTTTCTGGAGCTTCTCGTCCACAATGTTTCGCATCTCGTCGAGCTTCTGTCCGTTCTCTGTCTGGAGCGCGAGCAGGCGGCGTTCCATGGTGATGCGAATGGCTTCGAGCTTTTGCTCGTTGGCGGTTTCAAACGTCTTAAACCGCTGCTCGCTCTGCGCGCCGCTCGTGCGCTGCTGCTCGAGAATCATGTTGCCGAGATTGGCAACAGATGTTTGCACATTGCTGCCTAGCTCGCGGCGCAGCTCCGAGAGCGCGCGGGAGAGGTCGTCCGTCAGCGCATCCTGAAGCGCGCGCTGTCGCCGAACGAGGTAAAACAGCACGAGCAGAATGACAACGAAGACGCAAAGAGAAACGATGAACAATGCTAGTTCCATATGGCCTCCTTGAGCGTTATCCGGCAAACGTAAGGGACGAAACAATCAACGTTTGCGCGGCAATATAGGTGGACATCACGATTACGTTTCGATAGCGAACCGGATGGTGGAACGCGTCGATGGAGAGCGTGCTGTCGGAAGCGACGAAGAGCAGCCCGCCAACCGCCGCGAGCCAGCGCAGCGGCTGAGCGCCGTAGAACGCAAACAGAATCGCGCTGGACGCCATTGACGCGATGATCAGCATATACAGAAAACTCGGCGGACGGAGCTTTTTTGGAAGTCCCTTCCAAAGATAACGAAGAAGCGTAACGGCGCTGAACACGCTGACGAGCCCCAGCGCGACGCAGAGATACCAGGCGGGGGAAACGGTCAATTCGCCAAGAAAACGGATGATATAAAACACATGCCCCGCGGCAAACGAGAGTATGCCCGCCGGAAACGACCAGCGTCGCGGCCGGAACAGCAGAAATACGTCCCCGACGAACCCGCTGAGCAGAGCCGCAACAACGAGGCGGGAGACCTCGCCGGTAAACGAAAGGTAACAAAGCAGCAACAGCGGCATTAAGCAGCACTTCGTGATTCGCCGCAGCATCAGCCGGTCACGGCTGGCGCAGGCAAACAGGTGCAGCGAGACGGCGAGCAGGTACAGGGCAACAGCGATGTATCGCAATGGGGAATCCTCCATTCAACGGCTGTGTTCAGTATAGCATAAGAACACGCCGCGCCAAAGAGAAACGAATGCGAAAAGCGACTTGTGTTGCGAAACGCGAGGTGGTAGCGTAGCTGGAATTGCACATTCGCCGCAGATATACGCACATTTCCGTTTTTATATGGATGGATATCGATCATATTATATTGAAACACTTCTTTTCCGGTGCTATACTGTAACCTGATCGAATCTGGGTATTCTCAGCAAAACAAGGAGGAATTCCACACATGCAGTATTCCAGTGAAGTGGAAGAAATGACCTGCGTCCTAAAAGGCGCAAAGCATGATCCCGCTCCGATTCCCGAAGAGGGCAAGTGGGTTAAGGCAAAGCAAATCACCGATATCAGCGGCCTGACGCACGGCGTCGGCTGGTGCGCACCGCAGCAGGGCGCCTGCAAGCTCACGCTCAACGTGAAAAAGGGCGTCATCGAAGAAGCGCTGGTTGAGACGATCGGCTGCAGTGGCATGACGCACTCCGCAGCTATGGCGGCGGAAATTCTGCCCGGCAAGACCATTCTCGAAGCGCTCAATAGCGACCTCGTCTGCGACGCAATTAACACCGCCATGCGCGAGCTGTTTTTGCAGATCGTTTACGGCCGCACGCAGAGCGCGTTTTCGGACGACGGCCTGCCCATCGGCGCCGGTCTCGAAGACCTCGGCAAGGGCCTGCGCTCGCAGGTTGGTACCATGTATGGCACGCTCTGCAAGGGGCCGCGCTATTTGGAAATGGCGGAAGGCTACGTAATCGCCATCGCGCTCGATGAGGGCGGTGAAATCATCGGTTACAAGTTTGTCAGCCTTGGCAAGATGATGGACGCCATTAAAAAGGGCGTCGATCCGAAGGAAGCGTACGAGAAGAACATTGGTACCTACGGGCGTTTCGACCAGGCCGCCAAGGTTATCGACCCGCGCAAAGCGTAAGGAGGCAGCGATGGCTATTTTTGAAGGTTACGAGAGAAGAATTGAAAAGATCAACTGCGAACTGGCCAAGTACGGCATCAAGGGCATTGACGACGCGAAAGCGATCTGCGACGCCAAGGGGATTGACGTATTTTCCATCGTTCGCGGCATTCAGATGATTGCGTTTGAGAACGCGTGCTGGGCATACACCGTCGGCGCGGCTATCGCCATCAAACAGGGCGTAACGTCCGCGGACAAAGCGGCGGAAGCCATCGGCCTTGGCCTCCAGGCGTTCTGCATTCCGGGCTCGGTTGCAGATCAGCGTGAAGTCGGCCTCGGTCACGGCAACCTCGCGGCAATGCTGCTGCGCGAAGAAACCAGCTGCTTCTGCTTCCTGGCAGGGCACGAGAGCTTTGCCGCTGCAGAAGGCGCAATCGGCATTGCCAAGACCGCCAACAAGGTTCGCACCAAGCCGCTGCAGGTTATCCTCAACGGCCTCGGCAAGGACGCGGCGTATGTCATCTCCCGCATCAACGGATTTACCTATCTGGAGACGGAATACGACTACTACACCGGCAAGCTGAACATCACGAAGACCAAGGCGTTTTCGGAAGGCGACCGCGCGAAGGTTCGCTGCTACGGCGCGGACGACGTGAACGAAGGCGTTGCCATCATGCGGCATGAGA
>CAZDXW010000123.1:0-4275 GCA_964509485.1 uncultured Christensenella sp.
GTACTGGTAAGTCGTTCCATCGATTTTTTCGGAATGCAATCGTAGCCGCGCTTGAGTTGCAGGTTTGCCAGCACCGTCGCGAGGTTTGCGTTGCCACAACGCTCGCCAAATCCCGCGAGCGTACCCTGCACTTGCGTTGCCCCCGCTTCCACCGCGAGTACACTGTTGGCAACCGCCATGCCGCCGTCGTCGTGCGCATGGATGCCGACCGCAACGGGGAATCGTTCGCAGACGAGTTTGGTGACGCGCTCTACCTCGTCCGGAAAGCTGCCGCCGTTCGTGTCGCAGAGGCAGAGGCAATCCGCGCCCGCTTCGTAGGCTGCGTTCAGCGTTTCCAGCGCGTAAGCGGGGTTTGCGCGGTAGCCGTCAAAGAAATGCTCCGCGTCGTAGACGACCTCCTTGCCCTGCTCTTTCAGGTAGCGGACGGTGTCCTTGATCATCGCGAGGTTTTCGGAAAGCTCCGCGCGGAGGATGTCCGTCACGTGAACGTCCCAGGATTTGCCAAAGATCGTGACGCAGCTTGTTCCCGCCGCGAGCAGGGAGCGAAGGTTGCCGTCCTCCTCCACGGGAGTGTGTTTCTTGCGCGTCGCGCCAAAGGCGGTCACCTTTGCATGGCGCAGGGGCTGCTCCTGCAGGCGCTCGAAAAACTCCATATCCTTGGGATTGGAGCCGGGATTACCCGCTTCCACATAGTCCACGCCCAACTCGTCGAGAATTCGGGCAATCTTGAGCTTATCCTGAACGGAAAACGAAATTCCAACGCTCTGCGCGCCGTCGCGCAGCGTCGAATCGAATAAAAATACCTTTTTCATGTGTCAGCCTCCGTACTCTTGCGGTTGCGTTCCTCTTCGGGGTAACAAAAAATCCCCGTCTCTTGTTTGAGACGGGGATATGACTCCTCGCGGTACCACTCAATTTGATCTTGCATTTCCGGATACGGGTACCGTATACGGGTATGCGTCGATCCACTCGTCAGGTTCGAACAAACCCTGGCAGGTAACGGTGCCTTCCGTAATACGCTTACTCTGCTTCAGCGTCTATGCTCGGGAGGGATCCGCTGTCCGCTTCACCGCCGGTTCGCACCAAACACCGGCTCTCTGAAGATGATTCTGCTGACAGCATGTCTCTTTCAACGCATTTACTGTGGTATTAAATTTTCGTAATGTTACCACGCGGCGCTTGACGCTGTCAAGCAATTTTACATCGATTTTGCAGTATTTCCGTTATAATCAACGGCAGTTGCGTAACGCGGATAAAAGAATCAGCGATTGAACGCAAACGTCAGCAGAAACATCGCCAACCCCAGCAACGCGACCAACATATGCTTGGTTGCGCCATTTCTGTAGTACAACACGGTAAAAATGGCCGTAAACGCGAGCGGAATCAGCAGCGCAAACAGCTTTGGCATCGTCGTGCCCGCAGAGCCGTCCGCCTGCACCTGCATAACGACCATGTCCGGCAGGAGGAACAGACCGATAACAAAAAATGCCACGGCGAGAACGCCGATGATGACAACGAGAGTAACTTTGGTTTTCGGATTCATAATCAATACCTCTCTTTTTTGAGTTTCCACTATTATATATATCGTTCGTGTGACTTCGTCCTTGCGTATTCTTCCATATCGCCCTATACTAACTTTCGGGAATCATCCCGAACACGAAAGGAAGTGAAACACCATGAACCGCTTTCTCCCGCGCGAGAAAATGAACAAGCGCCAGAAGCGCGAGCTGGATCTGGCAAAGCGCGCCACCTGGGACGGAATCAACCCGGTGACACGAAAAGCATCAAACAAAACCGCATACAGTCGCAAGCAATCCCCGCGCTGGTACAACGACGACAGCACGGGGATTGTTCGTGCTAGCGGGTTGTTTCCTTCGTTTCCGCTTCGGGAATGCGATAAAACAGGAACGGAACAATCGAAACAAAGCAGCTCACCGCGGGAATCAGCGTTATGGCGAGAAACACGGTGTGCTTGATGCTCTGGGTCACGACAATTCCGCTTTCATAGCCGGTGGACGCGAGCATCACGCCGAACACCAGCACCGCGAGCGAACCCATGAGCTTGCTCACAAACGTCAGGCTCGAAAACGAGAGCCCGTCGTTGCGAAGCCCCGTCTCGCGCTCCGCGCTGTCCACCGCGTCCGCCAGCATCGTGGTCTGCACGACGGAGAACACGCCGAGCGTCACGCCCGTGAGAAAGATCATGCCCATCATGTAATACAGGTTTTCGTACCCAACGAAGTACATCATCGTGTAAACCGCGCCCGCAAGCAGCGTGCTGTAGATCATCAGCGGCTTTGCGGGAATTTTTTTGAGCAGCAGCGGAGAGAGGAAGGACGCCGCGACCATGCCGAGGATGATTGCCGCGCCGATCAGTGTGAAATACCCCTCGTTGGCGTAGGCAATCAGCGCGAAGACCGCGCCGCCTGCCTGCACAATATTCCGCCCGAACCCGAGAATGGAGCCCAGCAGCACGAGAAAAAGCGGCTTGTTTCGGATGAACGTTCGAAACAGTTCCTTCAGGCTGACGCCTTCCTCCGGCGGCAGGTGCCGCTCGCGCGTGTTGAAAAACGCGAGCAGGAACATGCTCATGCCGACGATGCAGATCAGGATTGCCGCGCGGCTCCAGCCGCTGGCCGTCGTCTTTTCGGAAAAACTCAGCAGTTTTGCGATCCAAGGCCCGCCGAGCGTGGCAAGCCCCAGCGCGATTGCGCCAAACGCGCGCACGTAGGAGATCACCTTTGTGCGCTCCTCGTCCGCAAACGCCGCGCCGATCAAGCCCCAAAACGGCACGTCGCAGGCGGTGTACGCCAAATCCCAAAGCACGAGACAGACCGCGAAGAACGTGAGTTTGAGCGCCTCGCTGCCGTTTGGCAGGCAGAAGAGAATTGCGGAAAAGAACCCTACCGGCAGCGCGGAAAACAGGATATACGGCCGGAGTTTGCCCCAGCGGGAACGCGTTTTGTCGACGAATACGCCCATGATCGGGTCGTTGATTGCGTCGAACACCTTCGCCGCCGAGAGGATCACCGCAACGATGGCGAGCCCCCCGCTGCTGATCTTTGCGTATTCCGAAAGATAGAGCAGCAAAAACGTGCTTACGAACGTCAGTACCATGTTCTGCCCGAATCCGGCAATCACGATGGAGTTGCGCTGCAGCCGCGCGGAAGGCGTTTTCTGGTTCATTGGAGCATTCCCCCTTCTAGCCGAATCGAGACGATTTGGTACGGATGAAAATGGAGATACGCGAGGTCAATTTCGCCCAGCGGACGCTCCAGCAGGTCGCAAAGCACCGCTCTCTTATAGGTGAATCGGGTGGAAAGCGCTGTTTCGGCATCCTTGCCGAGCGACTCAAACAGCCGCAGCACGATTGCTGTTCCATTCTCGCTGCGCTTGATCGTTTCGAGCACGACGGCGGAATTCGAAACCGAGGCAACGCTCGCGGTTTCGCGATAGCGCCCGACCAGCAGCGGGTGATTCAGCCGATAGGCTTCCTCCACCGCGTGCGCGTTGTCCGCGCCAAGTGGACAGACCGCGTAGGTGAATGTTTGCTCGCCTCGATCCGCCGTTTTATTCGGATAGACCGGCGCGCGCAGGAGGTTGAGGCTCATGCGCCCGTTCTTGACGCGATGGCCGTATTTGCTGTCGTTGAGCAGAGCAAAGCCCCTACCGTTTTGATGCACGCTCGCCCATTTGTACCCGCAGACCTCGAACTGCGCGGATTCAATCGAGTTTCGCTCCGTCGTTGCGCGGGAGATCGCGCCAAACTGAATTTCGAACTCCGCCGTGTCGCCGTAGTCCGCCGGGTCGAAGTCCGCGCGGAGCATGCGCAGCCGCTCGTGCCAGTCCACCTGCGTTTCGAACCGGACGCAATCGCTGCCCACTTCGAGTACGACGCGCTGAATGATCTCGCTTTTACCAAAGCAATACGTCTGCTCGCGGACGACGCGCGGACCTACGATCTTCGTTGAAACGGTTCGCGTGCGGAGCCTTCGCGAAGGCAGCTTTGTATAGTTCGGGTTGATGTCCCATGCGTTGAACGGAATCATCAGCGGGTCCTGGTAGAGCGTCAGCCGGTTGAGCGAACCCGTCGCGAGCTCGTGCCCGTCCGCCGTTTGATAGGAAACGATCTCGCCAAACTCGTTGAACGCGAGGCGAACGAGCCCGTTTTCCATTGTGGATTGCGTAAACGAGAGCGTTTGCTCTGCCGAAACCGGCTCCAGCGCGGCAATCGAGTACGGCGCGACACGCGCGCGGTACCACTCGCCCTCAAAC
>CAZDXW010000124.1:0-4256 GCA_964509485.1 uncultured Christensenella sp.
GCACGTTGAGCACCGCCGACGCGGCGGATTTCATTTCGTCTCCCGTGATGCTGACAATGTAGCTGCGCGGAATCGCCTGCTTTGCTATTGCTTCCGAGCCGACGATCCCGAGGTTTGCCACCACGCTCGCCGCGTCGTCCGCCGTGTTCACTTTTTCAACCGATGCGGCGTAATCCTTGAGAAATGCCTTCACCTGATCGGGATGCTCGTTGTAGAACGTGCGGCTCGCAATGTAAACGCCCATAACGAGCTTCGTGCCGGAGGCATCCTCCCAGGCTTGATTGAGGTCGAGCGCGACGCGCGCATTCGGGTTCTTGACCAGCACGGAGGAGACGAACGGTTCCGGCAGCAGGCCGATGGCCGCTTCACCGGAGGCAAGCATCGCCGCAAGCGCGGTGTGTTCGCCAACGTATTCCACCTTAACCTGATCCGTCAGGCCGTTCTGGGCGAGCAGGTAATCGAGCACGAACTGCGGGGTTGCGCCTTCGCCGGTGGCGTAGATCGTTTTGCCCGCCAAATCCGCAAGGGACTGAATAGTGTTTCCGTTTTCAACGAGGTAGAGCACGCCAAGCGTGTCGATGTTCAGCAGAACAACGTTTCCCTCGGTCTTGTTGTAGAGCGTTGCCGCGAGGTTGACCGGTACCGCCGCAATGTCGATTTCGCCGCTGACAAACTTGCCGACGACCACGTCCGGCGCGTCCTGCAGCTCGATGTTGTATTTACCGGAGTCCTCCTGCATCAGGTAGCTGATGCCCATTCCGGTCGGCCCCTTTAGCGCGGCAATGTTCACCGGTTCCGCTGGCGCTTTTGCGCAGCCCAGCGCGAAGAGCATGACCAACGCGGTTAGAATCAGTAGTGCTTTTTTCATTCGTTTTCTCCTTTTGGCAGGCGAAACGCCCTGCCGGTTCGTTCGATTTTCCCTTCGGAAACCAGTTTATCCATTGCGCGGTAGAGCGTGCTTCGGCTCACGCAGAGCGCGTCCGCCAGCGAACTGACGCTCCATTCGGACTCGTATAGCCCGTTCTCCGCGCGGGATTGCAAGTAGTTGAGTACGCGTTCCTCCACGCTCTGCGGAAGGAATCCGTCGATCCTCCGGCTTAAAAAGCGAATGCGTGCGGTGAGGTAACGAAGATAGTTCTCGGTCACGCGAAAGTCCCGCTGCATCATTGCGCGAAGCGCGTCCTCCGGAATCAGCAGCGCCCAGGTGCTTTCCTTCGCGGTCAGGCGGGCGACATAGTCGCTCTCGTTGTGAAACAGCGACGCCGCGCCGAAGAGATCCTTTGCGTGCAGCACGCTCATCGGCATGGAACCGCCGTCGCTCTCCTTTGTAACGGCGCAGCTGCCATAAAGCAAAATGCCGAGTACGCGCTCGTTTTGATCGCGATCAAACAGGATCTGATCGTTTTCAAAGTGTTCCACCCGAACCCCATCCGTCTCCAGCAGCGCGCTGATCTCCTCCTGCGGAATGCCGCGAAAGAGAAACGTGTCTTGCGCAATCGGTGCGTATGCGGTTGGATTCAGCGATCGGCTCATGAATTATCCTCGTATTTGTTTCATATGACACAGTTTATCAGGTCTTATGGATTTGTCAACCCCGCATCGCATACTTGACAGACCGCACGCGGAATGCTACCGTAATCCCATAGAAAAAGGATAAGGATACTTATGAATCTTGTTTCGGAACAGGCTCTCTATCGAAAGATCAATCTGCTGCGGTTTGTCGCGATTGTATGCGTGCTCATTGCGCATTCGGAAAACTACGAACAGTTCGGTTTCTTAAGCGGAACGCTGGCGTTTCAGGTGGAACACGATGTGCTCGCTTCGTGCGAATGGGTCGTGTCCAGCTTTTTTATGCTTTCCGCCATGCTTTTCTTCCGCCGGTTCCAGTGGAATCAACTGCTTGGCAAGTGGAAACGACGCGTGCAGACGCTGCTGGTTCCGTACCTGCTCTGGAACACGATCTATTTCTGCATGTTTGCGCTGTTGCCCCGCATTCCGTTCTTTGCGAATTTGATCAATACGCCACCCGCGCCGCTGACGTTCTCCGGGATTCTCAGCGCGGTGTTTCTGCACGAATACGCCGGTTTCCTCTGGTTCATCAAAGTGTTGATTCTGCTGACACTGCTTTCGCCGCTGTTCTATCTGCTGTTATCAAAGAAATACATCGCGGAGATTTCGCTGGCTGTGTTGCTTCAATTTGTGTTGCATCAGCCGTTTGTGCTGCCGGCCGAGTTGAGCATGCACTGGCGTTTCTTCTTCTTTTATGCGGTCGGCGCTTACGTTTCGCTCCGCGTGCCGGACGCCGCCCGTGTCACCGCGCCAAAACCGCTTCGAATCGTGTTGCTCTGCGCGATTCCGCTCTATGCCTATGCGCATACGATCTTCGTCAGCGAGTGGTATAGCATCGCGGTGATCGCCTCGCTCTGGTTCGGTATCGACGCCGAACGCGTTCGCGACCGCGCGACCTACGAAACGTCGTTCTTTGTGTACCTGACGCACTTTCTCGTGTTCTCGGTGATCAAGAAGATTCAGTACGCGCTCGTTCCGCACACCGAAGCATGGATGCTGATTAGCTACTTCAGCGTCGCGTGGATTGCGCTGTTGATTCTGATTCCGCTGGCGCTCCTCGTTCGAAAGCGTCTGCCGAGGGCCTATTCCGTGCTGTTCGGCGGGCGTTAGGTTGTCCGCCGCATCCAACTATGGTATATTGATTGATGATTGATCGGCAAAGGAGCGTGTAGCATGAAACTGATTTCCTGGAACGTCAACGGCCTTCGCGCCTGCATCACAAAGGGATTTTTCGATTTTGTCGCCGAGCAGCAGCCGGACATTCTCGCGCTGCAGGAAACCAAGATGCAGCCGGAGCAGTTTGAAGGCGAAGTCAGCGACTACACAATCTACTGGAACAGCGCGGAGAAGAAGGGCTATTCCGGCACGGCGGTGTTCGTCAAAGGCGAGCCGCTCTCCGTGGCCTATGGAATTGGCATGCCCGAACACGACACGGAAGGCCGGGTCATCACTCTCGAATACCCGACGTTCTATTTTGTCACCGTCTATACGCCGAACTCGCAGGACGGTCTTCGCCGTCTCGACTACCGGATGACCTGGGAGGATGCGTTTTTAGACTTCCTCCGCGCGCTGGACGCGAAAAAACCGGTGATCGTCTGCGGCGACCTCAACGTGGCGCATCAGGAAATCGACCTGAAGAACCCCAAGACCAACCGCATGAACGCCGGGTTTACGGATCAGGAGCGCACATGCATGACGCGTCTTCTGGAAAACGGGTTTGTCGACTCCTTCCGCCACTTCTACCCGGACAAGACGGAGGCTTATAGCTGGTGGAGCTACATCGGCGGCGCGCGCTCGCGCAACGCAGGCTGGCGCATCGACTATTTCCTGACGTCTAGCCGGTTGATCGATCGCGTGAAGGACAGCCAAATTCTTTCGGACGTGCTCGGCAGCGACCACTGCCCCGTTCTGCTCGAAACGGAAACGCTATAAACCAGAACTCTGGAGAACATATGATCATACTCGCTTCCTCCTCTCCGCGCCGCCGCGAACTGCTCCGCATGATCGGGCTTGACTATCGCATTGAAACATCCGGCGAGGAAGAGATTCAGCCGCACGGCCTGCCGCCCGCGGAATTCGTAAAAACACTCGCGCTGCAAAAAGCGCAGCCCGTTGCCGACCTGCACCCGCAGGATTGCGTGATCGGCGCGGACACCATCGTCTATCTGGAAGGCGACATCCTCGGCAAGCCGCATACGCCGGAGGTCGCAAAGGCGTACCTTCTCCGCATGCAGGGCAAGCAGCACGTAGTCTACACCGGCGTTGCCGTGCTCAAGGACGGCAAGGCGGATGTTCGGCACGAGGAAACGCTCGTGACCTTCGCGCCCATGACGGAGCGGGAGATCGACTCCTACGTCGCAACCGGCGAACCGCTCGACAAGGCGGGCGCCTACGGCGTGCAAGGCCCCGGCGGCGTGTTTGTTGACCGCGTGGAGGGAAACTATTTCAACGTGATCGGCCTGCCCCTGCCGCTGCTCTACAAGATGTTGATCGCGGCGGGAGAAATCTCCATCGACTAAACGCATTAATTAGGCAATATGAATCAAATCATTGAAATATCCTGATAAATACAAGTTTATTGAAGAACCGCAATGTTTAAAACAGTATGAATCAAATCATTGAAGAAAAACTGAAATTACTCCCCTCTTCGCCCGGCGTGTACAAGATGTTCAACGCCGCCGGCGAAG
>CAZDXW010000125.1:0-4150 GCA_964509485.1 uncultured Christensenella sp.
AGCACGTTGTCGTTCCAGTTGATGCAGCCGTCGATGATCTCCTTGGATTCCAGCGTCATCTTCGCGCCGTAACATTCAAACAAATCTGCATACTCACGCAGAAGTTCCACGTGCTTTCGAAAGCTGACCTCCTTGTTTCCGTCGTCCCAACCCTCCAAGTGGAGCACAATCGTAAATTGAACGACGCCCTTTCCGTCCGGCGCGGCTTGTTCCGGCTCGGTCTGCGCCGGTGCTTGCGCAGGCGCAAGCGTTGGCGCTTCCGTTAGCATAATTTCCGGCTCTACGGGTGGCTGCGTTGCTTGCAACGCGGCGCCAATGGGGTCCGCCGCCGGTTTCACCGCTTCCGCAGATTCGTCCACAACCGGGTTGGCGAGTTGCGTTGCACACCCGGAGCACAAGAGGAAAACGGCGAGGATCGACAGCACGGTCTTCCACACGGTTCGTTTCATATGCCCTCCTTATTCGGTTGTCGGTACGGTTCGTTACGAGCAATTTCTGTAAAATGATCAACAGATTGTTCGGAATTGTCTTCTTTTATCATAATACCACGCGCCTTGTTTTCCAAGTGAGAATCGAATTTTGTTGATCCGTAAAAAAAGACCGCCTAGGCGATCTTTCGATATATCGATTTTACCAAGCTTCTTCTGTTCTTGACCTATTTCGCATCCAACTCGTCCGGAAGAAACGCGGTGTTGCAAAGTCCATGGTAATGGCTGCCATGGTGAACGGTCAACTTGAGCACGCAATAGTCGGGGTCGGTTACGCCCTTGGGATAGTACATTTCAAATCCTTCGCGCCAGAGGAACGCCTTGGTCTCCTCGTCCGTACAGACCTCCACGTCGCCTACGAACAACGCGCCCTGAAACCGATCCGGTTCGCAGTAATACACCGCGGCTTTCGTATTCTTGCGCAGCGCGGTCACCTTGCCGGAGGACGTGTTGGTTGAGAAATACTGCGTGTCGATCCGGTCGTGCTCCAGCACGAGCATGGCGCGCGTCGCGGGATACCCGTTTTCGTCCACATAGGATAAAAAGGCGGACGAACTCTCGCGCCGCAGAGCCCAGATTGCGTCGAATACGTCTTGCTTCATAATTCCTCTCCCATTTGCATCAACGGTGAAGCCTACAGCACAATATAGTGTGGAACGATGTCCTCGTATTGATCGTCTTTGAGCCAAAACCCACCCGGAATAACACCCAGTTGCGTAAACCCCAGTTTCTCGTAAAGATGCAGCGCGACAGCGTTGGTTTTTACAACCGCATTGAACTGCAAAATACGAAACCCGATTTCCTTCGCTTTCGCCATGCAGTGCCGCACGAGAAGTTCCCCCACACCCTGGCCACGAACATCCCCGCTCACGGCGTAGCTCGCGTTGCAGATATGGCCGCAGCGCCCTACGTTGTTGGGGTGCAGTGTATATACGCCAACCATCTGTCCGCGCTCGGAATCGAACGCAACGCCGGTAAAGGACTGACTGCGAAAATACGCATCGCCGGTCTGCTCGTTTAGGCACTCTGTTTGCGGAAATGCTACGCCTTCCAACACGACTTGATTCCAAATGGCCAAGGCCGCACCAATGTTCTCGCTCTCGTAGGATCGAATTTCGATACTCATGAAACAATACCTGATTTTGGTTTTCTTAGGAAATAAAACAACGCACCTTACCCATCCTTGGATAAAGTGCGTTGCTTATGGCGGAGGGCCAGGGATTCGAACCCTGGGTCCCTTTCGGGACACGGCATTTCGAGTGCCGCACGATCGACCACTCTGACAACCCTCCAAGAATGCTCGCGCGACATTTATTATACTGAACCTGAGCGGGAAATGCAATACACTTTTCCCGTCTTCTTTCGTGCGGTTCAGCTATCGCGGCGTTCCGGTCGTTTTGCGCAGGAGTAATTTGGCACGAGATCAATCAGCAGGTCCAAGAGGTTTGGATCGTTCACCATCGACGCCTGCATGAGCGCGTTTAGCTTGTCCGGGAAGGCTTTGTCGTCGATCGGCAGCGGCTGCGTGCGGTAGATGCGGTTATGCGCGGTCTCCAGCAGGCTCTGCTCCTCCTCGTCCAACGTGAGCTCCTCATACATCTTTTCGCCAGGGCGAAGGCCGATGATCTCAATCGGCATATCCTCGTTTGGCGTATACCCGTAGTAACGAATCAGCTTTTCGGCAAGATCCATAATGCGCACCGGCGAGCCCATGTTGAGCACGTAGATCGCGCCGCTCTCGCCAAGCGCGCCCGCCTGCAGCACCAGCTGCGCCGCCTCAGGTATCGTCATAAAATAGCGGGTAATGTCCGGATGCGTCACCTGAACGGGGCCACCGGAACGAATCTGGCTTTCAAACAGCGGAATCACACTGCCGTAGGAGCCAAGCACGTTTCCAAAGCGGACGGTCATGCACTTCATTGCGCTTCGTTTCGCGTAGTCCTGCACAATCAGCTCCGTCACGCGCTTGCTCGCGCCCATGACGTTGGTCGGGTTGACCGCCTTGTCGGTGGAAAGCTGCACAAACCGAGCCACGCCGTGCTCTCCAGCGCTGTGAATCACGTTGTAGGTGCCAATCACGTTGTTTTTAATCGCTTCTGCCGGGCTCTCCTCCATCAGCGGAACGTGCTTATGCGCCGCGCAGTGCACGACCAGATCCGGCGAAAACTCGGCCATCACCTCGTCGATCCGCGCCTTGTCCCGCACGGAACCGATGCGAATGCAGACGTTGAGCCAAGGGAACTTCCGCTTGAACTCCATCATGATTTCGTAAGCATTGTTCTCGTAAATATCGAAGATGACGAGCTTACTCGGGTAAAACATCGCCGTCTGACGGCAGATTTCCGAGCCGATTGACCCGCCGCCGCCAGTCACAAGCACGGTTTTGTGCTGAATATACTCGGCAATGCTCTCTTTGTCGAGCTTAACCTCCGGGCGGAAGAGAATGTCGTCGATGCTGATTTCGCGAATGTCCCGCATGGTCGGCTGTGCGTCCAGATCGCGCAGCGGGGAAACCATTCGAACGCGGCACTTGGTCGATTTGCAGAGCGCAACCAACTCAATCTGTCGCGCCTCGGTGATCGATGGAATGGCGAGAATGATCTCTCGGATACCAAGCCGGTTGACCACGTCCGGAATTTCAGACGTTTTACCAACGACCTTGACCCCGCGAATACGCGTACCAATTTTCTTGGGATCGTCGTCCACAAATGCGGCGACGTAGCTGGAGCCTTTGACGATGCCGGCCATGATTTGCGCCTGAACATATTTGCCGAAGAACCCTGCGCCGACGATCAACAGCGGCGTCTTTCCGCTGCTCTGGCGGTTGATCATGAGTCTGCGCGCGCGTTGCAGTGCACGAAACAGAAACCGTTCGATAAACAGTAAAGGAATCAGCAGAATTCCAGCAAGGAATAGGGAAAGTTTATACTCATTTCCAAACAAGGTGTTCACGGCAAATATCAGACCTGTGCCAACGCCGATGGCTGCCAGCACGAAGATATTCTCCGTGCTGAGTCCCTCGACCCAGGTCTTGCTGTAGAGCCGAAACACGGCAAATGACGCGATGTAAATCACGGTATAGATGATCAATTGCGGATATGAAAACGCAATTGTGTTGTTCACATAAAACGGAAACTGATAGTGGTTCGCTTCGCCGGAAAACGGCAGCCAGGTCGCGATGATAAACGCCAGCGTGATTAGAACCATATCCGCAACCACCAGAACGATGATTCGGGCAAGATGATCCATATTCAAGCGGCTGAGTTTGAATTTCATGATTGCATCTCTCCTGCGCGATTCTCCGAATTTCCTTCGGTACCTTCGCGACACAATGCATATAGTATAGGTGATTTTTCGTGTTTTCGCAAGCGAAGTACCTCTGAACAGTGAAAATAGAGTACTACAATATTGTTTTCTTATGCTGTCATGAGTGTCAGCCCGTTCGTGTCTCTCCGCAATCCACCGGATTGTTTCGTGCCTGCGGCACCGCCGCTCACCTCCGCCCATATCCAGTCAAGCGCTGCGCGCAGGCTGCATTCAGGAACGGAAGAGCAGGTAATCTCCGGAGATAGAAAAGCAAAGCGTCCGCTTGTTAGCGGACGCTTTGCTTTTGGATCCCGGCGGCTACCTACTCTCCCGGACCGTTTCCAGTCAAGTACCAT
>CAZDXW010000126.1:0-4108 GCA_964509485.1 uncultured Christensenella sp.
TATCTGGACAACGCAGCAACCACCATGGTTCGGCAGGATGTCATCGACGCGATGATTCCCGCGTTTACGACCTATTACGGAAATCCGTCGAGCCTGCACGAATACGCGCAGGAAGCGGCAAAACTCGTGGATGACGCGCGCGCGGACGTCGCCGCGGTCATCGGCGCAAAACCGGACGAAATCGTCTTTACCGCCGGCGGGTCGGAGAGCGACAACATGGCGCTGCGTGGCGTCGTTGCGGCAAACAAGAAAAAGGGAAAGCACGTCATCACCACGGCGATTGAGCACCACGCGGTGCTTTACACGCTACAGGCAATGGAGCGCGAAGGCGTTGCCGACCTGACGATTCTGCCGGTGGACGAGTACGGTCTCGTGACGGCGGAGCAGGTTGCAAACGCCATCCGCGAGGACACCGTGCTGGTTTCGATCATGTTCGCGAACAATGAAGTTGGCACGATTGAACCCATCGCGGAAATCGGCAAGGTTTGCCGCGACAAGGGCGTTCTGTTCCATACCGACGCGGTGCAGGCGACCGGGCATGTGCCGATCAACGTCGTCGAGATGAACATCGACCTGCTCTCGATCTCCGCGCATAAGTTCCACGGGCCAAAGGGCGTTGGCGTGCTCTACATCCGCAAGGGTGTTCGAATTCCTTCGTTGATCATCGGCGGCGGCCAGGAGAAGAAGCGCCGCGCGGGTACGGAGAACGTTCCGGGTATCGTCGGTCTCGCCGTTGCGTTGAAGCACGCAAACGAGCATATGCAGGAGAACGCCGTTCGCGTCGGCGCGCTGCGCGACAAGCTCATGAAGGGCATTGCCGAACGCATTCCGGACGTAAAGCTCAACGGTCACCCGACGAAGCGCCTGCCGAACAACGTAAACTACAGCATTCGCTACATCGAAGGCGAATCGATCCTGTTGATGCTCGACCTCAACGGCATTGCCGCTTCCAGCGGCTCCGCCTGCACGAGCGGTTCGCTCGATCCTTCGCACGTGCTGCTCGCCATGGGGCTGCCGCACGAGATTGCGCACGGTTCCCTGCGGCTGACGCTCTCGGAATTCACGACCGAAGCGGAGATTGACTATGTGCTCGACCTGCTGCCGCAGATTGTTCAGCGGCTAAGGGACATGTCCCCGCTCTACCCGAAACAGAAATAAGCGCGCGAACAGACGCTACGGTATAATAGAAGGAGACGAAAGTTATGTATACGGAAAAAGTGATGGATCACTTCAAGAATCCGAGAAATGTTGGTGAAATCGACGATGCGAGCGGCGTCGGCACGGTTGGCAACGCAAAATGCGGGGATATCATGCAGATCTTTCTTGACATCGACGAGAACGAGATCATTCGGGACGTGAAGTTCAAGACGTTTGGCTGTGGCGCGGCGGTTGCGACGAGCTCCATGGCGACCGAGATGATCAAGGGTAAGAGCGTGAACGAAGCGCTCCAGATTACGAACGCCGCCGTCGTGGAGGCGTTGGAAGGATTGCCGCCGCAGAAGATTCACTGCAGCGTGCTCGCCGAAGAGGCGGTCAAAGCCGCGATTGAAGACTACATGAAGAAGAAGGCCGAGAAGGCTTAAACCTCTTGTGTAGTGAGGATCACCTTATAAAAGCCTCACAAAAGAGCGGTAATTCCGCTCTTTTTTCGTTTTGGAGCGTTAATCGACAGCAAAAACGCCTGTCTTTGCATAATTGACACAATCGTATCTCTTGACGCAATTTCTGGAATACGATACACTTAATTAGAATTTAGAAAGGGTATAGGTAATTTAGATATGAGCGCAAGTTTCACCGAAGGACTCTCCAGCTTTTTCAGCAGCTACGGCCTGTTGATCGTCCTCATGGTTGCGATGTTCGCCATCATGATCATCCCGCAGCGTCGCCGCGACAAGAAGGTTAAGGATATGCTCTCCTCGCTGAAAGCGGGCGACCGCGTTCGCACCATCGGCGGCATCTACGGCACCATTGCCAGCATCAAGGAAGACACCGTCATGCTGATGGTTGGTCCGGACAAAGTTAAACTCGTGTTTGCCCGCGGCGCAATTGCGCAGGTGGAAGACGCCGGCGTTGAAAACGAAATGACGCAGGAAGTCATGAAGTAAACGCAATTTGCGTTTCCGGCGCCCGCAGCAATGCGGGCGCTTTTTACTCGAGATTGGTTGCCCATATATATGAATATTCGGCAACCGGAATGTGAACGAACGGCAAAATCGGAATTCGAGCCGATTTTCGCTGTATTCTTAAGCGCATTTTTGATATAATCGCCTTGAGGTGAACGCCATGAATGACGATAAACGAGACACTCAGGAGTTTGAACTGCCACGCGAAAAACGCTCACCGCGGGATACCCTACTGAGCGTATACGAGTCCATGCGGGAAAAGGGCTACGATCCGGTCAATCAGATTGTAGGATACCTGCTCTCCGGCGACCCGACGTATATAACGAGTTATAACAACGCGCGTTATCTGATCTCCCGTATGGAGCGCGACGAACTGTTAGAAGAGCTTGTTCGCGCCTATGTGGAGGGAAAGTAACGAATGCTGCGTATTTTAGCGTTTGATGTTGGTGAAAGAAGAATTGGCGTAGCGGTCAGCGACCTGCTCGGAATCACCGCGCAGGGGGTAGAGACCTACACGCGCTCCGACAATCTGGAGCAGGACGTACAGCACCTGCTGAAACTGGCCGAATCCTACCGCCCGGTGAAGCTCCTGTTTGGAATGCCGCGCAATATGGACGGCAGCTACGGCATGCAGGCGGACATCACCCGCGAGTTTGCGGACGCGGTTCTTGCGCACTGGGACGGCGATCATGCGTTTCAGGACGAACGGCTGACCACGGCGAGCGCACGCCGGATGCTGATTGAAGCGGACATGCGCCGCGACAAGCGCAAGCAGGTGATCGACAAGGTTGCCGCCGTGCTGATTCTACAGAGCTATCTGGACGCGCACGGAAACACATAAACCCGAACGAACAACGGAAAGCAGAGGGAATATGGAAGAGCAGAATACCATCGTAGAATTGATCGATGAAAACGGAAACACGGTTCGCTTTGACCTGGTTATGACGTTTGACTACGAAGGCAAGCGTTATGCCGCGCTGCTCCCGGTGGAAGAGGTCGAGGGCGTTGGCGAGGACGAGGTCGTGCTGCTGGAGGTCGTCAAGGACAAGGGCGGCGAGAACTACGTGTCCATCGAAAACCCGATCCTGCTGGACGAAGTGTTCAACGAGTTCGTTGAGCTGTTCGATGAAATGGCGGACGGCGATGACGGCGAGGACGAAGAATAAGCGGCTGAACAGCCGTTTTTCTTTCTCGGCGTATGCCAAAAATCCGCAGATTCTCTCATAATTTTACTTGCCTAGATAAATTGGACTGTGCTATAATACGCGAGGTATCACGCACCGGTGCGGATTCTTCGGCTCGTGCCCGTTTAGGCGGGTTCCCGAAGAAGCAGAAACACCGGGACGAAAAAAACGAGGAGGTTTTAAAACCATGTCCGTGATTTCCATGAAACAACTCTTAGAGGCCGGCGTACATTTCGGCCACCAGACCCGTCGTTGGAACCCGAAGATGAAGGAATACATCTTCACGGAACGCAACGGCATCTACATCATCGACCTGCAGAAAACCGTAAAGAAGATCGAAGAGGCTTATGATTTCGTGCGCAGTGTCGCCGAAAACAATCAGTCTATTCTTTTTGTTGGCACGAAGAAGCAGGCGCAGGAGTCCATCGAGTCCGAAGCAAAGCGCTGCGACATGTACTATGTCAACCAGCGTTGGCTCGGCGGCATGCTCACGAACTTTAAGACCATTCAGGGACGCATCGCCCGTCTGCGCTTGATTGAGCAGATGGAAGCCAACGGCGACTTTAACCTGCTGCCCAAGAAGGAAGTTATCCAGCTGCGCGGCGAGCAGGAAAAGCTCGAAAAGAACCTTGGCGGCATCAAAGAGATGAAGCGGCTTCCGGGCGCGCTGTTCGTCGTTGACCCGCGCAAGGAGCACATCGCCATCGCCGAAGCGCGTACCCTCAAGATCCCGATCGTCGCCATCATCGACACGAACTGCGATCCGGACGAAATCGACTACCCGATCCCGGGCAACGACGA
>CAZDXW010000127.1:0-3854 GCA_964509485.1 uncultured Christensenella sp.
AAGGAAGCGCAGCTCAGCCAGCTCGGCACCGCGCGCCAGGTCAAGGTGGACAAGGACAACACGATCATCGTTGAAGGCAACGGCAATCAGGAAGAGATCAAGGCGCGCGTCGCGGCGATCAAGGTTCAGATTGGCGAAACCACTTCCGATTACGACAAGGAAAAGCTCCAGGAGCGCCTGGCCAAGCTCGCGGGCGGCGTAGCCGTCATCGCAGTTGGCGCGGCCACCGAAATCGAGATGAAGGAGTTCAAGCTCCGCATTGAGGACGCGCTCTCCGCAACCCGCGCGGCTGTGGAAGAGGGCATCGTCCCCGGCGGCGGCGTCGCTCTACTCAACGTGCTCCCGCGCGTGCAGAAGCTCGCGGAAACCTCGACCGGCGATTATAAGACCGGCGTGAACATCATCCTCCGCGCGCTGGAAGAACCGATTCGCCAGATCGCAATCAACGCGGGCGTGGACGGCGCAGTCGTTGTCGAGAACATCCGCCGCGAGAACAAGCCCGGCTACGGCTACAACGCCGCGAAGGACACGTATTCGATCCTCGCGGATGAGGGCATCATCGACCCGACCAAGGTCACCCGCAGCGCGCTGCAGAACGCAGCTTCCGTCGCGGCCATGGTGCTGACTACCGAGAGCCTCGTGACCGATATCCCGACGCCTCCGGCACCCGCTGCGGCGCCCGGCGGTGATATGGGCGGCATGGGCGGCATGTATTAATCGAAAGCAACACAAAGAGAACGCGGAGCAATCCGCGTTCTCTTTTTATTTAATACTTTTTAGAAAAAAGTATCGGACGACGGGCGGCATGTATTAAGCAAAAGCAACACAAAAAGAACACGGCGAAAGCCGTGTTCTTTTTTGTATTCTAATAATCGATTGTTTATAATGAGAAAACACACAAATTTGAATTTAAAAAAGTAATTCTCCTGATTTAAACGTATTATATAGTGACCGGTCAAACGAAACAGCAGGAGGTTCAATCTTGACGGAGAAACAGATGATCCTTGGGTTACAGGCGGGGGACGAACGCGCGCTCAATGCGGCAATGGATGCCTATTCCCGCTTGCTCTGGAGCATTGTCCGCTCGGTGCTGAGAAATGTCGGCACCGCAGAGGACATGGAGGAGTGCGTGGCGGACGCATATATCCAGCTTTGGCGAAACGCTGACGCGATTACAGATTCACGCGGAAGCGTGAAGAGCTGGCTCTGTACCGTAACCAAATGCAAAGCAATTGACCGCTACCGGAACATTGCCCGCAGCAGCGACGTAACGCTAAAGGAAGAGATTGCCTCGCTTAGCAACGGCATATTCGACCAGCCGCTGAACACCGTACTACAGCGTGAACTTCTCGCGGCGGTGCACGCGTTGGGCGAGCCGGATCAGGAGATTCTATTGCGGCGCTACTATTATCAGCAAAAGCCGAAAGACATCGCTGTTGCGGTCGATCTATCCGTCAAACAGGTGGAGAACCGCCTGTTTCGTGCAAAACAGTCCTTACGAAAGCAACTGGAAGGAGAAACGATATGATTCGGGAATCGTATGCATATAACGCCAAACATCGAAACAACATTCGGGAGAAGGTCGTCAAAGAAACGAGGTTTTCATCGAATGCAAAGCATGGAGCCAGACCATTTGCGAGAACGGCAGTTGCATTTGCGGCATTTTTGGTATGTCTTCTGATCGCAACGCCCGCACTCGCGGCGGGTGTGCCGCAGGCGTACAGTCTGCTGTATGCGGTTTCTCCACAAATGGCACAACTCTTTAAACCGGTACAGCGTTCCTCGCTTGATCAGGGCATCGAAGTGACCGTTGTGGAAGCCTATGTGCATGACGAAACGGCGGAAGCGGTCATTTCGGTTTGCGATACAACGCAGAACCGTCTGGACGATTCGCTCGACCTCTACGACAGCTACGATTTCCATACGGGGTTTGACAGCACGGGCACCTGCAAACAGATCGGATACGACGAGGCGACCAAGACGGCATACTATCAGCTTTCGATGTCCAGCATGAATCCAAACGACCGAATTTTGGGCAGCAAGATTACATTCTCGTTGAAAACGCTCCTTTGCGGAAAAGAAGAAGTGCTAAATAAACCAATTTCGATTGACTGGTCGACGATTCCCGAAAAGGTGCAAACCGAGTCGGCAGACCCATATGAGGGAAAGGTGCTTGTGCCCGGGGACGACCAGATGGAACCCGAAAGCGGGTTCTACCTGAGTGGAATTGGATATGTCGACGACAAGTTGCACATTCAGCTCTTTACCCCTTGGCGATCGGTGTATGATGACCACGCGTTTCTCTACTTATCGGATGCACAGGGAAAGCGAGTCTATGCGGATATGCTTTATCGTGGTGGATACACCACGGGAGCCGAGGAAGCCGTGCAACGGGCAGACTACATCGATTATGTCTTCGATATGCCGCAAAGCGAGTTGGAGCAGTATTCGCTCTTTGGAGATTTTTACAGCGCAAAAACACGGATCGACGGAAACTGGAGCATTACGTTTCCAATTGAGGACGCAAGATAAGGGAAAGCCATACACGTTCGGACAGACAAAAGGAGCGGCTTACGCCGCTCCTTTTTGCTACTCGTTTGCGTCAGTCAACGATAACCGTTCCGTCTTCCTTGACCGTCACTTTCGCGCCGGTTTGCACGGCGGCGAGGAACTCGTCGCCCAGCGTATCGACCACGGGCATGGAAACATCCGTCCAGACGTCCGCGAGGATGGCGCCCGCGGCGGCGAGCGAGTCGATGGGCTTGCTAAACAGCATGCAGGCGGGCTGTTGACCGAGCGCCGCCGCGCAGAAGAGCACCATGCCGCCCGTGGTAGAGCCGATGGTCTGCGGCAGGCAGAGCGCCGCGCCGTGCATCGGTTTCTCGTAGATGTCCGGGTTGTTCTGGTCGGAGCACTTCGCGCTCTTGTCCTTGAACATCAGCGCTTTTTGAAAGCTCGCGAGCGTGTTAAACCCCTTGCGGGAGACTAGCGCCGTTGCGGAGGTGTTGCCGGGGACGACCGCGCGCCCCTGAAAGGTCTTTGCCATATCAGTTGCCTCCCTTCGAGAGAATGCTCAGAATCTCCGCGTCCGTATGATACCGCGCGCTCGTATAGGTGCGCAGTTTATTGGAGTTTGTGACAACCGGCATCTTACCGCAGAGCGGATTATTCATGTACATGAGCGGGCAGATGTAAGAGACAATCACGCCCATGTCCTTGAGCTTTGCGTAGTCCGGCGTTTGCTCAAACTCGCGCTGCACTGCGACGGGCGAGGTAAACACGGTGGGGATCGTGACCCTGCTGCGGTCTTCCTTGGCAAGCGCTTCGGAAAGCGCGTTCGTCCAGTCGTGCAGTTGCTTGAGCGAAAGATGCGGGCAGCCGACAAAGCAGAGCTTCGGGGTCGCGTTGACGTCCTTCCACATGATCGGGTAGCTCTGCTTGACCCGTTTCAGTTCCGCGTCGTCAATGACGTATACCTTCGCGTCCTTGGCAATCAGCCGTTCGCCCTGTTCGACTGCTTCCGGCGTCAGATCTTCGATGTGATAGAGACCGACTGCGCCGTTGCTCGCCGTCGCCGCGCCAAAGTCCTTGAGGTAGGCGGTTGCATCGTCGTTGAGCTCGGTGCCGATGAACTTCGTGAGCCCCTTGACGTAGGGAACGTCCTCCATAACCTTCATGCCGATCGCGCTGCCGAGAATCTGCGCCTCCGGCTTCCCGGTCGTCTGGATCTCGACGATCCAGGTTGCCTTGCGTCCTTCGTCCGTGAGCAGCCCAAAGTAGGGGACGAATCCCGCGATGCTGCCGAAGAGCTCCAGAATGCCGCTGTTGCGGTTGCAGCGCGCGCCGAGCACGCT
>CAZDXW010000128.1:0-3749 GCA_964509485.1 uncultured Christensenella sp.
TTGTACGCAATGCTGACCCCGCCGACCTTCACGAGCGGCAGCGTCAGTTCGCAGAGCACCGGCAGCGCGGACACCGCGCGGGAAAGCGCCGCGTCGAACTTTTCGCGATAGCGCGGGTTCTGCCCCGCGTCCTCCGCGCGCGCATGCACGCACTCCGCAGACAGCCCTAGCTCGTTAAGCACCGCCTCCAGAAACACCAGTCGTTTTTGCAGGCTGTCCATCAATGTAAGTTTAAGATCCGGTCGAACGATCAGCAGCGGAATGCCGGGAAAACCCGCACCCGTGCCAACGTCCGCAACGCTCGCGCCCGAAATCAGATACGGCTCGGCGGCGAGCGAGTCGACAAAGTGCTTGTTGGCGACGTCCTCCGGCTGAGTAATCGCGGTCAGGTTCACGCGCGTGTTCCAGTCGACCAGCATAGTATAGTAGGTTTCAAACTGGCGAAGTTGTGTTTCATTCAGCTCGGGACGGAGCTTTTTCAGAATCTCCTGCATCATGTATTATCCTCCGTTTTCGCGGCGTGAAATCCCCGCTTGAGGTAGATGAGCAGCACATTCACGTCCGCCGGGGTGACGCCTGAGATGCGGCTCGCCATGCCGATGTTCGCGGGCTTGTGCTTGTTCAGCTTTTGCCGCGCTTCGAGGCGCAGGCCGTCCAGCGTTAGGTAGTCCACGTCCTGCGGGAGCGGGGTGTTCTCCAGCGCGCGGTTTCGCGCAACCTGATCGAGCTGCTTTTGAATGTAGCCGTCGTAACGCGCGAGGGTTTCGACGCGCTCCTCCGTCTCCCAGTCCAGCGGGGAGAGCGAATTGTAAACCGAAAGCAAATCCGTATAGCAGATGTTCGCGCGCTTGAGCAGATCGAAGAGCTTTACCCCGTTTTGCGGAACGCTCTCGCCGCGCTCGGAAAGAAGCTGCTTGAGCGCTTCGTCCGGCGGAACGAGTTTGCCGAGCGAATTGAGCGCAGCTTGCACCCGTTCCTGTTTGCGCAGCAGGCGCTCGTGCCGCTCCGGCGAAATCAGTCCCGTTCGAAGCGCCTTTTCGGTCAGCCGCTCATCCGCGTTATCCTGCCTTAGCAGCAGGCGATACTCGCAGCGCGAGGTCATCATGCGGTAGGGCTCCGGCGTGCCTTTCACCGAAAGATCGTCCACAAGCACGCCGAGGTACGCTTCGTCGCGCCCCAGCGTCAGCGGTTCCTCATTGCGGCAATACAGTGCCGCGTTGATGCCCGCGAGCAGCCCCTGTGCGGCGGCTTCTTCATAGCCGCTTGTGCCGTTGATCTGCCCCGCACAGTATAAGCCCGGCACGGCGCGGATGTTCAGCGTATGCGTCAGCGCGGTGGGGTCGATGCAATCGTACTCAATGGCGTAGCCAAGGCGCATCACCTCGCAGCGGTGCAGACCCGGCATGGAGCGCAGCATCGCAATCTGAACGTCTCCGGGCAGGCTCGTGCTCATGCCCTGCACGTACATCTCGTTCGTCGTTTGCCCTTCCGGCTCAATGAAAATCTGGTGGCGCTCCTTGTCCGCAAAGCGGACGATCTTGTCCTCAATGCTGGGGCAGTAGCGCGTGCCCGTTGCGTTGATTTTTCCGCTGTACATCGCGGATCGGTGCAGGTTTTCCTGAATGATCCGGTGCGTTTCCGCGTTGGTATAGGTCAGGTAGCAGGGCGTTTGCTCGCGCTCCAGCCTGCCGTTGAGAAACGAGAACGCGGGGGTCGGGACGTCGCCGTCCTGCCGCTCCATCTCGTCGTAGTCGAGCGAGCGGCCGTTGACCCGCGCGGGCGTGCCCGTTTTGAAGCGCTGGAGCGGAACGCCGAGTTCCTTGAGCGCATCCGAAAGCGTCTCCGAGCGCAGCAGCCCTGCGGGTCCGCTGTTTCGCGAAAAATCGCCAATCAGAATCCGGCTCTTCATGTAGACACCGGTGCAGACCACCGCCGCCCGGCAGGCGTAGCGGAACCCCTCCGCCGTTTCCACGCCGGAGATGCGCCCGTTTTCGGTCAAGAACCGGCTCGCCTCGCCCTGCGCAAGCGTCAAATTCGATTGCTCCTCCAGCGCGCGTTTCACGCGCTCGTGGTAACGGCGCTTGTCCATCTGCGCGCGGAGCGAGTGCACCGCGGGGCCCTTGCCGGTGTTGAGCATGCGCATCTGAATCAGCGTGTCGTCCGCGGCAAGCCCCATCTCGCCGCCCAGCGCATCGATCTCGCGAACCAGATGCCCCTTTCCGGTGCCGCCAATGGCCGGATTGCAGGGCATGAGCCCCACCGAGTCCAGATTTAGTGTGATCATCAGCGTCTTTTGCCCCATTCGGGCGCAGGCAAGCGCGGCTTCCACGCCCGCGTGCCCCGCGCCGATGACCACGATATCGTACATTTGTGTTTCCTTTGTCATAGAATACTCAATCTTCCCGTCCGCATTGGCGCGAAAGCTGTTCGCGCCTTGCACACGCGCATTTTACCACACCCGGCCAATCCTCGCAACGCGGCGCGCGGATACGAAACTTGCCCGCGACCCGCCGGAGTATGATATACTGGAAAAAACCGATCCGACGGGGATCTGCACAAGGGGGACTGTTCCATGAGCCGCATGCGCTTACTCAACGAAAGCAACGGTTCGTCGTTTGAAGGCTTCTGCATCGTCAAAAGCGTCAGCGTCAAAACCAACGTCAAGGGCACGGAGTATCTCGACTTCATCTTCGCGGATTGCGAGGGCGAGTGCGCCGCCAAGCTCTGGGATTATAGTCGGGAACTGCACGGCGTTTACGACGCAAACGACGTCGTCAAGGTGCGCGGTTCCATTACGCTCTGGAAGGACACCGAGCAGCTCAAAATCGACAAAATCCGTCGGGTCACGCCGGAGGATGCGGTCGATATGGCAAAGCTGTTGCCCTGCTCGCCGTTCGATCCGGAATGGCTCTACGACGAGCTCTTCTCCCTTGCGGAGCATTTTTCGGACGACGACCTGCGTCGGCTCGTGCAATACCTGCTGCGCGAAAACAAGGAGAAACTCCTGTTCTATCCTGCGGCGGTCAAGCTGCACCACGCAACGCGCGGGGGACTGTTGCACCACACCTGGACGCTGACGAAGCTCGCAAAAGCGATCCTCGAAATCTACCCCGCGCTGGACGCCGACCTCGTCTACTCCGGCATGATTCTGCACGACATTGGCAAGCTCAAGGAGCTGGACACGGGCGAACTGGGCATCGCCAGCGGGTACACCGCGCTGGGTCAGCTCGTCGGGCATATTTCCATTGGCATTTCGGACGTCGCCGCCGCCTGCGAGCTGCTCGGCGTGCCGGAAGAGACGGCGATGCTCGTGGAACACATGCTGCTTGCGCACCACGGGCAGGCGGAGTTCGGCAGCCCGAAACTGCCGATGTTCCCGGAGGCGGAAGTGCTCGCGGAGATCGACCTTCTCGACAGCAAGATGTACGAAATGTTTGACGCGCTCTCCGGCGTGTCCGTCGGCGCGTTCTCCGAGCGGCAGTGGGCGCTCGACAACCGCCAGATCTACTGCCACGGACACGGCCACCTGAAAAAAGGCGAAAGCAAGTAATCGTACTGATGATAGAAGCAACAGCTTACAAAAACAGCAGCGCCCGGCGAAAGCCGGGCGTTGTTTGCATTACTCTTTGTTCCGTATAATCATTACTTCTTTCCTCTTCGACTACGCAAAATCGCAATCACGGCAAACACAATTGCAACAATACAGATTTCAAAAAAGAGAATGCTTCTGATTCCAATGACAAGCGCAG
>CAZDXW010000129.1:0-3684 GCA_964509485.1 uncultured Christensenella sp.
ATGTTTTTAGCCGACCAATGGCAAGATTTTCGCGTGCTGGACGCAGGCGGCGGCATGAAGCTCGAGCGCTGGAAGCAGGTCACCCTGCTGCGCCCGGACCCGCAGGCCGTCTGGCCGATGCAGGAGCACGCGGCGGACGCGGTGTATCTGCGCTCCGATACCGGCGGCGGGCACTGGGAGTTTCAAACGCAGCTGCCGGAGCAGTGGGCGATTTCCTACCGCGATTTAACGTTTCTTGTTCGCCCGACCGGGTTCAAGCACACCGGCCTCTTTCCCGAGCAGGCGGTCAACTGGGACTGGATGCGCGGCGAGCTGGATCGCTGGAAGCGTACAAACACCCGCGCGCCAAAGGTGCTGAACCTCTTTGCGTACACCGGCGGTGCGACGGTTGCCTGCGCGGCGTCCGGCGCGGAGGTTGTGCACGTGGACGCGGCAAAGGGCATGGTCGCCTGGGCAAAGAACAACGCCGAGGCGAGCGGACTGGCTGACGCGCCCATTCGCTACATCGTGGACGACTGCGCCAAGTTCGTCAAGCGCGAAATCCGCCGCGGCAGCAAGTACGACGGAATCGTTATGGACCCACCGAGCTACGGGCGCGGGCCGACGGGCGAGCTCTGGAAGATTGAGGACGATCTATATCCAATCGTCGCGGACTGCGCGGCGCTCTTGAGCGATACGCCCGCGTTCTTCCTGATCAATTCGTATACCACCGGCCTTGCGCCGAGCGTGCTCAGTAACGTGCTTCGCGTGGCGCTGCCCGCGGGAAACGCCGTTTCGGACGAGGTCGGCCTGCCGATTGAGCGGGACCGCCTGACGTTGCCTTGCGGCGCGAGCGGCCGCTGGACGCCGAAGGGATAAGCGCGTATGGAGGAGCGTCCGAACGAAAAGAAATTCCGAAAAGAGGAGCGAACCGACAGCGGCATTCGCATCCTCTACGAGGACAACCATCTGCTCGTGGTGGAGAAGCCCGTCAACCTGCCCGTGCAGGCGGACGCTTCGGGCGACCCCGATCTGTTGACGCTGCTCAAAAGCTACATCCGCTCGCGGTACGACAAGCCCGGCGAGGTCTATCTCGGCCTCGTGCACCGGCTCGACCGCCCCGTTGGCGGGGCCATGGTGTTTGCCAAGACGAGCAAGGCGGCGGCGCGGCTCAGCGCGCAGTTTGCCTCCCGCGAGGCCAAGAAGCGCTACTGCGCCATCGTTCACGGGCGACCGAAGTCGAAGGAAACGCTCACGGACTGGCTCTATAAGGACGAAACGACCTTTTCCTCGCGCGTTGTGCCGCCGGAAACCGAAGGCGCAAAACAGGCGCGGTTGAGCTATGCGCTGCTATGTCAGGCGGAGGACACCGCCATGCTCGACATTGAGCTTGGCACCGGACGACCGCACCAGATTCGCGTGCAGCTCATGCACGCGGGGTACCCCATCGTGGGCGACCAGCGTTATGGAACGGGGGAGCAGGCGGGCGAGCAGATTCGCCTCTGGGCGTATGCGCTGACCCTGTCGCATCCCACGCTCAAGGAGAGCATGACGTTCTTCTCCGCGCCGCCCTGGAGCGAGAGTATGTTTTCCGCGCAGATTGCGCTGCTGCCCGCGTTTTCCGTTTGCCGGGGCGTGTACCTCGACGGGGATTGCGTCGTTGTGGACAAGCACGCGGGCGTGGAGACGGAAGGCGAGCTGCTCGGCGAGCTGGAGTCGCTCTTTGAGAGTGTGTTTCCCGTGCACCGGCTGGACGCGAATACGGAAGGGCTCGTGCTCTTTGCGCGGACGGAGGAAGCCGCGGCGCGGTATGAGGAGCTGTTTTTCACGCATGAACTGCGCAAAATCTACCACGCGATCGTGCGCGGCGTGCCGGAATCCACCGGTCGGCTCGTGCACTGGGTCGTGAAGAATGCGGACGATTCGTTCGTTCAGGTTTGCCGCGAGGGGGAGCCGGGCGCGCTGCGCTGTGAGCTAAGCTATCGCCTGCTGCAAACGAACGGGGAGACGAGCCTCGTCGAGATTGAGCTGTTCACGGGACGGACGCACCAGATTCGCGTGCAGATGGCGGCCGCCGGGCATCCGGTGCTGGGGGACGACAAGTACGGCGACCGGGAGTTCAACAAACTCCACAAAAAGAAACTCCAGCAGCTTCTGGCGAAACGACTGGAGATTGACGGGCATGTGTTTGAGAGTTTGAGGGAGTTGGAACTTTGATAGAACAATGCTTGTTCTTTCGATAGTTTCAGACGAGAGTCGTAAATATGCTTAAATCAAGAACAGTGTCTAGCTGAAAAAGTGGTCGGATAATCCGGTTAACCATATTTAATTCTCTGTAGTGGCAACAGCCTTAGCTTTTACATGCTCAGCCGTTGCTTTGACGACCTTCTTATGTGCTTCAATGGCTTTATCTCCATCCAGAACTTCGCGCTTAATTACTTCATCTTCGATGATCTGTTGGACATCCTCAAGTGTAACTTTTGCGTCACCAGCCATTGTTTTCAGCATCTTTCGGACTACACTTGCAACTTGCTCGGAGAGCAATAGTTGCCCAATGATGAATCTATTGACAAGCATTTTTTGCGTATGTAACTCTTCCAGTGAGTTTTTATTTGTTTTACCCAATGCTTCCTTGGTCAAGTAATAAAGCATTTCAAGATCGCCTGGCTTTTTACTGTTGAGCTTTCTAAAATCAAACTCGTAGACAAAATCAGTATCGACCGGTTTTGTAAAGATGATTTTATAGATTTTCCACATTACCCCGTTGGTGAGGACAACCCATTCAAGCCCGGAGTTTGAGCCATAATTCACCGCTTGCTGGATGTGCTGTTCCTTAAGCTCGATTCCAGCTGCTTTCACTTCTATTAGTAATCTCGTTTCGCCGTCGAGTTTAATAGCTAAATCACAAAACGTTTTCTTAATTGCGAGTTCAGAAGTAATTTCAGAGAATTTGTCATAACCGAATACAGACTCAAAGATGTCCGTAATAATCGTAACGGTATCACTCTCATTAATATCTCTGTCTTGCGCACGGGATATGATTGGTTGGTATTTTTTGATACCTGCAATTAGTCTTTCCTGAACTTTTGTTGGAATCATTGTAGAAACCTCCTCGTTAATACAAACAAATCCTGTTATCAACATAGCTTTAAAACGGCATAGCGTCAAGAGTTTTAGCCGCAATTTTGAAGAAAACGGTTTATTGTACTGGAATTAATCGTGAAAAACGCAATTCATTGCTTTTGAAAGTAGATATCAGCACGAATCGGGATATACATGCTTGTCGATTTCATGCAAAAGAGGCTCGCTGACGCGAACCTCTTTCTTCCGACCCTGTTTATAATTTGCACCCGTTACTTCGGATTGTTCGCCTTATACTCCCTCACGCGCTGATAATAGGTCTTCGCCAGATCAAACGAATACCCAATCAGGCAGTTCGGGTTCTTGGCGAGCACCTTTTGCGCAACGCTGGTGATGAACTCGTCCGTCGCGAGCCGCGGCGCGATGTAGACGGTCTTTCCGTAGATCGTTCCCGCCATGAGCTGGGTTGCGACGGTGATGCCGTGGTTGCGCTGCGTACGCTTGTAGAGCCAGCCGATGTCGGAATACGGCAGCAGGTAACCGCTCGATCCGACGTAGGCGAAGTCCTTGGACAGCGCAAGCCGAATCTTGTCGTAACGAACCGTTTCGGGGTCGGAAAGCTGT
>CAZDXW010000130.1:0-1475 GCA_964509485.1 uncultured Christensenella sp.
CTCGTCATAGAGCGCGTCGTACTCCGCGTCCGAAATGACCGGCGCGTCCGAATCATAATACGCCTCGGCATAGCGCACGAGCTGTTGGGTTAACTCTTCCTGACGGGTCATCGAAATCCGCCTCCCAATTTTTATAGCACGTCGATCGGCGCAAACGCCGAAGCAAACTTTTTGTTCGCGCCGTTGTCAAACGCGATTTCCACAATTGCCGATGCGCCGCTGCCGTGCACCGCGAGCACGGTGCCTTCGCCAAATGCCTTGTGGCGAACGCGCTGCCCCGGCGAGTAGTTCACGTCTGCTTCCTGCGGTCTCGGCTCTGGCTGCGCGGGATTGCGCTGCATCATCGGCTGCGTGGCGCTACCTCCGCTACCTTTGAGCGAGTGCACCGAAATGCCGAATGCCTGCTGCGGGGGTGCGCTCTTGAGCTGGGTCGGCTTCGGCGCGGGTTTCGCTTCGGCGGGCAGCGCTTCCTCCAGCTCTGTTAAGAAGCGGGAGGGCATCGCGGGGGTAATCTTTCCATAGAGAAGGCGCTGCTTTGCGTGGGAAAGATAGAGCTTTTCCCGCGCGCGGGTGATGCCAACGTAGCAGAGCCGCCGCTCCTCTTCCAATTTATCCGGTTCGTAGATCGACTGCATGGAGGGGAACAATCCGTCCTCCAACCCGCAGAGGAACACGACGGGAAACTCCAGGCCCTTCGCGCTGTGCAGCGTCATCATGGACACGCGGCCGTTTTGCTCGTCCACGTCGTCTGTCGCGGAGAACAGGGCGACGTTTTCCAAAAACGCGGTGAGCACGTCCACCTTGGTTTCGTCGAGCGATTCCGTGAACTCGCGAATGTAGCCGACGAACTCCTTCACGATGTCCGCGCGCGCCTCGTAGTTCTCCTTGCGGTCGGCCTGCAGGTACGCGTCGTAACCGATAATCTCCAGCAGGTATTCAACCACATCCGGAAAGGACTTTACGCCGAATTGCGCATAGACGTCCGACAGCATCTGCGCGAAGTTGACGAATTTGTCGCGCGCTTTCGGCAGGTCGCCGTCGTGCAACTGCAAAATTGCGTGCAGCAGCGGCTGCGTGCGCTCGCTGGCGAACGATTGCAGCGCGTCGATGGACGTGTCCCCGATGCCGCGGCGGGGGACGTTGATGATGCGCAGAAACGCGATGTCGTCCGCCGAGTTCTGTAAAAGCCGCAGGTAGGCGACGATGTCCTTGACCTCCGCGCGCTGGAAGAACGAGAGTCCGCCGTAGACGCGGTAGGGGATGTCGTAGCTTTGCAGGTACATTTCAATGACGCGGCTCTGCGCGTGCGTGCGGTAGAGAATCGCGTAGTCGTCGTACCGCCGCTCGCCGTAGCGCGCGCCTTCGAGAATGCGGTTGCAGATGCGGTTCGCTTCGTCCCGCTCGTCCATCGCCTCGTAGACGTCAATCGGTTCGCCGCCCGCCTTCTCCGTCCAGAGTTCCTTTTTCTTGCGGGA
>CAZDXW010000130.1:1575-3368 GCA_964509485.1 uncultured Christensenella sp.
TTCCGGCGGTATTTTTCCAGCACCTCCGGAAAACGGACAAAGAGCTGGAGCGTGAGCAGCAGCAGGTCGTCAAAGTCCAGCGCGTTGCAGAGCTTGAGTTGCTGCTGATAGGCAACATAGGCGCGAACAATCTCCTTGTTCGCGTAGGAGTCGCGAAAGAACTGCATTGCGTCGAGCGACTGGTTCTTCGCTTCGGAGATGCGGCTCGAAAGCTCGCGCGGCGTAAACATCTTTTCGTTCATGTTCAGGTCGCGAATGATCTTCTTCAATAGCGACTGCTGATCCGCGTCGTCGTAGATGACGAAGGTGCGCTCGTAGCCCAGCGCCTCAATTTCGCTGCGCAGAATGCGCGCGCAGGCGGAGTGGAACGTCATGACCCACATGTCGTTGACGCCGGTGCCAACGAGCTTGCCGACGCGCTCGCGCATCTCGCCCGCGGCCTTATTCGTAAACGTCAGCGCGAGGATGTTCCAGGGCGCGACGCCATTTTCGTGAATCAAATAGGCGATCCGGTGCGTGAGCACGCGCGTTTTTCCGCTGCCCGCGCCGGCCAGAACGAGCAGCGGCCCTTCGGTCGTCTGCACCGCTTCGCGTTGTCTGTCGTTGAGCGTTGATAAGTCCATGTTGTTCCCCCAAAGATCGTTCGGATTATTATACCATAGCCGGACACGAGGTTTGAACCCGTAAAACGAAAAGAACGAATGTTTGTGTTTTGTTTCCCTTTACGGGATGGCTGCCGTTCTGCTATAATCTCCGCATGAAATTGATTTTGGCGACGAACAATGCGCACAAAATGCGCGAAATCTTCGAGATTCTCGGCGCGGACTTTCCAAACATGCAGACGCTCAAGCAGGCGGGTTTGGAGATCGACGTCGTAGAGGACGGGGACACCTTTCAGGCAAACGCGATCAAGAAGGCGGAGGAAGTAATGCGCCTTTCCGGCTTTCCCGCCGCTCTTGCGGACGACAGCGGCCTGATCGTGGACGCGCTGGACGGCGCGCCGGGCGTCTACAGCGCGCGGTACGCGGGGGAAGGGCACAACGACGCGGACAACAACGCAAAGCTCATGCGCGACATGGCGGGCGTTCCCTGGGACAAGCGCACCTGCCGGTTTGCCTCCGCCGTCGCGCTCGCGCGGCAGGGCAAGGAGACGATCTGCGTGCTCGGCACCGTAGAAGGGATTTTGCTCAACGAAGCGCGCGGCAGCAACGGCTTTGGCTACGATCCGTATTTCTACTATCCGCCGTTTGATCGCTCGTTTGCCGAGCTCAGCGCGGAGGAGAAGAACTCGGTGAGCCATCGAAAGCGCGCGCTCGAGGCGCTGCAGGAGATGCTGCGGCGGGAGCAGGCATGACGCGAGTGGCGGTGTTTGCGGACACGCATCATTCGTTCAAGTGGCTTCCGTTTGCCGTCGAGCGCCTTGGCAAGGTGGATTTGGTGTTCCATTTGGGTGATTTTGCTTTGGACGCGGAGCAGGTTGCCGAAGCGCTGGGCGGCGTGCCATACTTCGCGGTGCGCGGCAACAACGACAGTGGCAGCGTCTACCCAAAGCAGCGCATCGAACGCGTCGAGGACGTTTGGCTGATGCTCGTCCACGGGGACAGGTACTACACCACCGGCCAGATGGCGCAGCGCGCGCGGGACAACCACTGCGCCGCGGTGCTCTTTGGGCACACGCACGAACCGCTGCTTCGCGCGGACGGCGAGATTCTAATCATCAACCCCGGCAGCCTTTCCCTGCCGCGAGCGGGCAGCCAGCATTCCTGCGCGCTGCTCGAAGTGGAGGGGAAGGA
>CAZDXW010000131.1:0-3315 GCA_964509485.1 uncultured Christensenella sp.
ATTTCGCAGGTTGCCGCGGCAATGGGCACCTCGCACCAGAACGTGAAACAGATTGCGAAGAATTTGGAGCGCAGCGGGTTTGTCCGCATGGAGAAGGACGCGCGGGACGCGCGAACGACGCGACTCATGCTGACCGATGTTTGCCGTGCATTCGCCGAGGACACGCAGCAGGCGGGGGAGCAGTTCATGAAAGAGGCTTTTTCGGATGTGCCGGACGCGGACGTGCGCGGCGCGCGAAACACGCTGCTGCATCTTTGGCAGAACACACAGAAGATGAAATAAAACAAAAACGAAACCGCGCAGACCGCGCAAGAAGGGGAATACAAATGAACACACTCATCGTATACGCAACGCAATATGGCTTTACCGCGGACTGCGCGGCGAGCCTGAAACAACAACTCAACGGGGAAGTGACGCTGGTCGATCTCGCCAAACAGACCGCGCCGAACCTTGCGGACTACGACGCGGTTGCCGTCGGCGGGTCGATCTATATGGGCAAAGTACAGGCGCAGGTCTCCGCCTTCTGCGCGGCGCACGAGAGCGAACTGCTGCAAAAGCCGCTCGGCCTGTTTCTCTGTTGCGGGTTGCCGCAGAATCTGGAGCAGACCATGGCCGCATCGTTTCCGGAATCGCTGCGCAAGCACGCGAAAACCGCCGGCTGCTTTGGCGGCGAACTGCGCACGAACCGCATGAAACCCATGCATAAGTTCATTGCGAACATGATGCAGAAGGCGGGCGCAAAGGACGGGACTAAGCCGCCCGAGGCAAACCCGCAGGCGATTGCCGACTTTGCGCGCGCGATGAACGCGTAAACAGCGGTCAGCTTTTCACAAAAGGGATATGGGGGACAAAGAAAGGCCGTTCGGCGGGTGCCGAACGGCCTTTTTGCGCGTGTTAGCGTTATTCGTAGTCCGCAAACAGAACCGCGGTTGCGGAGTTGCTGACCGTGCGCTCGATCTCGGTCAACTGCCCGTTGAGCGGGTCGATGGCGTAGAGGATCAGCTCGTTGGAATCCTGGAACCCGGAGAGCAGGAACTTGCCGTCCGGCGTAATGTTGAAGTCGCGCGGGGTTTTTCCGCCGGTCTGCTGGATGGAAAGCGGGGTCAGCGTGCCGTCCGGCTGGACGCGGTAGCTGGCGATGCTGTCGTAGCCGCGGTTGCTCGCGTAGAGGAACTTGCCGTTCGGGTGCAGCTTGATGCAGGCGGAGATGGTGTCCGGCACGCAGTCATTCGGCAGCGTTGGCAGCGTCTGCAAGAACCGCGCGGCGCCGCTGTTGCTGTCGTAGTCGTAAACGCGGACGGTGTTGCCAAGCTCGGTGACGAGGTAGAGGTACCTGCCGCTCGGATCAAAGATGAACTGGCGCGGGCCTTCTCCCGCGTCCACGCGGATGGCGGGCGCGGCGTTCGGCGTGACGCAGCCGGTGGCCCAGTTGATGCCGTAGACGGAGATCTCGTCCGTGCCGAGGTCGGCGACGAGCAGGTGCTTGCCGAGCGGATCGGGCGAAATCTGGTGCACATGCGGGCTGGCCTGCCGCGCCGGATTCACGCTGTGGCCGTAGTGCTGAATGAAGCACGAAGCCGTACCGAGGCTACCGTCCGCAAGAATGGGGAAGATAGAGAAGCTGCCGCCGGTGAAATTCGCAACCATAACATAGGAATCGTTCTGCGCAACGGTGAGGCAGCAGGCGTCCCCGCCGCCGGTCATGCGGCGGTTGAGAAACGTGAGCTCGCCGGTGTCCGGGTGAATGGCGTAGGCGGAAACGGCGGCGGAAGCCTCTTCGTGATACTCCTTCAGCTCGTTGACCGTGTAGAGAAACCGCTGATCCGAACTCAGCGCCAGATAGGTTGGGTTTGGCTTGCCCGTTGCGAAGAGACGGGTCAAGTGGCCCGCGTCGTCCATGCGATAGACGGTGACACCGTCCCCGCTGCCGGGCACGAGCTCGCCCGTGCCGAGAATGATATCCTGCGTGTAACTGCCAACAAACACCAAGCGGTTCTTCATGGTCATCCTTCTCCTGTCGTAATATTTTAGAATTGCAGCGCTTTAACGCGCGTTTAATATCTGCTCAATTGCCCAAACCGCGCCGTCAAGGTCGTTGTCCGGTGCGACAAGATCCGCGCTCTCGCGAACGGAGTCCAGCGCGTTTTCCATCGCGATGGACAGCCCGACCCGGCGGAACATCGCCACGTCCGCCATGCCGTCCCCAACCGCGGCGGTCTCCTCCGGCGATATGCCGAGGTAGTCGCACAGCGCGAGAAGCCCGCTGCCCTTTTCGACGCCCTTTTGGTTCACCTCAAGCCCGTCGTGAATCGAAACGACGAGATCGACGGGGAACGTTTCACAAAACGCGCGAAGCTTTGGCAAGTCCTCGATCTCCCGAAACGAGATGTAGAGCTTTTCGATGTCTTCTGTGCGTTCGTCCAGCAGCGTGCCGACGCTTTCCACCGGAACGCGCCCGTCCGCCAGCGAAAAGTGATGTAAAAACTCCGCCGTATACAGCTCGCTGTGCTCCCAGCAATCGCGGTTGACGTAGGACATGCCTTCGGTATACACCTCGGTCATCACGGGGTACTTGCGCGCCTCGCGCTCCACCGCGCGGGCAATGTCCAGCGGCAGGAGCTTTTCGTAAAAGCGGACGTTCCGCTCCGCGTCCAGCCCGACGGAGCCGTTGCTGACCACGAAATAACGAATCCACGGAAGCAGTTTTCGAAAGTGAAGCAGTTCGCCCATTGTGCGCCCGGTGACAATTGCCACCTCGACGCCAGCGTCGTGCAGGGATTGGAGGGCTTGTTCCACCGCCTTGGAGAGCGAGAGGTCGCGCCGAATCAGCGTTCCGTCCACGTCCAGCGCGGCCAGTTTGATCTTTGCCATGTAGTCGTCCTTTATCTTGAGATTCGATCCCGCAAGCAGGAAAGTTTATTTATGTTGCGCTCGGGTACTCGTTGCAGAGCAGGCGATAGGGCGCTTCGTCTTCCTCAATGGTCGAGAAACGACCCAGCGGCTCGTAAAACCGGTTGTCGTGCACATCGTCGTTGCACATGCTAACCTCGCCGAGCAGCACAGGGCCGGTGCCCGCCTCCACGGTGAAATCGTGGTAGAGGTACGGTTGAATCGCAATGCTCTCGCCGGGCGTGAGGCGAATCTGCGTGCCCGCGGGAACGGTGAATTCGCGCCCGTCGCAATGCAGCGTGACGTCGCTGGTGTCAAACCGCTCATCGGGCGTGGAATTGTAGACGCGAATGAGCACGTTGCCGCCGCCACGGTTGATGATGTCCTCCATCTTGCTCCAGTGGAAGTGCATGGGCGAATACTGCC
>CAZDXW010000132.1:0-3260 GCA_964509485.1 uncultured Christensenella sp.
TAGGAATCGTCGTCGAGCAGGAGCTTGTCCGCGCTGATGCGAATGGGCGCGAACGGCGCCTTCTGCTTGAGCAGTATCTCGCCGCGCGCAATCATCTCTAGCAGCGCCATAAACGTCGTAATAATCTCCGTGCGCTCCGCTTCCGGCGAAAAGAGTTCTTCAAACGTAACGGCGGATTTTTCCAGCAGGATCGAGCGAATCTTGCCCGTCTGCGAACGGACGGTGTAGCGGTCCGGGTTCACATGCTGGGAACGGATGACCTCCGGCGCGTCCTTCTTGCGCGAAAGCATCTCCATAAACGCCGCAAACAGTCCGTCCATCGTCGTGTTGTCCAGCGCCACTTCCTTGGGCGGCAGGGGAACGTCCTCCGGCAGGCGCGCGCAGCTTTCCCGCGCGAACTCGAAGAGCGACTTGAGCTTTTCGCTCGCTTCCTTAAACGCCTTGTAATCGCGCAGCTGCCGAATCAGCAGTTCCTCCGGGCTTTCTTCCTCTTCGTCCTCCTTGGGCGGGCGGGGCAGAAGCTGGCGGGACTTGATGTAGAGAAGCGTCGCCGCCATCGTTAAAAACTCGCTGGCGGTGTCCATGTCCAACTCGTCGAGCTGATTCATATAGGAAAGATACTGCGCCGTGATCTCGGAAACGAAGATGTCCTTAACGTCCACCTCGGCTTCCTCAATCAAATGCAGCAGCAGATCGAGCGGCCCTTCAAATTGCGTGATCTGAACGGTATATGCCATACGTTCTTAAAAGAGATTGATAAACCAGGCGGCAACTGCGAAGAACCCGCCGGAGATGGCGGAGATCAAGTATCCAAGCACGGTGGAGACCAGCCCCGTAAACAGAAGAAGGATCAAAATCCACTGGCCGTACTGGCGCAGGAACATGAAGAACCGCGGAATCTTTCGAATCAGCAGGCTCTCGAGCACATGCGACCCGTCCAGCGGATAGATCGGAATCAGGTTGAAGATTGCAAGCGCGAGATTGATTGAGATGATCGCGCCAAAGATGCTCAGAAACGCCGTGTTCGTGCCAAGCCCCCATTTGAGCACGCCTGCCACATAGACAAACGAAAACAGGAACGCAACGATCACATTGGTCACGATGCCCGCGAGGGAAACGATGATATCGTCCCGCTTGTAGTTCTTAAAGTTACGGGGGTTGACCGGTACGGGTTTTGCCCAGCCGAAGCCGACGAGAATCAGCATCAGAAAGCCGAAGATGTCGACGTGGGCAAGGGGGTTGAGCGTCATGCGACCGAGGTTCCGCGCGGTCGGATCACCGAGGCGATAGGCGGCGTAGGCATGCGCCCACTCATGCACGGTCAGGCCAATCAGGATGGCCGGCAGCGTGTAGAGTAGCTGAAGCGGATTTTGAAAGATCTGTGCAATACGAGACAAATCTTGTGTTCTCCTTATGCAGTAGAATGGGGTTATCTAGGGACATTATACGGGATGGCAAACATTCGCGCAACAAAGCGAAACGGCGCGCAGCGTTTTTCCACAGAGTGTTCACAAAGAGCGAACAACTCTCAACGGTTTGACAAACGGAAAGAAATCGTCAGGAATCCGCGCGCAGGGCAAGGATGCGGGAGGGTTCCGGCGTAACGTAGAGCGTGCGGTTTGTCGTATAGATCACCATGCCGGGGCGCGCGCCTGAGGGTTTTTTTACGTTCTTGCGCAGCGTGTAGTCCACGGGCACGTTGGAGGAAGTCTTTGCCTGCGAAAAGTACGCCGCGAGCATTGCCGCTTCCCGCAGGGTAGCTTCCGGCGGTTCTCCGGAAAAGTCCACGATCACGTGCGAACCGGGCATGTTCTTGACGTGCAGCCAGAGATTGTCCGAGCGGGCGGTCTGCAAGGTCAGCGCGTCGTTCTGGCGGTTGTTTTTGCCGACATAGATCGGAATCTGGTCGCTGGAGACAAAGCGCATGGGCGCGGAGGACTTGTTTGCTGGCTTTGCCGCGTGTGCTTTCTCCGGGCGCAGGTAGCGCTCGCGGATTAATTCTTCTTTAATCTCACTCAACTCAAAGAGCGTCTCGCACTTGTCGATGTTTTCCAGCTGCCCTTCGAGATACGCTACCTCGGCAGCCAGAGAATCGATCTGCGACTCGGCATAGGCTTTCGTCAGCTTGCCCTTGCGGTATTGCTTGAAATAGCGCTTGGCGTTTTCCTGCATGCTGTAGGCCGGGTCGAGCGGAATTGCGCGGCGGGCGGGGGGATCGACAAAATAGTCGTCGACAATCAACTCGCTGAGGCCGGGCGTTGCACGGTGCAGGTTCGAGAGCAGCAGTTCGCCGTTCTGGCGTGCGGTATCGAGCGAGTCCGACTGCTGAATCGTTTCCAGAAAGGCGGCGTACTTGTTCTGCGCGCGGCTCAGCGCGGTCGAAACCGTGTGTCGCAGCGCGGCGCCGTGCCGACGAATGCGAACGAGCAGATCCCGGTCGGCATAATACCGGTCGAGCGCCTCGCTCATCGAGGGAAACCGCTCCACGCGAGCATAGAGCCCGCTGGGCAGAAACGGCAGCGCGGCGACGGGGTCGCCCGCCTCGTTGAATGCAAGGCAGGGGGCATATGCACCGGTTCGGATGTTCTGGAGCAGCTGATGCAGCGTTTCTGCGGTTGGCGCGGCGGAGACGAGCGCCTGCGCGGACTGCTTCGACAGGCCGTCGAACGCGCCGGTCAGCGCACGCACCGGGTCGGGCGATTGAAACGCAGGAGAAAACGCTTCCTTCGGAGCGGAAAAGGGATCGAGCTTGTTTTGCGTCGGGATCGATTCGTATGGAAATCCCGGCAGCAGGATGCGCGTGGTGTCGTCGAGCGCGGAGACGCGGCGTAGACAGTCCACAATTGCGCCGTTCGGCTCCAGCAACAGCAAGTTCGCGTGCTTGCCGGTCAATTCAACGATAAGACGAAGGGAAACTTCATCAAAGAGTTCGTTTCGCGCCAGCACGATGATTTCGCAGACGCGGTCCGCGCCGAGCTGGCGAATAGAGCAGATGCGCGCGCCGACGAGCCTGCGGCGCAGCAGCATGCAGAACGCGGGCGCGTTCATTGGATTATCGTAACTGCGGCAGGTGAGCTGTAGACGGCCGTTTTCCGGGTGCGTGCAGACGAGCAGTCGCTGGTTGCCGTTGTTTGCCCGCACAACAAAGAGCAGCAAGTCCTTTTCGGGCTGCTGCACTTTATCAATCTTGCCGCCGACAAGCGGCTGGCATTCGGCTATCACCGCGCCAAGCGCGAGACCATCCATGGCCATGTAGCGGT
>CAZDXW010000133.1:0-3137 GCA_964509485.1 uncultured Christensenella sp.
AATTAAAGAAGCAATTCTGAAAGTTTCTGATGAACATTCTGTAACAATTCTGCCGAAGTGCGAATTGATCGATGCAAAAACAGCGCCAATCCGTTACAATAAAGAACGATATGAATCCATAATCGTCCGAAAAGCAGTCTCTGTGTTCGGAGGATCGATTCGATAACAATCATCGTTCAGCATTCTTTCGAACGAAAGAATCCCGGGAGGTTATCTACATGGAACAAGGCCGGCAACAACCGGATCAGGCGCCGCAGCAAATCAACGAAGCTCCAACGGAGGTCATCCTGGAGCCGATCGCGGATCTCGGTCTGCCGAAGAAACGCGCAAACGGTAGTTCGCTTTCGAAGAAGCGCAAGAAGCGTCGCCAGCAGAAGCGCATTCTCATTATGCTCTGCATCATCGGCGGGGTAGCCCTGTCGATTCTGATCTATATCTTTGTGAGCAGTCAACAGCGCGCCGCCGCAGAAGCCGCCGCGCAGATTGCCGCCGAGGAAGCGCTCCGCGCCCAGCAGGAGCAGCAGCAAAAGGAATTTGAGCAGATGGCGAACTCGACCGTGTTCCTTCAGGGAATCACGGTCAATGGAATTGCCATCGGCGGCATGACGATGGACGAAGCGAAGACCGCGCTCTCCGCGGCGGAGGCAAACATCTCCTCCCAGCGCCAGCTCCAGCTCGTATACGACAACAAGCTTTTTCCGCTCGATCTAACGGGCATGCCAATCTCCGTCAACACGGATTCTGTATTGACGGAAGCATACCAGCTCGGAAAATCCGGCGATTACGCAACCATGAAGGCGGAATCCGACGAGATTGCCGCAAACGGCCGCGCCTTTACGTTGACGGTGAGCTACGACATGACCATGCTCACCGCAAGCATTGCGCAGATCGCCGCTAAGATCGACGTTCCGGCGGTCAACGCCTCGGTTACCGGTATCGACACGGACACGCATGCGCTCACCATTAAGGACGAGGTCGTCGGCCACGTGGTGGATCAGGCTGCGTTGCAGACGCTGGTCACGGACGCGATTCTCAACGGGGTGAAAACGCCGATCAACATTCCGGTGGTCGAAACCCAGCCAACCGTCACAAAAGCGGCGCTGCAGGGGCAGTACGTCAAGCGCGCCAGCATGACGACGGACTTTTCGACGAGCCCGAGCGCGCGGAAATACAACGTGAAGAAGGGCGCCGGAATCATCAACGGAACCGTTCTCGCCCCCGGCGAAACGTTCTCTACAAATGGAGTACTCGGCGTGCGCAGCGCCGCCAACGGCTGGAAGGAAGCGAATGCTTACGAAAGCGGCGCGGTTGTTCCGCAATATGGCGGCGGCGTCTGCCAGCTCTCGACCACGCTGTACAACGCGGTGGTCAAGGCGGATCTGGAGATCGTCTTCCGTCGCAACCACTCCATGCCGGTGACCTATATCGACAAGGGGCTGGACGCTACGATCAACTCCGTTGGCAACGAAATCGACTTTAAGTTCAAGAACAACACGAACGGCGAGATCATCATCATCGGCTATACGACGAGCAGCAGCAAGCTCACGTTTGAGATTTGGGGACTGCCGTTTGCAACCACTGAATACGACGAGATCAAGCTCACCAGCACTGAGGTTTCCACCAACACCATTCCCGGCGACCCGGTGCAGATCGAAGTGCCCGTCGGCACCGAAAAGGCGGATGGATCGCTGATGGTCGCGGGCGAAACCTATACCGCCGTCGCCCCACGCAAAGGCTACGTCTACCAGTCCTACAAGAACTACTATCTGGCGGGCAAGCTCGTGAAAAAAGAGAAGCTCGCGGTTTCGACCTATAAGGCATACCAGGGCGAAATCTGGACCTGTCTTGTCAACGTTACCCCAACGCCGGTCGTCACAGAAACCCCTTCGACGTTCGCGCCGGAGACCGCAACACCCGTGCCAACTGCCGCACCAACGCCTACGCCTTCTCCTACGCCTACCCCAACAGCGACAACCGGGTTTGTAGACCCGCCTACCTCGCCGTAATCAAGAGCAACAAAAAGACGGAGCCGGTTTTGTACCGACTCCGTTTTTTCGTTCCATATAAAAATTTAGTCGTCGTTTTCGTGCTCAACGTCATACCGCTCCCGCTGGAGCAGCATCTCCCGCAGCCCGTCCGGCGTCGTGGGTTTCTGCCGTGTGCCCATGCAGGCGTTACAGACGGCAAAACACTCCGGACAAACGCAACGACTGCCCAGCCCCTTTTCGTCCTGCACCATATAGGCTCCGCAATTTTGACAGGAACAACGCATCCTAACCGCCTCCTCTCCTGCTCTTTGTCTTATTATACCACAGGATGTTTCGTTTCCGATCACAAAGCGAACGTTCGGCGGGATTGGCTAATTTTCGGAAACGTGCTATAATTTTCGCGTTATGAACAAACCAGTGAACACAAGCAAATTGCAACCGATTCTTTCCGCGCGAACGCTCCGCCGTTTCGCGGGAATTCTTCTCATGCTCCTGTTGTTCTGTGCGAGCGTTCCTGTTGCGTTGGCGGAGCAGATTCTCTTTCCCCTTGGCGCCTGTTCAGACGAAGTGCTCCGCGTAGAAACGCGTCTGTCGGATTTGGGCTATACCACCAATGTCGTCAACGGGCTTTGGGAGCAGGCGGATGCGGACGCGCTCGCCGCGTTCTCCGCGGCAAACGGCGTGACCACCGTCTCCGTTTCCGAAGCGCTCTTTTCGCCGCAGGCGGTGCCCGCCGCGCAACAGACCGGCGGCGTCTTCGCCGTTGGCGCGGGAGGTTTTGCGCTGACCTACGGCTCGCGGATGCCTTGGAGCGAAGTGAAGCCGCTGTTGCAGCCGGGCACGTCCTACAACGTGACGAGCTGCTATTCCAGCATATCGCTGCACATGGTCTGCGTATCCACCGGCGCGCACGCGAAGTTCCGCCCGGAGCTGGAGTGGGACGACGCGACCCTGCGCGGGTTCTTCTCCTCCGCGAGCAGCTCTGAAAAGCAGCCCATCGTGGTCACCATCAACGGCATCCTCGTCGCCGCGTCCATTCAACAGGCCGCGCCCAATGCGGACGCGGAAACAGACGCACTGCCGGAATACAGCGTCTATTTTCACGGTGCGCTCAGCGAGATCAACGGCATTCCGGATGCGGAGCATGAG
>CAZDXW010000134.1:0-3130 GCA_964509485.1 uncultured Christensenella sp.
TAGAGGTACTGCTCGATCACGTTGGTGACGGCGGTGTACTCGGTCTTGACCGCGCTGTTGTCAAAGGTGAAGCCCATGGCAACGGAGGTCTTGGCTTTCTGGTTCTGCTCGAGTTCCCAGGCGAGAGAATCCACATTGGTGCCCGCCATCGGATACATGATGAAGAAGTTACCCAGCGTGCCGCAGGAGAGCTGCGCGGTGTAAGGCACGGTGGTGGCATCCTGTCCCTCGGGATAGCTCATAAAGCCGTCCGCGCTCAGAACATAGTCGCGATCCTTCAGGCCGTAGATGATCAGGTTGGTGATTTCCGGGTCCGTAAAGGTCAGGTTAAGGAACTTCAGCGCGGCTTCCGGTGCTGCGCTCGTGGAGGAGACCATCCAGGTCAGCGCGTTGATGGAAGACGTGTCAAGGAACGCGGAGCCAATCGTCTTTGCGCCGAGGTCAAAGCCGCCGGTCTGTGCTTCCAGCGCAGCCGCGGTGTCCGCTTCCGGATAGCTGTAGGAAGCGATATAGCAGAAATAGTTGCCGGAGGTCATCAGTTCCGCCGCGGTGCTGGAGGTGGTGGCGGCGTCCTTCATAACGAGGCCCTTGTTGTACCAGTCACGTGCGAGGTTGCAAAGCGATGCAAACTCGGGCGTTGCGTAGTAGTCAACGACGGTGAGATCATCACCCATCAGCACACCCTTGGGCGTATACATACTGTCGGTGAGATAGTCCACGTTCTGCGGCGAGAGGCCGAGGTTGCCCTGGTTGACGGCTGCGACCGGCGTCATATCCGGATAGGCCGCCTTGACCTGCTCGAGAACGGCGGTGACGTCGTTGACGCTGTTGACGGTGCTCATGTCGATGCCGAGCGCATCCGCGATGTCCTGACGGTAGATGACCATCTGGGTCAGCGCGATCGGCTTATAGGTGGGCAGGCCGTAAAGCTTGCCGCCGGAGGTGCAGGCCGCGAGCCACTTGTCGCCGATGAGGGCTTTGCTTTCGGGCGCGCAGGTGTCAATGATATCGGTAATGTCGAGACACATGTCCGTGCTGATGGCTGTGCTCAGATCGCCGAGGCTCTGGAAGACGTCGATCTGTTCGCCGCCCTGCAACGCGAGGCTGACGGTGCTGGAGTAGTCCCAAATCACGATGGGCTTGAGTTCCACTTCGACGCCAATCTTATCGCGGGTGATGGCGTTGATCGCTTCTTCCACGGAAGTCAGGGTCTCCTCGGAAGGTATGTTGTTGAACGTGGCATACGCATAGACCACTTTTTCAATGGGCTTGGGCTCTTCAGTGGCCGGAGCTGCCGCTGCGGAGTCGGTGGCTGCGTCGGGTTCCGTCGCGGCGGGTTCCGCTGCTTTGCAGGCGAACGCGCCGAACGCCATCATCGCAACCATTGCGAACACAAGAAGACGTTTGGTCAATTTCATCGTGGATATCCTCCTTTTTTGATACATCGAGTATATCAATTGGGTTACCGCGACTCTTTCAAAATCGAGCGCACTTGTTTTGAAAACGAGCGAATGTTAAGTTGCCGTTAAGTCCAAGTCTGTATGGTAAACAACACATCCCGTTCATCCGTTTTCACGGTATTGCACCGGATGCGCATTCTGCGTCCATTTCGTGTTTTGTATGACAGCGCGCAATCTCGCGCGCGATATGCCTTATGCTATTCCCCGCGCCGGTACTCGTTTGGTGTCACGCCGACATACTTGCGGAAGATCGTAGAAAAGTAGCTGAAGTTATCGAACCCAACCGCACCCGCGACGTCGCTGACAAGCACGTCTTTGTCCCGCAACAGGCGCTTTGCCTGCTCTACGCGGTATTCGCGGATATAGTCCTTGAGGTATACGCCCGTTTTCTTCTTGTAAAGCTTGGCAAGGTATTCGGGAGCAAGGTGAAACGCACCCGCGATCTCGTTTCGGTCAAGCTGCTCGCTGTAGTGCTCGTGCACATAAGCGTTGATTCGCTCAATAAGGCCGCTGGCCTTTCGCACCTCCTCCTCGTAATCATACGCGCGCTCCAGCAGGTAGTTGACCCAACGAATCATATCTACCGCAGACTGCGTGGAAAGATCGGACAATCGCATAGAGTTCTCATCATGGAACAGCAGCGTCGCCTGAATACCGCTCTCGGAAAGATAACCGTAGACCGCCTGCAAAATCTCCTGCTTCATCAGAAACAGGCTCCGCTCGTTGAGCGTGCGGTTGTCGGTACGAATCTTCAGCACGTCCTTGATGTACGTCATCAGGGACATTTTGTCGCGGTCAACCAGCCACTTTTCCAGTCGCTCGAGGTCGAGAATCACCGGTTCGCCATAGGACGCGCCAAGCGCGCCGCCCTCCGAAAACACCTGCCCGTAAAACGCCGCGCTGCGCTGAATCATGCGGTGAAGCTGTTGATGCTTCTCCGGCAGTTCCTCGATGGCGCAGGCGCTGCCCACGCAGCAGGTCGCCTTGACCCGCGCGCGATCCGCACAGGCCGCAATCACCTGCTCGCAGCGGGCGACCAACTCCTCTTCTGGCGCGTCCGGCACGGTGGTCATAAACCAGAGCCCCGTTTCGCCCACGCGGCGCACCACGCTCTCGTTCTCCTCCGACCCGCAGATCAGGCTGGAATGAATATTCTCCAGCAGAAAGAAGAACAGATCGTTGCCAATGTCCTCCAGCGAGCGCTCATAGTCCGTAATCTTCGTGAGGATCAGCCGAAACTTCTGCCCGGTTTCGATTGGCAGCTTGCGCGCCGCAATCTCACTTTGGATTGAGTCGTGCCCGCTGCTGACGATGCCGCTATAAAGTGAGAGCCAGAAATAGAGCTGCTCCTGCCTGATGTTCTTGCTGTGCCATTCGCCGTATTCGCTCTTTTCTCGTTGGAGCTTCGCCTCCGCAATCTTCGCGATCACGCGCTTGAGTGAGAGTTGCATGATCTCCGCGTCAAAGGGCTTAACGAGGTATTCCGCGGCGTCGAGTTTTATGGCATGCGCGGCATAGTCAAAGCGCTCGTGGCAGGTCAGCAGGATAAACTCCGTCTCCTCGCCGCGTCCGCGAATCCACGCCAACAGATCCAACCCCGAAGCCTGCGGCATCTCGATATCGCTGATGACGATATCGACCGGTGCGCGCATGATGACCGCCTTTGCCTG
>CAZDXW010000135.1:0-3104 GCA_964509485.1 uncultured Christensenella sp.
TTGTACCCGCCGGTGCAGAGGTTCGGGCAGGGCAGTCCCATGTAGCTCAACCGCGAGCCGTCCGTTCCGCCGCGAATCGGCTCGCAGAACGGGGTTACGCCAACGCGCTCCATCGCCTGCTTCGCCGCGTCCACGATGAACGCCGGAATCTTCGATTTCATGTTGTAATACGTGTCGCTCAGATCGAGCGTAACCGTACCCGCGCCGTACTTATCGTTGAGGTAGACGCAGGCCTTCTTCATCAGCTCTTTCTTCTGCTCGAATTTCGCGCTGTCGTGGTCGCGCAGAATGTAGCTCATGTTCGCGTGATCCACGCAGGCTTCGAGCTTGTCGAGGTGGAAGAAACCCTCGTAGTCCGCCGTGCAGGCCGGGTTCTCCAGGGCGGGTAATAGTCTTTGCAGCTCCATGGCGACGAGCGTTGCGTTGACCATACGCCCCTTGGCGGAACCGGTGTGTACGCTGACGCCCTGAATGCGAATCTCCGCGCCCGCGGCGTTGAAGCACTCGTAGTTGATTTCGCCGATTGCGCCGCCGTCCACCGTATAGCCAAACTCTGCGCCAAACGCCGCAACGTCAAATAGATCGACCCCGCGGCCAACCTCCTCGTCCGGCGTAAAGGCGATTCGAATCTTCCCGTGTTCCGGCGCATCCGGCGAGAGCAGACGCTCTGCCAGCGTCATGATCTCCGCAACTCCCGCCTTGTCGTCCGCACCGAGCAGAGTTGTTCCGTTCGTGCAGATGATCTCCTCGCCAACGTGGTCCAGCAGTTCCGGAAACTGTGCGGGGGAAAGCGTGTAGCCATTGCCCATGGCGATGTCGCCGCCGTCGTAGTTCGGCGTGAGCACGGGGGTCACGTTCGCGCCGGTGACCGCGTCCGACGTGTCTACATGCGATAGTAGTCCAATGACGGGCGCGCTTTTCTTCGTGTTGGCGGGAATGGTTGCGGTCACGTAGCCGTGTTCGTCCAGTTGCACGTCCGCCGCACCCAGCTGAATCAGCTCGTCGCGCAGAAGCCGGCTCAGGTCGAGCTGCTTTTGCGTGCTCGGCACGGCGTCCACATGGTGCTGGGACTGGGTGTCAATTTTAACATAGCGTAAGAAACGGTCTTTTACGGATTCCATTCGGGTTTCGCTCCTAATTTCTGTTTGATTCGAAAAGAGCATACCACGCGGATTCTCCCGTGGCAAGCTTGGTGGCGGTTGCAAAGCGCTCGCTCCAAAAATCGGAAAAGGCGAATCCCTTTCGGGAAACGCCTTTCAAGTCGGTTCTTCAACTCTGATTCCGATTATATCCGAGAACGGAATAAGGGGAATGCGTTAGCGACCTTTGTGGTTCTGGAAACAAGCGCTGCAGTAGACGGGGCGATCGTTTCTCGGTTGGAACGGGATCTTGGTGGGCGCTCCGCACTCGGCGCAAACCGCATCAAACATTTCGCGGTCACTGCTACGAGTGGACTTGCGGCTCGTGCGGCACTCTTTGCAACGGACGGGTTCGTTTTGGAAACCCTTCTCAGCATAGAACTCCTGCTCGCCGGCCGTAAAGACGAAATCCTTACCGCAATCCTTGCATACCAGTGTCTTGTCTTCGAACATTTGGATTTTTTCCCCTTTTCGGTTCATGAAATTTCTGATATCCGAGTGCCGGCTGACCTGGTTTTTGCCCCCACACCCGCCAACTGGAAGGGTCGCTACCCGGCGATGTGCCTCTCACTACTGCCTCTCTCGAAGTGCAAACAGATGTGCTTCGGTTGGACTTACTTCTAGACCGCACCATGCTCACGGGACTTTGCCCGCTTACGTGGATCGTTTTGCCTGCGACTGGCATCGATTTTCAACCACAGACCCGATACGCGGATACCAAAAACATTATAAAACACTCAATTGTAAAATTGCAATGTATTTTTTCGTATCAAAACTTGAAAAACCGCCCGAATTAGGCGGTTTTCTGCTTATTTATGCGCTGGTTCGTCCAGATTATACTGTGCGCGCGGCCCGCCGACGTATTTCGGGCGCGTCTTGGCGAGAATCAGCATCGCTTCGCCGACCTTGCGCTCTTCGGTGTGCACCGGTACGACAACGGGGTGCAGATGCATGCCGATCATCGTGCCACCGATGTCCATACCGAGCGCGGCCTTCGCCGCAACGTCCTCCACCATCACGCGGTCGGGGATGCGGTTGTAGGCCTCGGTGGCAAACGCGCCGCCCGCGTGCAGCCACGGACGCACCCAAACCTCCTGCAGGCCATAGCGCTCCATGCAGGCGCGGCTGGTGCAGATGGCGCGGTTGATGTGCTCGCAGCCCTGCACGGCGAGATACAGCCCCGCCGCCGTGACCTTGGGCAGTACCGCGTCCATCACGGCCTTTGCCGCTTCCTCGCTGGAGGCGGAGCCGATGCGTTTTCCAATGATTTCGCTCGTGGAGCAGCCGATCACGAAGATATCCCCCGCGCGGTACTCCGCGCTTGCGAGCAGATGATCGACCGCCTCAGAAGCCTGGCGGGTAATTTCAGCAACATTCATGGATCAAAAACACCTCTTTGGTTCTGTACTCATTCAACAACAAAGTATAGCACAAATTTGGCGTATTCTGCGTGTGTTTTTTGCGTAATCCAAGATTTGCGCTGTGCTATACTAGCTTTATGAATTGGATCACACCGTTAATGGACTGGTACCGGGTCAACGCACGCGATCTGCCTTGGCGCAGGACGCGGAATGCGTATGCGATCTGGATCAGCGAAATCATGCTCCAGCAGACGCGGGTCGCCGCCGCGATTCCGTATTATGAGCGCTTTCTGAGGGAACTGCCGGACGTTTCCGCGCTGGCAAATGTAGACGACGACCGCCTGCATAAGCTCTGGGAGGGTCTCGGGTACTATAGCCGCGCGCGAAACCTCAAACGCGCGGCAATTGAAATCGTCGCCCGATTTGGCGGCGAATTGCCGAACACCTACGAGGCACTGCTGACCCTGCCCGGCATTGGGGAATACACCGCGGGGGCAATCGCGTCCATCTCGTTTGGCGAGGCGGTGCCCGCCGTGGACGGAAACGTGCTGCGCGTCTACGCGCGGCTGTTTGCGCTGGAGACGGACATTCGCGATCCGGCGTT
>CAZDXW010000136.1:0-2754 GCA_964509485.1 uncultured Christensenella sp.
TCGCGAAACAGCGAGCGTCCGTTTGCGCTCGGAAAGTAGAAGTGCAGATTGACACGGCGGAACGCGCTGCTGTCGTCCCCGCGCGCGCGGAGGGAGGCGATATAGGTTTCGTTGTCGACGGACTGGCGCTTTGCCGCGTCCGGCACGAGCAGACGATAGTAGGTTTGGCGATTGGGCTCCTCCGCTTTGAAGCACTCGAGACGGAAGTCGGCTTCCTCCGAACAGTAGGCCATCAGCGGAACGAGAAGCCGCACGTCCGACGTATAGAAGTAATAGCGGCGCTGCGCGGCAATGTCGATATAGCCGACAAACGCGCACTGCGCGCCAAGAATGCGGAGGCACTCCTTGCTCACGCCGTCCAGCGCGCGCAATTCCCGCGCGGTGAACGCGCTTGCGGTTTCCTTCTTCGGGTAGCAGGACACGTACAGCAGCGTTGTAAAATCGCCGAGCGTGTCAAACTCTTCCACGTATTTTAAGTCTACGTGGAACTGCGCGGGCAGACCTTGTAAATCCCAATCGTAAACGTACCAATCACTCATGGATCAATACCGCTTTGATGCGCCGGACGCCGGAGCTCGACGCTTCCTCCTTTTTGATTTCGAAACGGCCAAGCTCGCCCGTGTGCGCCGCGTGCGGCCCGCCGCAGATTTCCTTGCTGTAGCCGGGAACGGTATACACCTTGACCTTGGAACCGTACTTGCTTTCAAACAGGCCGATGGCGCCGCCTTCCTTGGCTTCGTCCACGGTCATTTCTTCGCAGATGATTTCGACGTCGTTGGCGATGGCTTCGTTGACGAATGCTTCCACCTCCGCGAGTTCTTCCGGCGTGACTTTGCGCGGGAAGCTGAAGTCAAAGCGCAGGCGCTCGGCGGTGATGTTGCTGCCCTTCTGCGCGACCTCGTCGCTGCCAAGAACCTTGCGCAAACCGGCCTGCAAGAGATGCGTCGCGGTGTGCAGGCGCGCGGTCTCCTCGGTGTGGTCTGCCAGACCGCCTTGGAAGCGTTGCTCCGCGCCCGCATGGGACAGTTCCTGATGCGCTTTAAACGCTTCGTCGAACCCGGCTTCGTCGACCTTGAGTCCACGCTCGGCCGCGAGCTCCTGCGTCAGTTCGATTGGGAAACCGAACGTATCATACAGGTGGAACGCGCTGACGCCGTCGATGATGCTGCCTTCGAGAGAACCGACGAGCCGCTCGAATTCGCGAATGCCCTTCTTGAGCGCGTGCTCAAAGCGCTGTTCTTCCTTCGTAAGCTCATCCAGAATCTTTGCTTCGTTCGTCTTGAGTTCGCGGTAGAAGTCGCCGTACTGCGCGATGACCGCTTCAGAAATCTTGGTCAGGCTGCCGTCCGGAATGCCGAGCTGCATCGCGAAGCGAATGGCGCGGCGGATCAGGCGGCGGAGGATATAGCCCTGGTCGACGTTGCTTGGCGTAATGCCGCGCTGGTCGCCGAGCATGAACGTTGCGCAGCGCATGTGATCCGCAATGATGCGGAACATCCGCGTGACCTCTTCGCTCTCGCCGTATTGCTTGCCGGAAAGCTCCGTAATGGTTGCGATGATACCCGCAAACGCGTCCGTATCATAAACGCTCTTAACGCCCTGCAGGGTTGCGACCGTGCGGTCGAGACCCATACCGGTGTCGACGTTCTTCTGCGCGAGCGGTTCGAACTTGCCTTCGGCAGTCTTGTTGTATTCCATGAACACGTTGTTCCAAATTTCAAGGTACTTGCCGCAATCGCAGCCGGCCTTGCAATCCGGGCAGCAGGGCGCTTTACCCGTGTCGTAAAAGATCTCCGTATCGGGGCCGCATGGCCCGGTCATGCCGGCAGGACCCCACCAGTTGTTCTTCTTCGGCAGGTAGACAATGTGGCTCGGGTCGACGCCCTGGCTCACCCAGCAGTCGTGCGCAACGGTGTCCTGCGGGGCGTTCTCGTCACCTTCGAAGCACGTGAAGAACAGCAGACTTTTATCGATGCCGAGCCATTGCGTGCTCGTTAAAAACTCCCAGGAAAAGGCGATGGATTCCTTTTTAAAGTAGTCGCCGAGAGACCAGTTGCCGAGCATCTCGAAAAACGTGCAGTGCGAGGAGTCGCCAACCTCGTCGATATCGCCCGTGCGAACGCACTTTTGAACGTCTACAAGGCGTTTGCCTTCCGGGTGCTTTTCGCCCATTAAATAAGGAACGAGCGGGTGCATACCGGCGGTGGTAAACAGGACGGTCGGGTCGTTTTCCGGAATCAGCGAGGCTGACGGAATCACGGCGTGTCCCTTAGATACGAAGAAATCGAGATAGAGCTGGCGCAGTTCTTTGCTGGTCATGGATTTCATATGATAAAGCGGCTCCTTGCGGTCAAATTTTCTTATATAGAATACAGCAAACGAGAGCAACCTGTCAACGAAAGACGGCGGCGGCGCAGATGGCTGCTGGTTCCAAAAACCAGAGGAACGCAACCCGTTGTGGCAGGATTGAAGGGGATATACAACCCGCTTAAAAAACTCTAAGAATTGTCGAATTAGGTCTTGCAATTCGACGGCGGAAGCAGTAGAATAATCGAGCACCGAAAAAGTAGGTGGCAAGAGCGAGACAAAAGTTCGTCAGCACATCGAAAAAGTTCGAAAAAAGTGGTTGACATTCGAGACGCAAATTGCTATACTACAAAAGCTGTCGCGACAAACGAAAGCGAGTCAAAACGGCAGGTGAGCACCTTGAAAACTATATAGTGCAAGAAGAAACAACAAGCCAGTAATTCTGAG
>CAZDXW010000137.1:0-2745 GCA_964509485.1 uncultured Christensenella sp.
ACGTCTTCCACCGGCATCAGGAACGGCTTGTCCACGGCGCGCTCCGGCGTCGGGATGTAGCTGTCCACCGCGTCCATCAGCTCAAACAGGCACTTGCACTCCGGCGTTTCAATCGCCTTCTTGCCTGCGATCAGCGCTTCCATCGCCAGCAGCGCGCTGCCCTTGACGATCGGGATTTCGTCGCCCGGGAACTCGTAGGTCGTCAGCAGTTCGCGGATTTCCATTTCGACGAGTTCGAGCAGTTCCGGATCATCAACCTGATCGGTCTTGTTCATGAACACGATGATGTAAGGCACGCCAACCTGACGGGCAAGCAGAATGTGCTCGCGGGTCTGCGGCATCGGGCCGTCCGCCGCGCTCACAACCAGAATCGCGCCGTCCATCTGGGCGGCACCGGTGATCATGTTCTTCACGTAGTCCGCGTGACCTGGGCAGTCGACGTGCGCATAGTGACGCGCGTTCGTCTCGTACTCAACGTGTGCGGTGTTGATCGTGATTCCACGAGCCTTTTCTTCCGGCGCCTTGTCGATTTCGTCGTAGCGCATGGCCTTTGCGCCGTTTACCTGCGCCAGTGCCATCGTGATCGCCGCCGTCAGCGTCGTCTTGCCGTGGTCAACGTGGCCAATCGTGCCGATGTTGACGTGCGGCTTCGTGCGTTCGAATTTTGCCTTTGCCATTACAAACAATCCTCCTAATAAAATCTGTTGTTACCCGCATGCGGATTTTTGTAACGGCAGCGGGCAAAGTTATTTGTGCACCATTGATCTTGATGCTGGAGCGGGTGATGGGAATCGAACCCACATAGCCAGCTTGGGAAGCTGGAGCTCTGCCACTGAGCTACACCCGCGCATCGAATGCATCTGTTGCCGTCGGTGCTCCGGCAAGGGAGGTATTTCGAGCGGCGCCACGAGGCAAAATCCGCACCGAAACCCACCGTGAATCGGGCATGCGTTACCCATGCGACTCCACAGTAGCAGTACTTATTCTATAGAGTTTGCAGGGAAAAGTCAACATCCCAGATCGTGTATTATGCCGGAATTTCGACCGCAAGATAAGGGTTTCCTGCGTCGAAATTCGGCAGATGCTTCCTTCAAAATCGGATCGGAAGGGCGACCGCTCAATCGCCTATTTTTCTTCCCAGTTCATCGCGCGTTCCAGCGCACGCCGCCAGCCTAGCAAGCGCTTTTCGCGCTCCGCTTCGTCAATCTGTGGCTCAAATACGCGCTCGCTCTCCCACTGCGCGGCGATGTCCTTCGTGCTCGTGAACACGCCGACCGCGAGCCCGGCGAGGCACGCCGCGCCCAGCGCCGTGGATTCCACGCAGCGCGGGCGGTTGACCCGCGTATTGAGCAGGTCTGCCTGAATCTGCATCATAATATTGGAAACGGAAGCGCCACCGTCCACCTTGAGCTCCGCGAGCGGAACGCAGGCGTCCTTCTCCATGGTCTCCGCCAGATCGCGCACCTGGTAGGCAATTCCCTCCAGCACCGCGCGGGCAAAATGCGCCTTGGTCGTCGCGCGGGTTAGCCCCAGCATCGCGCCGCGGGCGTACATGTCCCAGTGCGGCGCGCCGAGGCCGGTGAACGCGGATACAAAGTATGCCCCACCCGCGTCCGGCACGGACTCCGCCAGCGCGTCGATCTCACGCGCGCTGGAAATCAGCCCAAGATCGTCCCGCAGCCATTTTATCGAGCTGCCCGCGTTGAAGATGCTGCCCTCCAGCGCGTACTCCACACGGCCCTCAATGCCCCAGGCAATCGTCGTAAGTAGGCGGTTCCTGCTCATAATCGGCGTTTTGCCGGTGTTCATCATCAGAAAACCGCCCGTGCCGTAGGTGCATTTCGCCGTGCCCGGTTCAAAGCAAGCCTGTCCGAACAGCGCCGCTTGCTGGTCGCCCGCCGCGCCCGCCACCGGAACGCCGCCGAGCACTTCGAGATCGAGCAGGTGCGGCAGCACCGTTCCGTATACATGGCTGGAAGGCAGCGCCTTGGGCAGCATGCAACGGGGAATGTTCAGACGTTGAAGCAACTTTTCGTCGTAATCCAGCGAATGAATATCAAACAGCATCGTGCGCGAGGCGTTGGAATAGTCCGTCACGTGCTCGCCCGTGAGGTTCCAAATCAGCCAGGTGTCGACCGTTCCAAAGAGCAGCTCGCCGTTTTCCGCGCGCTGCTGGCCGTTTTCAATGTGGTCGAGGATATAGCGAATCTTCGTGCCGGAAAAATATGCGTCGATGAGCAGGCCCGTCGTCTGCTGCACATAGTCGCTCCAGCCCTCTGCAATCAACGTTTCGCAGAGCGGCGCGGTGCGGCGGCACTGCCAGACGATGGCGTTATACACCGGGTGCCCCGTCGCCTTGTCCCAAACAATCGTCGTTTCGCGCTGATTGGTCACGCCGATGGCCGCGATCTCGCCGGGCTGAATGTTGGCGCGCTTCAATACGTCCGCCGCCGCCTGCTTCTGGGTTTCCAGAATGTCGAATGGGTCGTGCTCCACATAGCCCGCGCCGGGATAAATCTGGCGAAACTCATATTGCGCGCTGCTGATGATTTTTCCGGTGAGGTCAAACAGGATGGCTCGGGAGCTGGTCGTTCCCTGATCGAGGGCAAGCAGGTATTTCGGCATATATGGTTCTTCCTTTCGAACTGTGTTTCGAATGATCGATGCGATTTGCTTCGTTGGACATGCGGCGGAAGTGGTCCGCCTTTGCCTGCTATTATGGCACAATCGTCCTCGTTCGGCAAC
>CAZDXW010000138.1:0-2646 GCA_964509485.1 uncultured Christensenella sp.
TGCCGGATCGTCAGTTTGACGCGCTGGTGCTCTGCTTCTTCGGCAAGGCGAACGAAATCCTGCCGCTGGCGCGCGAACTCACGAGCGGAAAGACGTTTGTCATTCAGATGGCAGAAGCAGGCAAGGGCTTTTCGCTGGATGCGCAGGCAAAGCACGGCGAAACGATTGCGGACGCGGAGCGAGCCTTGCAAGCGGAAGGCGTCGCGTACTCGAAAGTTGCGTTTGAAATAGAGCACGGTCAACCGTTGCGCACGATAGAAGAGGCAATGGCGTTCTTTTCGCACTATTCCAAACGCGAAGTCACGCGAGAAGAGGTTGAAGCGCGGCTGACGAAGACGGACAACGCGGAGTTTCCGTTTACCGTGCCGCAGCGACGGAAGCTCGCCATGCTGGTGTTCGACGCGCTCAAAGCCGGGCCCCGCTAGAGGAGGAGTTCGCGATGAAACGGTGCCTACAGGAGATTTTCAGCGCAATTTCTTCCGGCGAACCAGTGGCGCTCGCGACGATCGTCGAACAGCACGGCAGTACGCCGCGCGGCGTCGGTACCGCGATGGTCGTCCGGCTGGACGGGTCGCAGGAGGGTACCATCGGCGGCGGTTCGATGGAATCCCGCGTGCGAAGTGATGCGCTCGCGCTGCTGAAACTGCGCGAAAGCGCCGTTCGGACTTATACCATCGACGCCGGAAACCCGACCGACCCAAACTCCGTTTCGGTATTGATCCGCGTGTTCTCTGGCGAGCGGGATCGAAAGATGATCCAGCGCGCGCTCAACGGAATGGAACGGGAGAAGGGCTATCTGGTCTGCACACTGGAGCCGGATAGCATCGAGACGGAGTATGTTTCCGAGCAGGAGGCAAACGAGAACCCCGCGCTGCAACCGTGGCTGGACAAAACGCCCGCGTACACGACCCAATTGCCGCGCCGCTGGGTGGACGCGTTGGTTACCGCGCCGCGCGTCTTCGTGTTAGGCGGCGGGCACGTTGCGCAGGCGTTGGTGCCCGTGCTGGCGTTGCTGCACCTGCGCATTTGGGTCATTGAGGATCGCGAGGAGCTCTGCGACAGCGCGCGATTTCCGCTGGCGGAGCGGGTGCTCTGCGAGCGGTCGGATCAGGTGCTCGAAGAGCTGGATTTGACGGAGCAGGACGGAATCGTGTCCTTCGTGCGCGGGCGGGGGATGGAGCTTCAAACGCTGGCGTCGGCGCTTCGCACCAAGGCGGGCTATATCGGCAGCATCGGCAGCCGCGCCAACGCGCGGCGCATGCGCGACGAGCTGCTCTCCTATGGCTTTTCGGTGGAACAGGTGGCGCGCATCCATGCGCCGGTCGGGCTGGAAATCGGCGCGGAGACCCCGGAGGAAATCGCGGTCAGCATTGCGGCCGAGTGGATTGCCTGCCGACGCAAATAAACGGCGGAATCGACGAACGCGCACCTTGTTCGACAGGAGCGTTCATGGTATTATGGTATAATGTATAAAGGTTCGGCGACTTTATGCAACAAAATGAAGCCGCGCGAGAACAAAGATACGGAGATTGAAATGCAGTTATACGACCTACACACCCATACCAATATGTCCGACGCGGACTTTTCCGTGGAAGAACTCATCGAAGTGGAACAGAAACAGGGGCACATCCTCGGCGTATCGGATCATTTTTTTTGCTGCGGCATTTACACGCTCCGCGAGGTAAACGCCTATCTGGATGTGCTTTGCCAGTACTCCGTCTATCGCGGCGCGGAAGTCAATATGGAGCACCGCTTCAACCTGCCGGACGAGCTGGACGACCGGCTCGATTACGTGATTGCCAGCGTGCATAGCATGCCGGACGGGCGCGGCGGATTCGTTCCGCTGAACGACTATTTCCGCAAGCGCTCTGGGCATTCGGATCATTATGAAAAGAATTATTCCTCCGATATGAATCGGTATTATCTTGCCTACATCATTCAGACGATGGAAAAGACATTTTCGACCCAGCGCGTCGATATCCTTGGGCACTCGACCGTGCTGCCCTGCTACGACGAACTGTATGGAACGAAGTTCCTGGATCAGTGGGAGGACGCGGTGATTGCGCTTTGCGCAAAGCATCAGGTCGCAATCGAAATCTCCGGGCTCTGGCGCGCGCCGGGCATTGATATGCTTCGTAAGGCGAAGGAAGCTGGACTGAAGTTTTCGATGGGCAGCGATTGCCACCGGCATTTGCAGATTGGCGATCTGTCCTATCCGGAGCGGATTGCCGAAGAGCTTGCGCTGACCGAGGAAGACTTTTTCAAGCCGAAACGCGAACTGAGACTCGATTACTAATAAAACATAATTCTTCATAACACAATAGCAAATGAATTGACCGATCTGGCCGGGAGGGAACGCATGCGAAACATCCGGGTTGCCATTTGGGGATTTGGTGCAATGGGCGGCGGAATCGCGAAGGTGCTGCTGGAGAAAACGGGCGTGGAGATCACGGGCGTTTGCGACCTGCACCCGCAGCGCGTTGGCAAGAGCATCTATGCGCTGTTGGGCGCGGAGCGCGGCGACCGGCCGGACGTGCTGGTGACAGACGACATCGATTCGGCGTTGCCGGAGCGCGGCGCGGACGTCTGCATTGTCGCGACGGACTCGTTCACGCGGGACGTGTATCCAAAGCTGCTTCGCGTGCT
>CAZDXW010000139.1:0-2526 GCA_964509485.1 uncultured Christensenella sp.
CTCGCGGCAATCGCCGTTTCTTCGGCGCAGACCGCCAAGTCGCTCTGCGGCATGGAACCCCGCGTCGCGATGCTTTCGTTCTCCACAAAGGGCAGCGCAAAGCACGAACTCGTCGACAAGGTCGTCGAAGCAACGCGCATTGTGCATGAAATCGCTCCGTCTCTCAATGTGGACGGCGAACTGCAGGCGGACGCGGCGCTCGTCGAAAAAGTTGGCCAGCTCAAGTCGCCCGGCAGCCCGGTCGCGGGCAAGGCGAACGTGCTGATCTTCCCCGACCTGCAGGCGGGCAACATTGGCTACAAGCTGGTGCAGCGTCTCGCCGGGGCGGAAGCCATCGGCCCGATCTGCCAGGGATTTAAATATCCGATCAACGATCTTTCGCGCGGCTGCAGTGTTGAAGACATTGTCAGCGTTGTCGCCATTACCGCCGTTCAGGCACAGAATCTGTAAGGAGAATCGAACGAATGACGTACATTCTGGTCATCAACGCAGGCAGCTCTTCGCTGAAATATCAGCTCATTGACATCGATCATGAAAGCATTATCGCAAAGGGCATTTGCGAGCGCATTGGTATTGCGAAGTCAACGCTTTGCTACAAACCCGCGAACGGGGAAGCGATTGAGAAGGAAAGCCCCATGAAGACGCACGAGGACGCGATTAAGCTCGTTCTCGATGTATTGACGGATAAATCGGTCGGCGTGATCGAGGACATGAGCTGCATCCGCGCGGTGGGCCATCGCGTGCTGCACGGCGGCGAAAAGTATTCCGAGCCGGTGCTGATTGACGACGCGGTGCTCGCGGCGATTGAAGAGTGCATTCCGTTGGGACCGCTGCATAACCCGGCCAACCTCATGGGCATCCGCGGCTGCATGGCCGCCATGCCGGGCGTGCCGATGGTTGCGGTGTTCGATACCGCTTGGGGACAGACGATGCCGAAGGAAGCGTACATGTACGCGCTGCCCTACGAAGCCTACACGGAGCACAAGGTGCGCCGCTACGGGTTCCACGGAACGTCGCACCGCTACGTTTCCGGCCAGGCGATCAAGAAGCTGGTCGCCCTCGGCATGAAGAAGGAAGACACCCGCGTCATCACCTGCCACCTTGGCAATGGTTCGAGCCTCTCCGCCGTCAAGGGCGGCAAGTGCGTCGATACCTCGATGGGTCTGACGCCGCTGGAAGGCGTGCCGATGGGCACCCGTTGCGGTAGCATCGACCCGGCGATCATTCCGTACCTGATGGGCAGAACCGGCATGAGCGCGCAGGAAATCGACACCTACATGAACAAAAAGAGCGGCATGCTCGGCATCTCTGGCATTTCGAGCGATTTCCGCGATCTGGCGGCAGCCACCAAACAGGGCAACGAACGCGCTGCTCTCGCGCGCAAGATGTTCACATATAAAGTACGCCAGTTCATCGGCGCCTATGCGGCGACGCTTGGCGGCGTGGACGCCATCGTCATGACCGCGGGCGTTGCGGAAAACGACGGGTATATTCGCGAAATGATTCTGCAGGGGCTGGAATACCTTGGCATCGACATGAATTGGGAATTCAACCTGTCCTGCCCGCGTGCGACGGATCTGGAGATCACGAACCCGACGAGCAAGGTGCATGTCTACGTGATTCCGACCGACGAAGAGATGACCATTGCCCACGACACCGCCGCCCTTGCGCTGTAACGCAAGATCGTGTATAATCTCAAAGAGCAAACATTTTTCGGAGGATATCAGCCATGAAGCATGTGCAAACCATACAGCAGCCCTGCATCAAATCGGGCAGCCATACCGCTTGCGGCGAGTGCCAGGCGAGCTGCCAGTCGGCATGCAAAACGTCCTGCACGGTTGCCAACCAGAAGTGCGCAAAGGAAGAGAAGTAACCTTCTCTTAACAGGAATGCAGGCTATACTTAGCCGATCCGCAAAGAAAGGCCTCCATCGGCCTTTCTTTGTCTGTTCTTACGCCATGTTAAGGAGAGCCATTTGATCCATTCATTTCGATTTCAAACACTCAATATTCTGCTGGATGTGGAGAGCGGCGCGATTCATACGCTGGACGACGACGCGTTTGCCGCTGTGCAGGCGTTGGAGCACGACGTGAATCCCTATTCCGTCGGCGTAAGAGCCGAGACCGTCGCCGAAGTGCTCGCCGATCTTGAAGAACTGAAAACCGGCGGCGCCTACGAAACGGAAACGCAGCAGGCGCCCGAAATTGCGGGCGGAAGCGCGATTAAGTCCATGTGCCTGCATGTGGCGCACGACTGCAACCTGCGCTGCCGCTATTGCTTTGCCTCCACGGGGGACTTTCACGGCGCGCGGATGCTCATGCCGCTCGAAACGGGAAAGCGCGCGCTCGATTTTTTAATAGAGCACAGCGGAACCCGCCAGCATCTGGAAGTCGACCTCTTTGGCGGCGAACCGCTCATGAACTGGGAGGTTTGCAAACAGCTCGTCGCCTACGGGCGCGAGTTGGAGCGCGCGCACGATAAGGTGATTCATTTTACGATCACGACAAACTGCGTCGCGTTGGACGA
>CAZDXW010000140.1:0-2515 GCA_964509485.1 uncultured Christensenella sp.
TTTTGCTTTCTATTTATTCGTTGCGATATATGTTAAACAACATTTTGTTATATATCATGCAATAAAATGCAATATCGATATTCTGTTGAACAATTGCTTATAGATATTCGTTTTTTTTATTAGAAAGGAGACAAGCAATGAAAATGACTATGAACTTTTTTTCATCAGTAATAGTAACCTATTTGGTACTTATACTTTTGCCCGGTATAGAAATTGGAAGCATCTGGACTGGTATTTTACTGGCGATACTTTTGGGTATATTCAACATTATTGTGAAGCCGGCTCTTGAACTTCTTTCAATTATTCCCACCCTACTTACCATATTACTATTCTTGCTGATAATTAACGGGGGTATACTTGTTATGGTGGACTGGTTTATGGATAGTTTCTCTGTTACCAGCTTAGGAACGGTAATAATGTTCAGCGTTATTGTAACCATAGCAAACTGGGGATTGCACCGTTACTTTAGAAAGAAGAAATAGATAAAAGGAATAAATATTATTTCTCTGTACAAAAGATTGTATTCTTCTGTACAAAACAATTCATTCTTTTGTACAGAAGAATGAATTGTTTTGTACAAGGGAAAATAAAGGTTTCAGGAATAAATTAATCTGCTTCTTCAATCTTGGTTTTCATGCCCTTTATTTTCTCTCCCTGAATAAGGTTAAGAGTCTGATTTAACTTAGAACGACGGATAGCGACAAAGGCAAAATGCTCTTTTACGTCTATCTGACCTACATCTTCTTTCGTCAGCTTACCTTTCTTATAAAGAAAACCAACAATATCAATTTTGTTCACTTTATCTTTTTTCCCTTTACCTATATATAAGGTAACCCAAAGCGGCTGAGCAGGACGGGCTGTTTTTGCCGGTAATTCAAAAACTTCGGGTTCATCTGTTACATAAGCAGGAAGAGTTTCATCTTCATTCAGTATTATATATGAAGTACCTTCAGCATCCCAGCGGGCAGTTCTACCATTGCGATGGATAAAAGCATCTTCGTTTATAGGGATATGATAGTGAATAATATTTTCTATTTCCGGAATATCCAGTCCACGCGAAGCCAAGTCTGTTGAGACAAACACATGACAACTACCGTTTCGGAACTTATATAAAGCACGTTCACGATCGGGTTGTTCCATTCCTCCGTGGAAATATTCATTATAAAGTCCTTTTGAATATAGATAGTCACTGACTCTTTCTACCGCATCACGATGGTTGCAGAAAACAATTGTAGAACTGCTTCCCATTGTACAAAGCAGACGGAACAAAGTTTCCAGCTTATCCTTATCGGGAGAAAGCACTTTCATCATCTTTAGGCGAACAGAGTCATCTTCAGGAACAAGGAAATCTAGTTTTATAGTTTCATTCAGTCCGGTAAAATCTGGAATTTCTTCTGCATCTGTAGCCGAAAGAAGTATGCGTTTTTTTAAGCCGGGTAGTTGAGCTATAATCTCGGCCATCTCATCCTGAAAACCATACTCCAGAGACTTATCGAACTCATCAATTACCAATGTATGGATTGTATCCGGATTAAAGTTTCCTTTATTCAGGTGATCATTGATACGTCCAGGAGTACCTATAATAATAGCAGGATGATTACCCAAAATGCTTTTCTTTTCATCCGAGATAGGGTGTCCGCCATAACAACAACAGGTTTTAAATCCAGTATTCATTGATTTGAAAACCGTTTCAATCTGCAAAGCTAGTTCGCGAGAAGGCACGAGTACCAGACTCTGTATCGTATTATTTTCGGGTTTTAACTCTTGTAGCAAAGGAAGCAAATACGCCAATGTCTTCCCGGATCCAGTAGGAGACAGTAAAATAACGTCCTTTCCCTGACTATTCGCCCTTATTGAGGCTTCCTGCATCGGGTTCAGATGCTCTATCTTTAAACTCTTAAGAGCTTGTTCTATTAGTTCTTGTTTCATATTCATGCTGCAAAAATACGCTATTTATTAAAAAGAAGAAGTATGTAATTTCATAAAACACTATAATATAGGGTCTATTTATGGAGAATAGGACAATAATACTCACATAAGCAGGTCAATGCTTACGTCTTTGCTTTTCATATTCATATATAGTACGGCCTAGTTTTCTGAGAAAAGGCTGTCCGATATCTTTATAATGATAGTTTGCCGGAGTAATTTTCCCATCACAAGTATTAATAACTGCCGAAAGCATAAATTCAATACCGGTTTTTGTATTAACAAAATAGGCTACATCAGATAATGTACCGTGAGACTCCCCTACCATATTGTGAATTTTAAGTCCCGGTAAATCAGGCAAAACAGAATTCTTTCCATAATAAAGATACTTCTTGAGGTGAACCGGATATTTACGCTTGTTTTTCTTAAATAAAGGAAACTCGCTTTCGCGTGGATACATTGCCGTGTATTTATACAATAACTCGTAATCCTTTTCTGTTAAATTAAAGCGTTTATTAATTGGAGCAACTTCTCTGAAGAATACATAAAGCATCATATCATTAACATCCTGCAAAGGAACGTTATTAAA
>CAZDXW010000141.1:0-2474 GCA_964509485.1 uncultured Christensenella sp.
ACCACCGCTTCCAGCGAAGAGTACACCTCTTCTACGGTCTGCAGAAACTCCGGTTCACTTGCGTTTTTCTTCTGGACTTCTTCCAATACCCTCTGAATGTAGGCGTTCATGGATGCCCTCCTGAATTGAATTGAAATACTCGACGTGTGGGAATTCGCTCAAGTTCATCATAGCCCCGCCTTGTGGCAATGTCAACGAATCCGCGCGCAATATATAAAATTTGTTCGCATGCCTTTCATTTTTTGAGCATACGTACAAAAACGTGTTGTTCCCCATAAGATATTTCACAAAAAATACCGTCTCGCAGCCGAAAAATCAAAAATAGAAACGATTCTCGTAAAATCTTCCACTTTACGGCAATCACTGGTAACGCAAGCGTAAACCGCCTTGTTCCCACCCTCGAAGAATGGTATACTGCAAACAGTTCTTGTTCTTCTTTTTTCAAATTTTATATGGGAGAGGGTGAACCATTCATGCGTCCGCGCGACGAAAGCAAGCGCTTTACCAAACAGGAAAGAAGCTGGATCTTTTACGATTGGGCAAACTCCGTCTATGCCACCAACATCATGGCCGTCATCTTCCCAATCTACTATGCCAGCGTGGCGGGCGACCTCGGAACCAAATGGTGGGGCATCGGCGTTTCACTTGCCTCGTTGATTGGTGCGTTCCTCGCCCCAACCCTCGGCGCGGTTGCCGACTTCAAGGGCAACAAGAAAAAGCTGCTCTTTGCGTTCATCCTCATTGGCGCGTTGTCCACCGCCGTGCTCGCGTTCGTAAGCACCTGGCAATGGATGCTCGTTGGCTACGTGATTTCGCACATCGGCTTTAGCGGTTCCTGCGTGTTCTACGACTCGTTCCTCACCGACGTGACCACGGACGAGCGCATGGATCGCGTTTCCTCCTGGGGTTATGCGATGGGCTACATCGGCGGCAGCACGATTCCGTTCGTGATTTCCATTGCCGTCATGCTGCTTCGCAACTACGATCCCATCGCGATGAAGTTCGCGATTCTAATCGTCACCGTCTGGTGGCTCGTGTTCTCCATCCCGATTCTCAAGAACGTCAAGCAGACGCACTACGTCGAAACCCCGCCGAGCGAGCTGGCCAAGCATGCGCTCTCGAACCTCTGGGATACGATGAAGCGCTGCGTGAGCAACAAGGGTCTGTTCATCTACCTGATCGCATATTTCCTCTACATCGACGGCGTCGGCGCGGTCATTTCACTGGCCACCAACTACGGTGCGACGCTGGGACTTGGCACCACGGGCATGATCTTTGCGCTGCTGGTGACGCAGCTCGTCGCCGCACCTTGCGCGATTCTCTTTAGCAAGCTCTCCGGCAAGTTCGGCGCGATCAAGATGATCATCTCCGCCATTGCGATCTATTTTGTCATCTGCGGCGTCGGCTTCTTTATGGGGCGGCTGGTCGAACCGTATCAGCTCGACCTCGTTACCGCGACGCGCGCCAGCGTTGCCGCCGAACAGGTTTCGTTTGCGGACAAGCAGGATCAAAAGGCCTGGGAAACGCTCTCGAAAGATCTCGTTGAGGACGCGCGCGCCGAGCTCTCCGCGGAGGATCGCTCCGCGGCGTTTGCAACCGTGGTGACGGATCTGACCACGAAGGTCGAAGATCCCGCGGGCGTCGTCTACTCGTTTACGAGTGACGAAAGCCGAAGCACCGCCTCCGCCGCGCTGACCAACGTCGGCAAAGGACTCGCCGTCTACGCGCAGGATACGCAGAAGATCGCGGACTACAATTCCGCGCGCGGGCTTGCAACCACGCTCTTCTGGGTGCTCGCAGCGCTCGTCGGCACCGTGCAGGGCGGCATTCAGGCGCTCTCGCGCTCCTACTTCGGCAAGCTGGTTCCGCAGGCCAGAAGCGCGGAATACTTCGGCTTCTACGACGTCTTCGGCAAGTTTGCAACCGTCATTGGCCCGTTGCTCTACGCCATGTTCTATATGCTGACCGACCGCGCGTCCATCGGCATCCTGAGCCTGCTGATCCTCTTTGGCAGCGGCGGATTGCTGCTGATTCTCGGCGGCAAGGATCTGCAAAAGACCGAGCGTGAAATGCGCGAGGCAAACGGCAGAATGGCGCAGGAATCCTGACGCGATTCCCTCCCTTGTCCGATTTGGAACGATTACTATATTAGGAGGATATGCGCCTAAGCATGTCGGTTCATAAATTAAAACAAGCGGTTCTTCTCGTCGGCGCGGTCACGCTTCTGCTGATCGCGCCGGCGATTTCACTTGCCGAGAACGCCGATACGGCCGAGGACGTCACCGCGCAGGTGTCCGTTTCCGCGCCGGAGGATTCCCGCGCGGTCAAACTCACGCGGGACGGCAACGTGGAAACCTACGCAAAGCTTGCCCCCAAAGAAGGCTACTCTTGCGCCTGGACGGATGCGGAAGCAATTGCGGGCGTATATCTAAAGTGGTACGAACCGCCGGTTTCTGCTATACTGGTGCAGATAG
>CAZDXW010000142.1:0-2331 GCA_964509485.1 uncultured Christensenella sp.
CTTCCATGATATCGTCCTGCGGGTTGCCCGCAAAGGCGGTGGTACAGTTTTGCTTAACCACGTCGAAAATCTCGTACCAGAGCAGGTTTGCCTGCTTCTGAAAGGATTGGCTCATCTGTACGAAGGGACTGGCGATCGCGCCGCCCGTCGTAGGGTGTCTACCCAGCAGCCCGTACGCGCTTATCGCCTCCTCGCACTGGATGTATCGCGCAAACGCCTGCGCGTAGGCTTCCACGAGCCGGGGGCTGATGAACTGATCACAGGCACGCTCTTTGAGCCAGCGCCAGGTCTCGATGAACAGTGTGTCCGCGCCTAGCGGCTTGCCGTCCTTCTGGTTGGCGCGGAGGTACTCGCTGGGTTCCGGCATATCCGTTCCGGTCAGGACTGCGGGTGAAGGAAGCAGCGTCCCAGTCAGCGCGGTTTCAGGCTTGAGGTCAGGCGCTTCCAGCACTTTGGCTGCCTTGCCAGCCGTGATCTTATCCGCCAGTGGCGTGGGCTTGTCGCCCGCGCGTACACGGCGGCCGCCCCGGTTGGTGCCATCCTTGGCCATGCGCTGTACCTCCTTTCCTGCTTGGGTTTATCCCCCCTATGAACCATGGTTTGTTTGCGCGTGACCCAGGGCCCGTTCGCCGGACAGAGAGCTGTAGAGAGTTGAACTCCCCCCTAACCCCAGCGACCGCCCTCTCTGGCGGTGATCTCGGAGTGGCAGGAGGTGCACAGCGCCATGAGGTTCGTTTCATCGTGCGTGCCGCCTTGGGACAACGGTACGATGTGGTGAACCTCCTGCGCAGGGGTGATCCTGCCACGCTCCTGGCACCGCTGGCACAGGGGGTGGGCAGTGATGAAGCGGTCGCGTACCCGTTTCCAAACCCGGCCGTAGCGCTTCTTCACAGCAGGGTCGCGCTGGTAGCGTTCGTACCGTTGGGCTTCCTGCCTGGCATGTTCCTCGCAGAAGCGTGCGTTGGTAAGTCTTGGACAACCGGGGTGGGAACAGGGACGCTTGGGTCGGCTGGGCACTGGGGTCACCTCCGTGGGCATAGAAAAGAGCGGGTATTCCACCCGCCCTACTGTCCCACCTCATACTATGCACATTTTCCAACTCTTTTCAACTCTCATTTACTCTCATTGACTCTCATTTACTATCATCTTTTTGGGCGGGTATAAAATGGGAGCGCCACAGTACATGGCGCCCCACAAAGGTCAAATCCGCAGCCCAGTTTTCTGGAACAGCGCTTTATAAGGGTGACAAGTTTCACATGTGTAGCGATTACGGGGGAGGTAGTTTAGCGACCGTACTTCGGCGCCGCAGAACTGGCATCTTGGGTAATAGACGGTATGGCCGTTTTGGGCGGTCACCCTAACGCCGTCTTTCCTGGCTTCCGATAAACTCATGGGCGGATCCCTTCTTTCGTTAGCAGCGCTTGCATGCCGCAAAGCGCATCCTCATGTAATCGGAATACATGGCTCATGCTGTAACCCATGGTATCAGCAATATCCTTCCAGTCCCTACTTAGCAGATAGCGTTCCGTGAGCAGCTGCTGGTGCTGCACATTTGGGAGCTTCAGGATTGCGAGCGCGGTGTCAATGCGAGTGGCTTCAAGATCCACGCAATCACCTTCCACTTCGCGCTCAAGATCGGTGATCTTGCAGACCAGCATTTCCATCCGTTGCAGGTTGGGGGAATCGCTCCGAGGCATATCGCTTATCCGTGATGTGGAGCTGGTGGCCATTTCTCGTAGCGCCACAATCTGTTCCTTTTTCCACATCAGTGAGCGATCCATACGGTGTACCCGGTTCAGGAAATCGCGGGCTTGCGTATCGCCCGCCTTTACGCCTTGTGTGTTCATGGGTATGCCCTCCGATCGCTTGATCCACTCGGATTGGCAGCTTTTGACTCCTATGATTGTCATAGATTGGCTCTGACCGCGTCGATCAGCGAGGATTGCGTTTTGTCCTTCCTGCCAAGGGCAGCCATGATCTGTTCGTCGATGGTGTCCTTGGTAATGATATGATGGATCACCACCGTATCCGATGTCTGGCCTTGCCGCCAAAGGCGTGCATTGGTTTGCTGGTATAACTCCAAGCTCCATGTCAGCCCAAACCATACGAGGGTGGAGCCGCCGGTCTGAAGGTTCAGCCCATGCCCGGCGGATGCCGGGTGAATGGCTGCTACCGCAATCTTTCCAGCGTTCCAATCGGTGATGTCCCTGGACGTTTTGATCTCGCGAACTGCAAACCGATTCCGGATCCGTTCCAGATCGTGCTTGTACCAGTAGGCGACCAGCAGGGGTTTGCCATTGGCGGCTTCAATCAGATCCTCCAAGGCATCCA
>CAZDXW010000143.1:0-2300 GCA_964509485.1 uncultured Christensenella sp.
CTGAGCAGCTCGCTCGCCACCGCCGTTTGGTCGAGCGCGCCCGCGAGAATGCGAAACGCGCCGAGTCCGCACTCCGCCGCCGCCTCGCTCAAATTCAAATCCATGGTCAAAAGCGACAGAAAGTCGCCCTTCCCCAGCGCGGCAGTCGCAAAGCGATCGAACTCCGGCCCTTGCTCGGCGTAGCCATACGGCCCTGATTCAAGCAGCTTGTGCGACAGATCGCCGCTGGCAACAACCGCGATGTCGCGGTTGAGTTCCTCCGCCGTCTTCTTGATGCACTTGCCGAGGCGATAGTGCGCCGCCGGATCGAGGCCGGAGAGCCCAATGCGCACAATCGAACAGGGCAACTCGCGTTCCGCAAGAAACGTCAGCGGAATCATGGTTCCATGGTCGAGGCTTGCGTCCTGTTCGCCCTTTGTTCCGGCGGGAACGCCAGCGCGCTTTGCGTTCTTCTCCAACGCAGCAACAAACTCCTCGTCGTAGAACGCGGTTACCTCAACCTGCTTTGCGCCAAACCGGCGAAAATCGCCGCGCGCCTTTTTGCCGGGTGAGATATGAAAATAGTCCGCGTAGCTCGTCGCATGCGGCGAGAGAATCACGAGCGTCTCCGGCTTTGCCTTTCGAACGCGCCGCGCAACCTCGCGATACGCCTCTGTGGTCTGGCGGATTTCGTGCTCCTGTCCCAGCCCGATTTCCGGCAGAATAATCGGCGGGTGCGGCACAACCGCGGCAATGAGAACGGCCATATATCTCTTCCTTTTTATAATCGCAACTAGTTTATTTGGCTTTGAAAAATTACGCGTGTAGAAATATCTTCCGATACAAGCGCGTTCAGGAGTATTTTAACATTCCGGCGTTCTGCTGTCAAAAACGGGGACTCTGCGCTACTCCCTGCGTTTGTGTTGTGATTGGCGATTGTGCTAGAATAATCTCATGCTATTTCATCAAAAGGGAAACGGAATGACGGAACGGACGAAACAAAAGCGAAAGCCGGTTGGCATGCACAGCGCGGCGGTCATCGCACTCGGCGTGGTGGTTGGCCTTTGTCTGCTGTTTCTGGCAATTGTGCTTCCGCTTCGCGCGCTGGTGAATCCTGCGCCGGTGGTTGCCGAATCCCCCGTGCCGACGCAACTGTTCGTCACCATTCCGCCCACGCCGGAACCCACGCCGATGATCCCCAGCGTGCTCACCTTCGACGAAAGTACGGATGACCCCATGCCAGTCAAGGAGAGCCGCCTTCCGCTCGGCAAGGGTTACCGCCTACGCGGAACCGTTCAATCGAACTATCCGCTGCTCTCCGTCTCCATCTCCATCAACTGTGCTTATAACGAGGACCTGTTCTATCCGTATACGCAACAGGTCACGTTTGATCCGGCGAAGAACGTCTATTCCTATGCGTTGGACGACGCGCTGACGCAGGAAGGCATGTCGCTCGATCAGTTGACGCAGATTTCCGCGCTGCACACGGGCATCCATACGCTCACCATCTTCGCAACAAGCGTCGGTCAGCCGACGCCGGAGCAGCTGTATCAAACGCAGTTCTACGTGCTCTCCGACCAGTGGAACAAGATTTCGCGTTCGGATTTCAGCAACAGCAGCTACGAAACCGCGTTCAAGTTCTTTAAAGATAAGGACTTGTTCCTCTATCGCTACCAGTGGGTGGACAAGCGGTATATCGTCGCCGACCCGGACTGGGAGAACGAAAACATCATCTCCTACGAGTGCCTGCCCGGACGGGAACTCTGGCGCATCCACAAAAAAGCGCTGCCGTATTATCAAGCTGCGTCGTACTATTTAAATAACGTGCATGTGCGCGTCTCCGGCACCAACGGGGACTCCGGCGTACTGCTGCTAGCCGACCTGATCGATACCTATAATGGTTCGTATTGCTCGCGGTTTACCACGAGTGAACAGTCGATCAGCCATCATGCGTTCGGCACTGCGACCGACCTCAACGGCGGCATGGGCGTAAACGACAATCTAAAGGAGAACATCGCGCTCATCAACACCGAGGTTGGCGAAAAGCTCACCTACAATGGCACGAAGACGGAGAAAGGCGTTTCGTATTACGACTACACCTATTCCGGCGATTCGTTGATTTGGGTGTTTCAGAACGTTCCGGAGACGGTGATCAATTATCTGCTCTATGAGTTGGCGTTTTACCGCGCGGGGTTTGAATGGGGGCACTATTATGTTTCCACGAGCGACGGCATGCACTTTACGCTCACGGACAACATTCGCATCAGCCACGATGGAAATAAGGGTTTGCGAAAGGTGTTTGAATATACCGAAAACTACGC
>CAZDXW010000144.1:0-2240 GCA_964509485.1 uncultured Christensenella sp.
CCGATCCCGCGACGGACGCACGCGCGGTTCCGATCTACGCGACGACTTCCTATGTGTTTAAGGATTCCGCGCAGGCGGCGGCACGTTTCGCGCTGACCGAGGGCGGAAACATCTATACACGGCTGATGAACCCGACGAGCGACGTGTTTGAGCAGCGTATTGCCGCGCTGGAAGGCGGCGTCGCCGCGCTGGCAACGTCCTCCGGCTCCGCTGCGGTAACCTACGCGGTGCTCAACATTGCGGCGGCGGGCGACCATATCGTTTCATCCAAGACGCTCTACGGCGGCACCTACAACCTCTTTGCCAACACGCTCAAGGACCTCGGCATCGAGACCACGTTTGTGGACGGCAGCGATCCAGAGAACTTCCGCAAGGAGATTCGCCCGAACACGAAGGCGCTCTATCTGGAATCGCTCGGCAACCCGAATTCGGACATTCTCGATCTGGACGCGATTTCGGCGATTGCGCATGAAAACGGAATTCCCGTGATCATTGACAACACGTTTGCAACGCCGTATCTCTTCCGCCCAATCGAGCACGGCGCGGACGTCGTCGTCCACTCGGCGACGAAGTTCATCGGCGGGCATGGCACGGTGATTGGCGGCGTCATCGTCGACAGCGGCAAGTTCAACTGGAAGCAGAACGACAAGTTCCCCGGTTTGAGCCAGCCAAATCCGTCCTACCACGGCGTTGTGTTTGCGGACGCGGTGGGCGCGGCGGCGTATGTAACCAAGATTCGCACGACGCTCATGCGGGATACCGGCGCCTGCATCTCGCCGTTCCACTCGTTTTTGCTGTTGCAGGGCGTTGAGACGCTTTCGCTCCGCGTCGAGCGGCACGTGGAGAACGCGCTTAAGGTGGTCGAGTTCCTGAACAAGCACCCGAAGGTGCAAAAGGTGAACCACCCATCGCTCGCGACGGGACGCGAAAAGGAACTCTACAACAAATACTATCCCAACGGCGGCGCGTCCATCTTTACCTTTGAGCTCAAGGGAACGCGCGAGCAGGCGCAACAGTTCACCGAGTCGTTGGAGCTCTTCTCGCTGCTGGCCAACGTTGCGGATGTGAAGTCGCTGGTGATCCATCCCGCATCGACGACGCACTCGCAGATGAGCGAGGAGGAGCTGCAATTTGTTGGCATCCAGCCGACGACGATCCGGCTCTCGATTGGCACCGAGCACATCGACGACATCCTCGCCGATCTTGCGCAGGCATTCGATCGGGTTTAACGCAACAGAATCAACAGCAGGCGTCCGAGCGTTCGGGCGCCTGCTGTTGTATTTGCGCAACGAGAAGGACAATCGGTTATAATAGAGCAATGATCTACATACAGAATTCTGATTTTAACCTGAAAAAGATCGCCGAGAGCGGGCAGTGCTTCCGCATGAACCAGAATGCGACGGGCGGCTACACACTCGTTGCGCTCGGGCGCGTGCTGCGATTGCGCGAAACGCCGCAGGGCTGCGAGCTGGATTGCTCGCAGGCGAAGTTTGACGCGCTCTGGCGGGACTATTTCGATTTAGAGCGGGACTACGCGGACATCCGCGCCAGCGCCGACCCAGACGACGCGTTTCTCAATCGCGCCTGCGACTATGGGCGCGGCATTCGCATGCTCCGGCAAGATCCGTGGGAGATGCTAATTACCTTCATTCTCTCGCAGCGCAAGAACATTCCCGCGATTCGGTACTGCGTTGAGGCGCTCTGCTCGCGCTACGGCGAGCCGATTGAGAGCGCGGGGGAGCGATACTTTGCGTTTCCCTCCGCCGAGCGTCTCGCCGAGCAGGACGAGCGCTGCCTGCTGGATTGCTCGCTGGGGTACCGCGCGAAATATGTTTCTGCGGCGGCGCGGCTCGTCGCCGGCGGCGCGCTGGATCTGACCCAAATAGCGAATCTGCCGGATGATGAATTGATGCAGGCGTTGCTCGCGGTTCCGGGCGTGGGGGAAAAGGTGGCAAACTGCGTGCTGCTCTTTGGCTACCACCGGCTCGGACGCTTTCCGCGGGACGTTTGGATCAACCGCATTGTCGAACACGAATACGGCGGCACGTTTCCGCTGGAGCGGTATCCCGACATCGCGGGCGCGCTGCAGCAGTATATGTTTTTCTACGCAAGAAGCGAGGAATATGCGAATTGTTTGAAACGTTCCAAAATCGAAAGTGAAAGTGTTTTGTCAGATTAGGTTCGTTAATCGCTGAAAATAGTCCAGGATGAAGAGCGCCTTGAGCGTGATGAACCGGCTG
>CAZDXW010000145.1:0-2143 GCA_964509485.1 uncultured Christensenella sp.
TGCCGATTGTGCTGCTGGATCGCGACATCAAGTTCTCCGGCTTCGACGGCGTATTTTTAGATAGCTTTCGCGGCACGTTTGACGCGGTGCAGACACTGATTGACAACGGACACACGGAGATTGCGATTATCGCGGGGCTGATTACCTCCAAACCGGGCGTGGATCGGTTAGAGGGGTATCTCGAAGCGCTGCGCCAGAACAACATTCCCATCAAGGAGGAGTACATCCTCTACGGCAACTTCAAGAAGGACAAGGCATACGAACTGACCACCAAGCTGCTCGAAACCAAGAAAGAAGTCACCGCCATCTTCTCGTCGAACAACCTCATGTCGGTTGGCTGCTTTGAGGCGATCAACGACAAGGGACTCAAGATTCCGGACGATATTTCGCTGATATCGTTTGACGATTTCTACTTCTTTGGCGCGGGAAACATCAACATCAGTGCCGTGCTGCGCCCGACGATGCAGATGGGCGTCGAGGCGGCGATGCTGCTCGTGGATCAGATTAAGAAAAAGAAAAAGGCGAAGGATCAAATGTCCAAGCGAATCATCCTCTCGCCGCATCTCGTGCTGCGCGGGTCGGAGAAGTACCCGACGAACCGCATGCCAAAACCGTGATTTCTACGAACAATTGCGAGAAAAGAGAGCCACCCTTTGGGTGGCTTTGCTGCGCAAGAATCCGAGCCGATCGCAAAACTTCCGCCGTGTTCTTGCGAAGTTGCACACAATCTGTGCTATAATACAAAAACCGAATCCGAAAAGAGGTACGTCATTCTTATGCATATGTCCGATGCGTTGATTTCACCTGCGGTCGGGATCTCCATGCTCGCCGTCAGCGGCGCGGCGCTTGCCTACTCCACCGTGAAGGCCAAGCAGGAGAACGTGCTTGCGGATAAGACCGTGCCCATGATGGGCGTGATGAGCGCGTTTGTCTTCGCGGCGCAGATGATTAACTTTACAATTCCCGGAACGGGCAGCAGCGGACACATTGGCGGCGGCATTCTGCTTGCCGCGCTGCTCGGCGCATATCCGGGGCTGATTTCAATTGCGGTGGTGCTGCTGATTCAATGCTTGTTTTTTGCGGACGGGGGCTTGCTCGCGCTCGGCTGCAACACCTTTAACATGGGCGTGTTGACCTGCCTTGTGGCCTATCCGCTGATCTTCAAGCCCCTGCTGCGAAAGGGTGCAACAAAGCCGCGGTTGATGCTTGCCTCGGTGCTGAGCGTTGTTGCGGGGCTTCAGCTCGGCGCGTTTGCGGTCGTTGTGGAAACATCCGTGTCCGGCATTTCGTCGCTGCCGTTTGGCAGCTTTCTCTTGGTCATGCAGCCGATTCATCTCGCCATCGGCCTCGTGGAAGGCATCGTGACGGGCGCGATTCTGATCTTTGTGCATCAGGCGCGGCCGGAACTGCTCGAGGGCGTGCCTCTGTCGGGAGATCGAACGCGCGGCGTTTCGTTTCGAGCTGTCGTTCTCGGCCTGCTGATCACGGCGGTTCTCATTGCGGGCGGGCTGTCGCTGGTTGCGTCCGCCAATCCGGACGGGCTGGAGTGGTCGATTCAAAAGATTGTGGGACAGGCCGAGCTGTCGACCAGCGGGCCCGCCTATACCATCGCGTCCTGGATTCAGTCCAAAACCGCGGTGATGCCGGACTATTCGACCGGCGCCGCATCGCCTGCCGCGTCAACTTCGAGCGCGGGGCTCATTGGCGGCGCAATTGTGCTTGCGCTGGCCGCAGGCACGGCGTTTGTGCTCTCGCGTGCTAAGAAGAAACGGAATAACACTAATTCGGAAGTCAAGTAACATCGAACGGACATCAACGGCGAACACTCGCTGGATCGAATGCAGAGCCGGAGGAGGCTTCCCCGGCGGGGGAGCAACATGCAGAAGATTGCAAAAACCATGGACGCGTTTTACTCGCTGGAAGAACTGGCGAAGAAACGCACGCCCGTGCACGCGCTGCATCCCGCCGCAAAGCTCCTCGTTACGATGGTGTTCATCGTTTGCGTCATCTCCTCCGGTCGGTACGACGTCGCCGGATTGACGGTCTACTTCTTCTATCCGGCGGTGATTCTCTCACTGGCGGAGCTGCCGTTTCGCGGCGTGCTGCTAAGGACGTTGCCTGCGCTGCCGTTCGTTCTGTTTGC
>CAZDXW010000146.1:0-2080 GCA_964509485.1 uncultured Christensenella sp.
TGGTACGTGACGCCCGCGTCCAGCTGGCGCGCAACTTGCCAGCGCTGCGCCATCGCCTGCAATTCGTTGATGGTGCACATATCCTCGAAAAACCGATAACACTCCGAAAGATCCTTTAGCGCGAGAATCGCGTGAAACACATCGTCCAATTCCGGGCTCTGTAATCTGGATTCGTATGCGTCCATGACCGTTCACCTTTCCATCGTTCAATCCGGATTTGCAATCGTGAAGAGCGGATCAACATTCATCTTATTGTTGTGTATTCGACTGGATAAGGTTATTTTAGACGCTTTCACACTGGAAAGCAAGAAAAAACGGGCACATCGTCTCCGATATGCCCGAATTTGAAAGACCGAAAGGGTTACTGCGCTGCAGCGCGCTTTTTCGCCATCTGCGCCTTTTTACGGGCGGCAGCGTTTTTGTGGAGCATGCCCTTAGCGGCGGCATGATCAACGGTGCTGACGGCTTCCAAATACGCTTTTTCGCTGGCGGCGGCATCACCGGCCTGCAGTGCCTCGTCGAAACGGCGGATGGTCGTCTTCATCTCGGAAGTGGCCATGCGGTTACGAAGATTCTGCTTTTCGGTAATCTTAGCGCGTTTAATAGCGGACTTGATGTTTGCCAAAATAATTCACCCCCTGTATCAGTCTCAAAATTCACTCGAACAGAAGAGATTCTAGCATAAATACCGGTGTAATGCAAGAAGAAAATTCGAACAATCCGATTTTGAGCAACGCAATATCTTCTATAGGAAAGACTCGTGATTGCATAAGGAGAGAATGGCGTCTGTTTTCCCGCGTGACTTACTCACCGGGAATGGCTCGAAACAACATACAGAACAGGCACTTTTCACATTTTCGTTGCATTTTCAAAGTTGACTATCCCCTCGTTCGTGATATAATAATTCCCGTGATTAGCACTCAACAAATACGAGTGCTAACAAGTGAAAAAAGCAAACGAAACAAACAGGAGGCGTTTATCGTATGAAACTGAAACCTTTGGCCGACCGAGTTGTCGTTGTCAGCATCGAGAACGAAGAGGTTGTCAAGGGCGGCATCGTTCTGCCGACCGCCGCGAAGGAAAAGCCCCAGATGGCGGAAGTCATTTCTGTTGGCCCCGGCGGCGTTGTGGACGGAAAAGAAGTCGTCATGTATGTGAAGCCCGGCGACAAGGTCATCTGCTCGAAGTACGCAGGTACCGAAGTCAAGCTGGACGATGTGGAATATCTCGTCGTGCGTCAAAGCGATATTCTCGCTGTTGTAGAATAAAGTAGGAGGAATCAGACTATGGCAAAACAGCTGAAATACGGCGAAGAGGCGCGCAGATCCCTGCAGCTTGGCCTCGATAAGCTCGCCAATACCGTTAAGATTACGCTTGGGCCCAAAGGCCGCAACGTGGTGCTGGACAAGAAATACGGCGCGCCGCTGATCACCAACGACGGTGTGACGATTGCAAAAGAAATTGAACTGGACGACCCATTTGAAAACATGGGCGCACAACTCGTCAAGGAAGTCGCGACCAAGACCAACGACGTCGCGGGAGACGGCACCACCACGGCGACCCTGCTCGCGCAGGCCATCGTCCGCGAGGGCATGAAGAACGTCGCCGCCGGCGCAAACCCGATGGTTGTCCGCCGCGGAATCGAAGCCGCCGTCAACGAAGCGGTTGAGGGACTCAAGGACCTCAGCAAGCCCGTCGGCAGCAAGAACGCCATCGCGCAGGTCGCTTCCATTTCCGCTGGCGACGAAACCGTTGGCAAACTGATCTCGGACGCGATGGAGAAGGTCGGCAACGACGGCGTCATCACCGTGGAAGAGAGCAAGACCATGAAGACAGAGCTCAACATCGTCGAAGGTATGCAGTTTGACCGCGGATATGCCTCCGCCTACATGGTCACGGATACCGAAAAGATGGAGGGCATTCTCGATAATCCCTACATTCTGATCACCGACAAGAAGATTGGCAACGTGCAGGAGATTCTGCCGATTCTCCAGCAGATCGCCCAGCAGGGCCGTTCGCTGCTGCTGATTGCGGAAGACGTGGAAGGCGAAGCGCTCACCACGCTCGTGCTCAACAAGCT
>CAZDXW010000147.1:0-2018 GCA_964509485.1 uncultured Christensenella sp.
TTGCGTTTTTCTTTCGAATATCCTCTAAAACCCGTTCAATATAGGCTTGCATATCTTTAATCCTCCGTATGCTGCGTTATGCCTCCATGTGCTTTGCGTGACTGAGTAAATACCGCTCGGCTTCGGCGCACCATAGGCCGTTATACCCCTTGACGATGCGCGCCAGTTCCGCAAACAGCGGGTCAGTTTTTCCGAGCTCCTCAAAGTCCGCAATCGCGGTCAGCGGCAGCTCCAGATGCGTATAGATCAGCTTCTTGCCGCCGGGAATCTTCGGCAGGTTCAGCGTCGTTTCCGCTACGCAGTTCAGGCCGCCAACGTGCGTGACCATCGCCGCCGGATTGATCCGCCCCGCGTTCATGAGCGCGATTGCCTCGCGCATGTCGTCCGTATTTCCGCCGGTCGTACCGAGGATATGATGCGACGAATAGTGCACGTCGTAAAAATTGACCTCCGCTCGGAACGCAGCGTTCGTTGGGCCCGCAAAAAAGCTCAGGCACCCGTCGAATCCGAGGATCGCGTCCGCCTGCTCCACAACCGGCTTGACCGGAGCAAAGCAAACCACGTCGTCAAAGCCGGTGCCGTCCGTGAACGCGCGCAGCGCCGAGACCGGATCGTCCATTTTTGCGGTGTTGACGTAATGCAGATCAATGCCGAGCGATTTTGCATGCTCGACGGTGTAGATGCTCTCTGCGCGTTGTAGCCGTACATCGTCGATGTCCGTCACGACGAGCAGCTTTGGCTTCCGCCCGCCGTGCAACGCATAGTCGATGGCGCCCAGCCCCATCGGGCCGACGGAGGCCAGCAGCGCGAGCTTTCCGCCTTCCACAATGCCCATGCGGTGCTCATAGCTGCCCAGTGAGGTATGATAGATGCCGTGGAACGTGCCGATGATGCAGCTCATCGGCTCCGCGAGCGATCCGTAGAAGAAGACGTCGCTGTCGTAGGGTAGCAGGCAGTCCATCGCGAGCGTCTCAAACGGAATGTTGACCACCGTCGCGTCGCCGCCGCAGTCATGGTAGGAATACCCCGGCGCGAGCAGGGAGCCTTTGTAGAAATGCGCGGGTTGAATGGCAACCTTATCGCCAACCTTGTATTTGTTCTGCCAGTTCTTGCCGACTTCGAGAATTCTCCCGCAAAATTCATGGCCGATGATCGGCGGATTTGTCGCTGCATCCTTTGGCACGCGCTTGTGCGCCGTGCCCTGCACCGCCGCCTTGTAGCTGGACATGCAGATGCTGTCCGAAACCACCTCGACGCGAACGCCGTCGTCCCCGATCTCCGGCAGCTCAAACGACTCGAGCCGCAGATCCATTGCCCCGTAGAGGCGAACCGCTCTTGTTTTCATGTTAATCTCTCCTTATACCGCTCCGCCGACGGCGGCTGCCTTGACGCGCTGCGCCGCACGCCGAATCCCACCGAGGGACTCGCCCGCGGCAAACAATTCGTAATACGCGAGGATTTGCGCTTGCAGCGCTTCCCCGTCCGCCACGCCGGATAACTGCGTCAGCGCCGCTTTCGCCTGCTCCGGCGTCTGCGCTTTTGCGTTCTCTTTGAGATACTGATAGACCGCGCCCGCCGCGCCAACGCAGAGATACGCGGGCGAAACGCCCTGCTCCAGGCAGAGACGCGCCGAACCGATCAGCCGATCGGAAGCGGCGAGTTTACGCACCGGGTCCGCGCCCACGCGCGCGCAGGTGTCGCCCAAACTGCGGTTGGCAAACCGCGCGAGCAGGTCCGAAATATGCCGCAGGATCTCCGGCAATGCCACGCCATATTTCTGGCTGAGCGCTTCCGCGCTTTCGAGCATAGCCCCCTCGGCGAGAAACAGAATCTCCGGCTCGTCAATCGCGTCCGCAATCAGCGGTTTTCCGGTGTAGAGGCCGAGGTACGCCGCCGTCGCATGGCCGAGGTTATGGATGTAGAGCTTGCGGCGGATGTAGAAGTCAAACGGCGAAAACGGAACCATGTTGCGAATCTGCGGAATCTCCCCGCGAAACGCGTCCCGATCCACCGGCAGA
>CAZDXW010000148.1:0-1982 GCA_964509485.1 uncultured Christensenella sp.
TCGTTGACCCAAAAACAGCGGTGTTGGTGTTCCATCGTTCCCTCCGGCGTTCGTTCGTAAGGCTTATATTATAGCACGCGAGCTGATAAACGAGAAGCGCCGGAGCGCTTCTTACGCGCCGGCGCTTCTATATTGGTTTGTACTGATCGCTTGATCACTCGTGCCTTACGGGGCGGGCGTCGGTGTCGCTTCGATGTAGTGATTCACCGTTGTATCAGCTGGAGCAACGTCGCTACTCCCGTCGCTGCTGTTGAACTGCACATCCCTCTGAATCTGCTGCCACTCTTTGAGCAGTTCAATCACGCGGGCTTCATCTTGGGCAGAAAACGCGCGATAGCAGGGGTTGTAGGAAACAACCGTTCCAACGCTCATGTACTGCATTGCGCTGCCATCGCTGGCATAATACATGGCATTTCCCCAGGACGTATAGAGCACGTCGCCGCTTGCCATCGCATTGCCATAGGAAGCCTGCTGTTTCGCGATCTCTTCCGCTCCGATATAAGCGCCTTTTCCGTCCAGCGCACGCCCGCTCCAACTAAAGTAGCAATTCAGCGAGTTCGGGTCGGTCGTCGGCTTGCTGCGGGACAGAATCTCAATCAGCTCGTTCGCCACCGGGGCAAACGGTGAATTCAGCTCGGTCTGGTCTGTTGCCGAACGGCTGTAGTAGATATTGTTCGTCTGTTTGGATCCATTTGCCGTCGGCACATTGTAGAACGTAAACGATCCGTTGAGATATTCTTCCGGCGAGGAGAAGGTCTCCGCCTTCGCGCCAATCTCTTTGAGGATATCGTAGAACTCGTCCGAGCTCTTCTCGTTGTGCCAGCTCATCCAGGCGGTTGCAGCCTTTGGCGTTTCGCGGCGGATATCATAATATTCCGTATACCGCCGATCGCCGACATACCCGACCAGATTGATCGATCCGTAGGACTGTTTTCCGTCAATGGTGAAGTCCTCGTTCTCAGTATGCTGGTTGTACGCCCAATTTGGAATCAAGCGCGTCGAGGCAATGTCCTCGTAATACGCTTCCATAATCGGCTTAACATCCTGATACTTCGGATTGTACGCGTCGTAGGACTGCAGGTAGCATAGGGAATCCTGCGGCGGCAACGCGCGGATTGCCTCGGCGTATTCCGGATTTTCCTCACGAAGCGAATTCAGCGTGTTGCTGCTGTTGAAGTAGAGAACGCGCCGGATTGTACGGCCATTGCTGAGCCCAATGGTCACCGGTTCGAAGGTGCTGAACGGTTCATAACCGTCCATGCTCACATAACCAAGGGGATTCAACGCGGCAATGTTATCGCGCAGTGCGGTGAGGACATAATTCTTGAGTTCCTGATCGGTAAACCGAATCTTCGAAACCTGAATCTCCTCATACGATGCCCCGCCGCCATTCGAGCGGCTGGAACCCGGAAACGAAACATACGCAACATTCTGAATCATCGGTACGTCGGCTTTTGCCGCGTTGAGCGGAATCGAAATGCCGTAGAACAGCAGCACGGCCAGTGCAACCGGAATCAGCGCCCAAGGCATGGAGCGCAATACCTTTTGCGAGTTTCGAAACACGATAATCTGGTAGATTGCGTAAATGGCAACGACCACCGCGCCGACGATCAGAATATTGAGCGCGGACGGCTGAATCGCACCGGAAGCAAACAGAATCGCAACCGGAAACACGGTCAGGCAGGCAAACAGCGTCTGAATCTTTGCGCTCTTGGCGTTGTGCTCGGCGAGCTCCGATGGCCGCCGCACAAACAGAACACGCGCCAGTATCAGTTCGACAACCACCAGCGCAAGCGAATATGCGATGTTGGGCAGCTGGTAAAGCTGGCCTGTGATCGATGAGTGGGTGAATGAGAGAATCTGTCCGGTTGCGATATTCGTTACCGGCGAGAGGTACCAGGGCAGGTCAAGCCAGGTCATCAGGCTAAAGCGCGCCAGCAAACCGCGCGCAACAACAAACTGAAGGAAGCGCGGCAGGCCAA
>CAZDXW010000149.1:0-1920 GCA_964509485.1 uncultured Christensenella sp.
AGGGCGCTTTGTGCTTCAGATCAATTACTTGCGGAAGCAATCCGAGCAGTAGACCGGACGGTCCGAGCGGGGCTGGAACGGAACCTTGCAGGGTTTGCCGCAGCCTGCGCAAACTGCATCGAACATTTGACGGTCGCCGCCGCCACGGGGAGAGCTCTGCTTGCGAGCGGTACGGCAATTCTTGCAGCGCTGGGGTTCATTCGTGAAACCCTTTTCCGCGTAGAATTCCTGCTCGCTGGCGGTGAAGGTGAAGCTTTGTCCGCAATCTTTGCAGACGATGGTTTTGTCGCTGAACATGGATTTACCTCTTTCGTTTTGTTGATGGTTTTGTTCTGGTGTACCCGTTCAATCACATTCCCTTAGGTGAATGATTGCATCCTTGCTTGGGGTTTAGCGGCTAGCGGCTTAAAAACGAAAGAAGCTAATCTGTTCTCGCGCGTTCAAGATGCCCTCGACCCTCTGAATTACCCGACGTCTCGCGACATTGGGTTTTTACAAAAAACACATGCGGACGATCATCAATTAACGGATGATCGGCACATGTGCGGTCAAAGCAATTAATTTGAATACTGGATCACTATATCACAAAGAAATCGGGCTGTCAATTCCCCTGTTACAACATTATTTTTACAGAAATTTGACGTACTTTTGCGTATTAGTTGTATGTATCGTACAAAAAACGGGGCGCATACCATTTTGGTATGCGCCCGCGCGTGGGAACCGTTTTTTGTTGCGAATGCCGCAGCCTTACATGGCGTTGACGCGTGCTTCGAGCGCTTTGAGCTGCTCGACCAGCGCCTTGGGCATCTTCGCGCCGTAGTTGGCGTAGTGCTCCTTGATGGACTCGACTTCCGCCTGCCATTCTTCCTTCTCGAGGTGGAACAGCTCGTCGATGGCTGCGTCGGAGACGTTGAGGCCTTCGAGGTAGAGGTCTTCCTTCTTGGGCATGTAGCCGATCGGCGTCTTGACCGCGTCCGCTTTGCCGTTGACGCGCTCGACAATCCACTTGAGCACGCGGCTGTTCTCGCCGAAGCCCGGCCAGAGGAACTTGCCGTTTTCGCCCTTGCGGAACCAGTTGACGTAGAAGATCTTCGGCAGTTTGTCCGGCGAGGTCTTCGCGCCGACGTCGAGCCAGTGCTGCAGATAGTCGCAGACGTTGTAGCCGATGAACGGCAGCATCGCGAACGGATCGCGGCGAACCTGACCGATCTTGGCGGAGATGGCGGCGGCGGTGATTTCCGAACCCATGATGGAGCCGGAGAACACGCCGTGCGTCCAGTCAAAGCTCTCGTGAACGAGCGGAATCGTGCGCGGACGGCGGCCGCCGATCAGGATGGCGGAAATCGGCACGCCTGCGGGATCTTCCCATTCCGGCGCGATGCAGGGGCACTGCGACGCGGGGGCGGTGAAGCGGGCGTTGGCATGCGCGGCGGGTTCTTTCGAATCCGGCGTCCAGTCCTGACCCTTCCAATCGATCAGATGCGCGGGGGCGGGCTTGCCGATGCCTTCCCACCACACGTCACCATCGTCGGTCAGCGCAACGTTCGTGAAGATGGAGTTCTTGTCGCTGCTGCGCATGGCGTTGAAGTTCGAGCTGTCCGAGGTGCCGGGCGCCACGCCGAAGAATCCGAATTCCGGATTGATCGCGTAGAGGCGGCCGTCCTTGCCGAACTTCATCCAGGCGATGTCGTCGCCAATGGTTTCGACCTTCCAGCCCGGAATGGTCGGAATCAGCATGGCCAGGTTGGTCTTGCCGCAGGCGCTCGGGAACGCGCCGGTGATGTAGGTCTTGTTGCCCTTCGGGTCGGTGAGGCGGAGGATGAGCATATGCTCGGCCAGCCAGCCCTCGTCACGCGCCTGAACGGACGCGATGCGCAGCGCAAAGCACTTTTTGCCCAGCAGCGCGTTTCCGCCGTAGCC
>CAZDXW010000150.1:0-1911 GCA_964509485.1 uncultured Christensenella sp.
AGTCCAACTCCGTTTGCTTTGCCGCGGGCGGGCAGACGATTGGGGTCGGCGCGGGACAGCAGAGCCGCATTCACTGCACACGGCTCGCGGGCGACAAGGCGGACGTCTGGTGGATGCGGCGGCACGAAACCGTGCTGCATCTGCCGTTTTTGCCGTCGCTCAAGCGCCCGGATCGCGACAATCTGATCGACCGCTACATTGCGGACGGCGGCGTGTCCCTGCAATCCGGCTGGGAAGCGTACTTCACCAAACGCCCGCCGCTGCTGACCGGCAAGGATCGCGCGGAGCACTTCTTGCGTCTTTCCGGCGTGTCCCTCGGCAGTGACGCATTTTTCCCGTTTGACGACAACATTGAACGCGCGCGGGAAAGCGGCGTCGCCTACGTGGCGCAGTCCGGCGGGTCGGTGCGGGACGAGGACGTCATCGCCGCCTGCGACAAACACGGAATGGCGATGTTCTTTACGGGACTGCGCCTGTTCCACCATTGATCTTATGAAGGTAATGATCGTCGGCGGCGGCGGCCGCGAGCACGCGCTGCTGGAAGCGCTACGGAAAAACACAACAATTGAAGCATTTTATGCCCTGCCCGGCAACGGCGGCATCGCGAAGCACGCAACCTGCGTGCCGATTCCGGCGACGGATCTGGACGGCATCGTCTCCTTTGCGCAGGAGCACGATATCGATTTTGCCGTGATCGGGCCGGACGATCCGCTGATTCTCGGCTTAGCCGACCGGCTGCGCGCCATCGGCGTGCGCTGCTTCGGGCCTTCCGCGGCGGCGGCGGCCATCGAGGGCAGCAAGAGCTTTGCCAAAGGCCTGATGAAGCAATACGGCATTCCAACCGCGACCTACGAGGTGTTTGACCGCGCGGCGGACGCCTATGCGTATCTTGAGCGGATTCCCTACCCCGTCGTGGTCAAGGCGGACGGCCCCGCGCTCGGCAAGGGCGTGTTCATCGCGCAGAACGAGGCGCAGGCGCGCAGCGCGGTCTACCTGCTCATGGAGCAGGCCGCGTTTGGCGAGAGCGGAAGCCGCGTCGTGATTGAGGAGTTTTTAACCGGAAACGAGGCGAGCGTGCTCGCGTTTACGGACGGCAAAACGCTCGTGCCAATGGTCTCCGCGCTCGACTACAAGCGCGCGCTGGACGGCGATTTGGGCTTGAACACCGGCGGCATGGGCTCGCTCGCGCCCAATCCGTACTACACCGAAGAGGCCGCCAGACAGTGCATGGAGCAGATTTTTTTGCCGACGATGCGCGCGATGAACGCGGAGCGGCGGACGTTTTCGGGCTGCCTCTACTTTGGCCTGATGCTGACAAGCGACGGTCCGAAGGTGATTGAATACAACTGCCGCTTTGGCGACCCGGAGACGCAGGCGGTGCTGCCGCTGCTGGAAACGGACTTATTCGAAATCATGCTCGCGGTGGACGAAGGGCGGCTCAGCGAGGTTCCGGTGCACTTTTCGAATGGGTCGGCCTGCTGCGTGGTGCTCGCGTCCAAGGGATATCCCGAAAAGTACCAGACCGGGTGGCCGATTCAGCTCAATGGCGCGGACGAGCTGCCGCAGGTTTCGGTGTTCCACGCGGGCACCAAACTGCGCGAGGGGCTGCTGATCTCCTCCGGCGGGCGCGTGCTCGGCGTTACCGCCGTGGACGAAACGCCGCATCTAGCCCAACAGCGCGCCTACGCGGCGCTCGGCCAAATTGAGTTTGAAAACGCGGCGTACCGAAGCGACATTGGAACGCGCGCGATTGCATACGGAGAACGGAATCATGGTTGAACGGATCTATGTGGAAAAGCAGGCGGCGTTTGCGCAGGAAGCGTCGGCGCTGCTTGCGGACATTCGGGATGTGCTGGGGATCACCGGCGTAACGCGGCTGCGCCTGTTGAACCGTTATGACGTGGAGAACGT
>CAZDXW010000151.1:0-1861 GCA_964509485.1 uncultured Christensenella sp.
GATTTGTGTTAAATGCTAACTAAAATAATTTTTCAAACAATCATCTGCTACATCTACCACCAGATTTGCTTAGATCTCTCTGTTTATAGTACTTTGAACTAGTAGTAGAAAAAAATAATTATATATAAACTCAGTTTATCTGCTACAAATCGAATTGATCTACCACTAATTTTAGCTTTTTCTAGCATAAGACAAAGCTCTAAAATGTGCAGACTTGCCAAAATTGGGTATGAATTGATAAATTTAGCTATAAATGGTAATGAGCCTTGTGAATTTGATGATAATTTAAAGGTTGAAATATGTAACTTGATAACTGAGCTGAAAATGGCAAACTGATTTAATATGACTAAGTTCATGCCAAAAGACTTCTATTTTATATTTAGCTAAAAGTATTTGTTATAATAGTTACTATTAGTACGAAAATGTAATGCAAATATATAATAATGAAAGAGGACGATCAGCTGATGATACGTCCTCTTTCACTATTATCTAAAAATCCGAAAAACTTAAATGCTAGCTTTTCTTATTTTAACTGCAAATTATAAAGAGACCTTATACGATTTACCGGCAACTCTGATAATATAAATCTGATTACCAGTAACATCTATTCTGATTCTATCTTCAGTAGCTTTGACTGCTTTCATTAAAGTGCCCAGTGTTGTATAAACTGAAACTTCGTCTCCTAAGTTTGCTCCTTCAATTACAATAGAATTTTGTTCGGCATACACTTTTAGACCATTAGCCTCAGTTCCATTGATGGCAGTATTTATATCTTTAAAACTAACTACAATATTAAGATCTTCACTCACTTCATTTATGGTATATGCATTATTTGTAATGTCAGAAATAATGTCTTTTCCGTTTAAAGATACTGAGGCGATTTTGTATCCTTCAGTAGGTGTAAAGTTTAGAGTCAAAGGTTTATTAACCTCTACCTTAATTGTATCGGTTATAGCTTTTTCGTTGAAGAGCACTTTACCTTCGCCTTCTGATTTGACTGCCAGTGTATAATGAGTTCTGATAAAACTTACCTGCATTGCCTGAGCAGCAGATATAGAATCAATCTTGTAGCTGTTATTTTTAAGACTGGCGGTGATATCTTTATCATTCAGAATAACTTTTTCAATGGCGAAATTATCATTCGGAACAACGTTAAATCTAACAGAATCGTTTTCAATTATAGAAATGTTCTTACCGTTGGCAATAATAGAATCGTTGATGATAACTTTACCACCTTCGTTATATGCTGCACTCATTTGATAATATGGAATAATAGCAAAGGTAACATCAAACGTGATATCGGCATTAACAGGAGTTTCTTCGTAGGTATTATTTACAACTTTTGAAAGAATATCATTTCCGTTCAATAATGCAGTTTTAATTTTATATCCTTTGTCAGGATTGATAGTAAAGGTTGCCGATCCTCCTTCTTTTACAAACATGCTGTTTCTAGTTACTTTACCACCTTCATTGGCAGATGTCTTGATTAGATAAACCGGGCCTTCTATTATATTCGTAAAATCGCCCCATTCTGCTGCAAGCCAATAAACAGAATAAGTATTCTTGGGAATATAAAGTTTGCAGGTTGTTTTATCAATTCCATTGAATGCATCAGTGCCTATAGTTGGAGGAGTCGCTCTTTTACTATAGATTTCTTTCAATGCCTTGCAACCAGAAAAGGCTTCATTACTTATAGAAGTAACGCTGGCCGGAATATAAACAGAAGCTAATTTTGTACAACCACGAAAAGCATCGGCACTTACGGTTACAATATTGTCACCTAAAATAGCCGAAGTTAACCCCGAGCAATAATTAAATATGTAAGTACCTATATTAGTAACACTGTTTGGGATAGTAACAG
>CAZDXW010000152.1:0-1846 GCA_964509485.1 uncultured Christensenella sp.
CTTCAACAACGCCTTAATCTCCGCCAGCTCCGCCTCCATCCGGTGCAGGTGCTTCTGCATGTCGTCGATCTCCTGCTCGGCCTTGTAGTTGATCGCAAAGTCGATGATCGACTCGTGCTTGTCCCGCGCGGCCTGCCGGTTCTGGCTCATCATGATGATCGGCGCCTGAAACGCGGCGATGAACGAGAGAATCAGGTTCAGCAGGATGAACGGCTTGGGGTCGAACTGCAACCCCAGGAACGTGAGCACGTTGATCAGAATCCAAAGCACGAGAAACGACGAGAAGATGATGATAAACGTCCAGCTCCCGCCAAACGCCGCAACCTTGTCCGCGACGCGGTCGGAGCGCCGGGTATGCACCTCGTATTCCTCGTCCAGCCGCGCGGCGACGCGCTTTTCGTAGCTCTCCACCATCTGGTCGATTCGACTCAATTTCTCGTTGTTGAGTTCAATTCCATAACCGCGGATGACCGCGGTTTTTTCACGTTTGATCGGATTCGGTTCCTTTTCCGTCGGCATAATCAACATCACCTTTCGCGCTTGTTACGCCTATTGTATCAGCATCGCGCGGTTTCGTAAATCGCGCGGTTTTGTGTGGTATAATGGCGAAAAACGCGCCGGAGGAACACACGAGCATGCTGCGTGAATTTTCGCTTCGCACCACCCGAAACGGCTGGAACAACATCACCCCGCAGATTCGCGAGGCAATTGCCGAAAGCGGCGCAAAGGACGGCCTTTGCTACGTACACTGCCCGCACACGACGGCGGGTATCACGATCAACGAAAACGCCGATCCGGACGTGGTGCGCGACCTGATCTTCGCGCTGGAGCAGACGTATCCCGACCGGCCGGAGTTTCGCCACGCGGAGGGCAACAGCGCCGCGCACCTCAAGGCGAGCGTGATCGGCAGCGGGGTCACGCTGATTCTGCGCGATGGCAAGCCGCTGCTCGGCACGTGGCAGGGCGTGTACTTCTGCGAGTTCGACGGGCCGCGCACGAGGCGGTTCTATGTATCCATTCAGGAGGCAAACGCATGAACACCGTAAAGATCACCGTACTCAAGCGCGAGTTCTACCCCGATCTCGCGGAAACCTATCTTTCGGAGGGCGCGAGCGTAGGCGCCTGCCCGCTGCAGAACGTCGGGGACACGTTCCTCTACGAAGGCGGCGCGGAAATGCCGGAGGGGCTCTGCCCCTGGGCGTGGATCGATCTATACGGTACGATCTCCTCGCTCTCGGCAGGCGGCGTGGAAAACACCTGGTATCGCGACGGCGGCACGCGGATTCTGTGCTGCACGGACGGAGTGCGTCCCGTGGTCTACAAGCTGGAGCTCATTCGCACGGAATAAAAAACAGGAGCGCGGATTGCTCCGTCTCCTGCCGGGTTTGCGCGAAATGCGATCAGCGGTTGTACTCGTGTTCGAGCGTGTACGCGTCCGTGATGACGGGTTTGCCGTCCTTGTCGAGCAGCGGGGTCAGCCCGCCGGAATACCCCGACACGTGGAAGAGGTAGTTCACACCCGTTTCGCGGTCGATCCAGATTTCGTTGACGGTTGAGAAACCCTTGCTGTAAGCGCGGATAAAGCGATCGTTCTGCGCCATAATTGCCTCCGTTCGGTGAGATTGATAGGAGTATTCTATCATACTCGGGCGCACGTTTGCCAGAGGCACGGCGCAGGGCGGACTCTTTCGATAGCAAGGCAAAATGTTGGAATCGCCGCAAAAAGGACTTGCCTTCCGGCGCCGAATACGGTAAAATATCCCTTGCGCGGGGATGTAGCCCAGCTGGTCAGAGCGCTTCGTTCACATCGAAGAGGTCACAGGTTCGAGCCCTGTTATCCCCACCA
>CAZDXW010000153.1:0-1793 GCA_964509485.1 uncultured Christensenella sp.
TAACGAAACCAGGAGAGCCGCCGCGAATCATTGCGGCGGCTCCCTCTTATTTTGGCACGGTGGGCAATATGCTTTACTAGATTATCGTGGAAGATCGGCTTCCGTTTATGTTTATTTTGACTATCTCGAACTTGAACGAAAACTTGAACCATCCTGAGGAACCTATGGAAGATACGATTTACGCGCCAAGCACCGCAATCGGCGGAGCAATCGCGATTTTACGCGTCTCCGGCGAAGAGGCGGTGCGCGTTCGAGAACGACTCAGCCAAGACCCGACTGAACACCCACGTGAGCTGATCCACGCACTGCTGCTTCAAGACGGCGAGGTGCTGGACGACTGCATGGCGGTGTTCTTTCCTGCGCCGCGAAGCTACACCGGCGAGGACATGGTTGAATTGCACGTGCACGGCGGCATGCAGACCGTACAGCGGGCGTTGGGCGCGCTGGGCTCACTGGGATTTCGTCCGGCGGAAGCGGGGGAGTTCACGAAGCGCGCGTTCCTGAACGGAAAGATGGATCTTTCCGAAGCGGAAGCGGTGATGGACGTGATTCAGGCGGACGCGGAGCAGAGCCTGAAGGCGGCGCTGCTGCAATTGCAGGGCAGCGTAAAGCGCGAAATCGGGTCACTCGAATCGCTGCTATTGGACGCGCTGAGCGGGATTGACGCGGCGATTGACTATCCGGATGAGGCGGAGGAGGACGCAACGATCCAGTTGCCGCAGTCGCTCTCCGAAGCAATTGCGCGCATCAACACGCTCGTGCGCGAATCGCGTCGCGGGCGGGTGCTGCGGGACGGTCTTCGCGTAGCGATTGTCGGGCGGCCGAACGTAGGAAAATCGTCGCTGATGAACGCGCTGCTCGGCAGCGACCGCGCGATTGTGACCGCCTGCGCCGGAACCACACGGGACGTGATCGACGAAAAATACAGCCTCAACGGAATACCCGTTCGCCTGATCGACACGGCGGGCATTCGCGAGGCGGACAACGAGGCGGAGCGCATCGGCATTGACCGCGCGCGCGCCGCGCTGAAGAGCGCGGACGTCGTCTGCCTCGTGCTGGAGGTAAGCGAGCCGCTCGACGCGGAAGATCTCGCGTTGCTGGAGGAAACCGAGGGATCGAACCGAATCGTCATTCTAAACAAAAACGACCTACCGGAGCGCTGCGAATACGAAGGAGCGTCGGTTCGCGTCAGCGCGAGCACGGGAGCTGGGCTTGCGGAGCTCAAAGAAGCGATTGCCCGCATCGCTGCGCCGGAACGCGCGGACGGCACGTACATAACGAACGAGCGGCACATCCGCGCGCTGGAGCAGGCGCTGCTCGCGTTGCAGGACGCGGCGAAGGCGGAGGAGTTTGACTGCGCGGCGACGGACATCCGAAACGCGCTGCACTTTCTCGGCTCCATCACAGGGACGGATGTGGACGCAACCGTGCTGGAACGAATCTTCGAGCGATTTTGTGTAGGTAAATAGTGAATTAAAACAAAAAGAGCTGGCAAGATGCCAGCCTTTTTAATGTGTATAAGACTCAGCCGAACAGGCCGCGCTTTGGAACGAATGCGGAATCGAAGTGCTCCAGCACGCCGCCATAGGTTTCCGCGGCGTAGATTGCCTTCGTGGTCAGTTCGGTAATCGGTGCAATCTCCAAGGGACTGATCGAATGCAACACGATATAGTACGATGGGTCGCGCTCCGGAATATAATCCGTTTCGCCGATGGCAAACCCCATCGCCTTTGCATTTTCGCGAAACAGCGAGCGTCCGTTTGCGCTCGGAAAGTAGAAGTGCAGATTGACAC
>CAZDXW010000154.1:0-1765 GCA_964509485.1 uncultured Christensenella sp.
TCCATTTCTAGTTTATTGTTTCGCAATCCCAAATAGAATATTGTTAGGGAGGTATGTTCCATGCTCTTTGGAGATCCGGGCCTCAAGCCGCTTGCCGATCTCGCCAAGGCGGCCGTGCGCGACCCCAGCAACTTCAACTGGTCGTTCATCGCGATTTTTGCATTCGTCGTGATCATCTACGTGGACGAAATTCACAAGAAGAACTACAAGGCCATCGCCGCCGCGCTGATGCTCTACAGCGTACACTGGCTCTACGAAATTGCCAACGCGGTCATCTGCCACTTCAGCGGCTACGCGCTCTGGACGGTTTCGCCGGAGAGCACGTCGTTCATTCTGCTCATCGGCGTGAGCTGGGAACTCTCCATGATGTTTGCCATCGCGGGCTTTACCTCCAAGCTGCTGCCCGCGGACAAGAATCTGAAGATTCTCGGCATGAACAACCGCGTTGCGTTCGCCATCGGCAGCGCTTTCTTCTTCTCGCTCGTCGAGATCTTCCTCGCTTGGACGCCCGCGTTCATCTGGGTTTATCCGTGGTGGGGCGCGCTGCCCGTGTTCGTCACGACCTACATTCCGTTCTTCCTTGCCTCCTACCTCATCTACGACAAGGAACCGGCTACGCAGAAGAAATGGATCATTTCGCTCGCCAGCATCAACATCATACTGCTCGCGGTGCTGATTCCGCTCGGCATCATCTGATGCGGCGGATCGCGATACTAACCTTCGTATTGGTTGGCGCGCTCGCGTTTATCGCCTGCGCGCCTGCTTTCGTCGCGGAGGAATCACCTTCACCCAGTGCCGTCGCGAATACGCCTTCGCCCTCGCTGGAACCAAGCGCATCGCCCACGGCCACGCCAATCCTCATAAACGTTGTGCTCTATGTGCCGGACGAGTCCGGCGAAGGGCTCGTTGCAACACCCGCCAAAGCCGAGGATTCGCCGGAGGGATTGCTCTACGCGCTGGTCGCGGCGGGCGCGCTACCGGACGTGGACTTTGGCTCGCACGTGACCCTGACGGTTGCCGAAGAAACGCTCACCTTCGACGGAGTGGAGACAAGCGGCACGTTCGTTCACCTCGACGTGTCGGATGCGTTCGCGAGCGCGGTCAAGCAAAGCGACGCGGCGCACGAGCGATTGATGCTGCAAAGCCTCGCCAACACGATGATTACGCGCTACCAAGCGGACGGACTGATCCTCTCCATCGCGGGGACGGATCTGGAAACGCTTCGCGAACGCTACAACCGCCCCATCGGGTTCGACGAGCTGGCGCAGACGCGGCAGCTCGATCCCGTTGCGCCCTGAGGCAATCGCTATGGCCTGCTACTTCATCGCCCGCATACAGATTCACGACGAAGCGGAGTACGCGCGCTATCTCGCGCAGTGCGACGAGGTGTTTAAGCACTTCAACGGCCGCTATCTCGCCGTGGACGAAGCACCCGTCGCGCTGGAAGGCGCTCCCGAAGAGGGACGCATGGTCGTCATCGAGTTTCCGGACGAAGCGTCGTTTCGCGCATGGTATGACTCACCGGAGTATCAGTCGATTCTGCGGCACCGGCTGCGCGGCGCGCATTGCACCGCCTCGCTCGTTCGGGGCAAGTGATAAAAGCTAAAAAAATATCCCCGCCTTACGGCGGGGATATTTTTTATAGCCTGTTAGAATGTCCCTTGTTGCAGCATCGCGTCTGCGACTTTGGCAAAGCCCGCGATATTCGCGCCGGCAACGAGGTTGTAGCCGAGGCCGTTTTCCTCCGCCGCCTTTGCGGAACTAT
>CAZDXW010000155.1:0-1693 GCA_964509485.1 uncultured Christensenella sp.
TCAGCCGAAGCGGCGTTTATGTTCCGGGTGCCTTCAACCGGGTGCTCAACTTCTGTGGAAAGCTGTTGCCGCGTCGCTGGGTCGCCGCCGCAATTTACCAGCGTTGGAACAAGGCACAGCAGCAATGGAACCCGGCGCAAATCAGCACGCATACGCAGGCTTAACGAGAAAGGCTTGCAATCTTTCGAGCCGCACGGTATCGTTATCGTGCGGCTTTCTTTTATAAATAGAGCGATCATAGAGGCTTTTCTAATAAAACAAAAAACAATCTTGAAAGAAAGAAATCATTGAGGTGTTAACGATGGAACAACAAACGATTATCCGTCTCGAAACGCCAGCGGACTACGTAACCGTAGAACGGATAACCCGCGAGGCATTCTGGAATCATCACGTGCCCGGCTGCGACGAGCATTATCTGGCGCATGTTCTGCGTCAGGCGGAATGTTTTTTACCGGAGTTGGATTTCGTTGCCGAGCTGGACGGAACAGTCGTTGGAAACATCATGTATACAAAGGCCAGAATCGTAGGCGATGACGCAGCGGAATACCCCGTGCTGAGCTTTGGCCCGATTTCGGTGCTGCCGGAGGTTCAGGGACGCGGCATTGGCGGCAGACTGATTCGGCACACGCTGGCGTTGGCAAAGGAAATGGGGCACACCGCCGTGCTGATCTATGGCGATCCGGACTACTACTGCCGTTTCGGGTTTGTTCCGGCGGAGCAGTATAACATTGGCACGCGATACAACACCTATGCGGCTGCACTGCAGGCGGTCGAGCTCTTACCTGGTGCGTTGGCGGGCAAGGCGGGATTGTTCTATGAAGACGAAGCATATGAAATGGATCCGCAAGAAGCGGAGGCGTTTGATTGTAGATTCCCAACGAAAGAGAAGATAGCAGGGCTTGATTCGCAGGCAAAATTTCAACAGCATCTATCCATGCAAAAACCGAGAGAATGAAGAACCGTTTCGGGTTTGCATTTTCCCGTTGGGTCGGTTAGAATACTCCTTATGAAAATGCAACCGGAATGTGTTGCCTGCATCATTGAGCAGGTAAAAACCGTAACCACAATGCTTGGCATTGACGAACGCGAGAAGGAAGCGGCCATGCAGGACGCGCTTGCTAGGCTTTCGAGCGCAAACTACGACGGCTGTACGCCGGAGTCGATGGGCGATCTCTGGCAGGTGCTGCTGACGCACGTTGGCGACGCGGACCCCTACGCAGAGCTCAAGACGCTCAGCAACCGCGAAGCGCAGAAGATGATTCCCGCCACGCGGGAGAAGATTGCGCGTTCAAGCGATCCGCTCACCGTAGCGCTGAAGTACTCCATTGCCGGAAATCTGATCGATTACGGTCTGAAGGAACAGCTTCCGTTGGACGAACAGAACGCGCTGATCGACGAAGTGGCCCATACGCCGTTTTCGGCGGACGACAGCGAGGCGCTCAAAGAGGCACTGCGGGCGTCAAAAACACTTCTTTATCTCGGCGACAACGCCGGTGAGATCGTGTTTGACAAACTTTTGATTGAAACGATTCGCGATTTGTTTCCGCACCTCTCAATCTCGTTTGTCGTGAAGGGCTCGCCGGTACTCAACGACGTGACCATGCGGGAAGCGCAGGAAGTTGGCATGCAGGAGATCGTGCGCGTCATCGACAACGGGGACAGTTCGCCCGGAACGGTGCTGCCGCGCACGAGT
>CAZDXW010000156.1:0-1681 GCA_964509485.1 uncultured Christensenella sp.
CTACGCGCGGCTGTTTGCGCTGGAGACGGACATTCGCGATCCGGCGTTCAAAAAAGAGGTGCGCGCAGCGCTGCTGCCGCTTGTTCCAAAGGACGCGCCGGAGGTGTTTAACGCGGCGCTGATGGAGCTTGGCGCGGTTATTTGCCTGCCAAACGGTGCGCCAAAGTGTGAAGCGTGCCCCGTGCGCGATTGCTGCGAGGCATATCATCTGGGCAAAACGGCGGAGCTGCCGGTGATCGGCGCGAAGAAAGCGCGGCGAGTCGAACGAAAGACGGTGTTTGTGCTAACGGAGGACGGCCGGTTACTGGGATTACGCGGCCCGAAGAAGGGCTTGCTTGCGGGGCTCTGGCAACTACCGGAAACGGCTGGAGAGTTGACGGACACGGAGGCCGCCGCGTGGCTTGGTGAACGGGGAATTCGCCCCGTCGGTGAACTGCGCTTTTACGAGCGCAAGCACATCTTTTCGCATGTCGAGTGGCACATGCGCGTCTGCGCCGCGGAGGTATCGGCGGATGCGCTGCCGGAGGGCTGGACGCGGCTGGACGAAACCAACGCGCTGCCGACGGCGTATCGGGTCTGTCTGTAGCGACGGCAAACAAAACAGCAGAAAAAAAGAACGCCCTTTCGGGCGTTTTGGTTTATCGTAGGCTAGCTTTCCTGTTGCCACGGTCGTTTTTTGTCCAGCCAACCGCGTTCGCTCCAATACTGCTTTTCAAACGGTGACGAACCCCAGCCGGACTTCTGCATGTTTGCCATCATCTGGAACACAAATCTCGTTTTCAGGCCGACCATTGGCGGTTTCGTGCGGGATAGCTTCCGTGCGAGCTTCGTCATGTCCCGCTCAATCTTCGCTTTCTTCTCCGGCTTTACGCCTGCCCAGTTCATCGCCTGTACGCCGATTCCATAGCGCCGGATGCTTGGCACACCCCAGAAGAACAACGTACGCGCAACGGGTTTGATTACGATGCCGGTTCCCGCTCCGGCCGCCGTGGATATCACGACCGCACGCTTTTGAAACATACAGGCTCTCGGCCGGTGCGACATCCAATAGGTAAACGTGAGATCAATAAACGACTTTAGCGGGGCGGATGGGGCGAAACAATAATTCGGCGTGGTGAAGATCATCAGATCGGCCGCTTCCAACGCGTCCGTGATGCGGCGTTTCTCCTCATAGAACGGGCAGTTGGCGTCGCCTTCAATGCAGCGATAGCAACCCACACAGAAATGATTCAAATCCCGGGGCAGAAAAAACTCTTGTATCTCTTTTTCCGAGTCAATTTTATCGGCGAGCATACGCCCAATGTGATAGGTGCTGCCCTTGTGGTTCTGTCCGTGTACCAGTACAATCTTCATTTCAAATTCCCTGTCGAATTTTAATAATGAGTATCTCTTTTACTCGGATAATCGGTTGCCGATCAACGCTAGATTGGCCGTCTGCCTTCCATCGCCTTTGCCAGCGTGACCTCGTCCGCATACTCCAGATTGCCGCCAATCGGAATTCCGTGCGCAATGCGCGTGCAGGAAACGCCCATTGGCTTGAGCAGCCGCGCAATGTACGACGCGGTCGCCTCACCCTCCACGTCCGGATTCGTCGCGAGGATAACCTCCTTGACGCCGCCCGCCTTGATTCGCTCGACCAGTTCGTTGATGCGAATGTCGTTTGGGCCGATGCCGTCCACGG
>CAZDXW010000157.1:0-1673 GCA_964509485.1 uncultured Christensenella sp.
CAAAATCGAACCGCAAGGTCGATTCAACATCAATTTTCGCTCATTCCATGCGGGCTGTGATTCGGCAGGCCCCTCACCGCCTGCAATCGGATCAATCCGCCTGACTCTTCTTTACCAGCACGGTGCCCACAATGATCAGTACGATCCCTGCCAGCACCCCAAACTCTACGCCGGACCAGTCGGAATGCCCCCGATCGTTTAGAAACGTGATGAGCAACAGCAGCAGAAACACAGTGCCGGTGGTAGACAAGATGCGCCCCAGGTTCTGGAGCGTCTTCATTTTACGCTCGGCCGCGCTCAGCACGGGTTTCACTTTTGGGCTTGGCGGCGGCATCATCGTCAATTCTGGCAGTTGCAGCTTCTCCGCAAGTTCGCGGTTTGCAGTCAGATACTCCTTCGCAATCGCGTTCAGCCGATTGGCCAAGTCCAGCGCCAAAGCAGGCGTCTTGATCTCCAGCACGTACAGTTCACCGTTTTTTCCGGTCAGCCGTACCGCGTTCTGCGCCGTGCCCTCGCTCAGTGCGCAGGTGCGTATGTCCACAATGTCCTTGAAATACAGATAATCCGTCGCGCTTTCTCCCGGCACGCGTACATACCAGAGGTTCATGCGCTCCGGCGTGTCTATCGAGCCCGAGCACGCAACTGCAACTCCCTTTTCCGCGCTGCTGATTCCGCACGAGACCAGTTGTGCCGCGCCGTTTTGCGTGTAATATTTCGCGCTTGTGCTATAAAGAATTTTTTTATTCACGATCATTCCTCCTGCGTTTCAGTGTATTTTTAAAACGGTTCGTCAGGAATTCGGTTGCGCCGTGTTCTGCTCCGAGTTGGCAGCCGCCTGCTCCACCTCTTTGGGCATTTCTATGCTGCCATCAAAGAGGAAGATCACATGCGCGTATTCCGTTTTGTCGTTTTCCGACTTCATTTCATAGGAAAACTCATTCACCCCACTCGCCTGCTTTTTGAAGGAGTTAATATCGGTCGCGGTGCGCCAGGCCTTGATCGCCTTTTCAAAGTGGAGCCAGCCCCGATAGGACACGGTATAGACCTCGATGGGCAGGTTGTTTTCTCGGACGTATCGATATCGATAGGCGAAATTCTGGTTCGCCTCCAGCGCACGTTCCGCCGAAACAAGGATCGATGCCGTGTCGTCCGACGTCACGGACTGCTCGGAGCGCTTCCTCGAAAAATCCTTCACGCCGAGCAGAATTCGTACTCCCTTGCCGTCCGTGCCTGCTTCCCGCGCGGTAACGACGCTAACCTTCTGCGCCGGAACGAACAGCAGGATCAGCTCCTTGATGAGTAAGATAATCAGCGTAAAGAATGCTTCGATAATCGGCCCGATCAGGGGAAACAGAACCACCGCCACAATCGCGCCGATGAAAATACTGCCCGTCCAGCGCCAGATCAGCCAACCAAAGACAACGGAGAGAAAGCTCAAGAGTTTTTTCATACAAATTCGTTCCTTTCTTTTTTCCAAGTCCAATTTTCATGCAGTGTTGCTGCTTTGCGCACATTATGGGGTGGTAAAACAACGATCTCCTCTTGCGCATATGGTTTGAATCGCCGCTATTCCGCGAGTTGCTCCAGGTACGCGACGATTTTGTCCCACATGTCTAGCGAGTCGCTTGTTCTTTCCTCAAAAACGTTCGTTTCCCCGGTCTCGAGGTCATAGA
>CAZDXW010000158.1:0-1666 GCA_964509485.1 uncultured Christensenella sp.
CCGATCTGTTCCAGCCAAGCGTCGATCATTTGCCCGCACCCATATCCGCCAGAATGGCGTCCAGCTCCTCGCTGGTCAGCGCGCCCTGATGCGCGGTAAATACGTGCTGTTGCGTGTCCTTGGCGCGATACAGGATAAACTCCACGCCCAGTTCCTCATTCGGAACATAGGGCGTTCCGTCCGCGTTGATGAAGAACTGCGTCGGAATCACCTGTACGGGAAAGTTGCCCACCGCGTCCGGATATTTTCGAACATCCAGAAACTGGACGATCGCCTTGCCCTGATAGTCCGCATTGGCGCTTTGCAGCACCGGCGCCATCTGCTGACAGGGAATGCAGGAATCCGACCCAAAGTCGAGCACGATCGGAAGCCGGGCGGACAGCAGCGCCGCCACATCGATGGATTCCACCTCCAGCGCAAAGCCGGTGTGTTCCGTCGTCGTGTCCGTAGCGCTTGGTTCCTGTGTTTGCGTTTCGGCAGCGGTTCGAACCGGAATCCCGTTTTTGATGACCCAGACGGTTCCAATCGCCACGAGTATCATCGTCAGCACCAGGATTTTCAGAAGAATGCTTCTTTTGTCCTTCTGCTCCTCATCCACAGCAGCTTCCCCCACAGGAGCAAGCCGCGTCTTCCTGCGTCTTCGCGCCGTTCGGGGGCGTCCAGCCTGTATCGTCCCCAACATAGGTAATCGCGCCCACCGGGCAGCGGTTTCCGCAGCCGTGGCAGTGATCCACACAGTCGTCCGGGGCAACCACCACCGGGGTCGGGGCCTTGTTCGTGTCGTAGACGGCGTGCGGGCATTTCTCCACGCAGCTGCCGCATTCCGAGCAGATGGAATAATCCACAACGGGGTACCAGGTTTTTGCCATATGTTTCTTCTCCTATGCAATCAACGGCTGAAGCGCGTTGAATAAATAACCAACCAGAATGATGCCGACGGTGCAGATCGCGATGAACAGCGCGAGGAGCTTCGGCTTGACCGCCTTACGGAGCATGATCATCGACGGCAGCGAAAGCGTGGTCACCGCCATCATAAACGACAGCACGGAGCCAAGCTGCGCCCCTTTTGCAAACAGCGCCTCCGCAATGGGAATCGTGCCAAAGATATCCGCGTACATCGGCACGCCGATCAACGTTGCCAGCACGACGCCGAAGGGGTTTTTGTTGCCCAGCACGGTGACGATCCACGTTTCCGGAATCCAGTTGTGAATCACCGCGCCGATGCCGACGCCGATCAGAATATACGGAAACACCTTCTTAAAGGTATTCACCATCTGCTCCTTGGCGTAGATCAGGCGTTCGCGAACGACAAGCGTAGGCGAGTCGATGTCCACACTGCCTGCGGTGAGAATAAAGCTCTCGACATACCGCTCCATGCGGAATTTTTCGATCAATGTTCCGCCGATTACCGCAATCACGAGGCCGAACACCACGTAGACAATCGCCACCTTCGCGCCGAAGATGCTCATTAAGAGTACGAGCGAACCCAGATCGACCATGGGCGATGAAATCAGAAACGAAAACGTAACGCCAACCGGCAGCCCCGCCGAGGTAAAGCCGATGAACAGCGGAATGGACGAGCAGGAGCAAAACGGCGTAACCGTGCCTAAAAGCGCGGCGGCGATGTTTGCGCCGATGCCGCGAAACCGGCCGAGGATTTTCTTGC
>CAZDXW010000159.1:0-1623 GCA_964509485.1 uncultured Christensenella sp.
TTTCACCTCTTTCACCGAACATTTTCAAAGCATCAGCTTTATTAATTTCTTTTCTTACAACAGCTTCTTTTTTTGCGGCCAATTCTGCCATCTTTGCTTCAATAGCAGCTAGATCACTTTCTTTGATAACTGCTTCTCCTGGATCTACGTCATAATAGAAACCGTTTTCAATTGCAGGACCAATTCCGAACTGTATGCCTGGATATAATTCCTGTAAGGCTTCAGCCAGCAAGTGTGCACTAGTGTGCCAAAATGCATGCTTTCCTTCTGCATCATCCCACTTATATAGAACAACCGATGCGTCTGAATTTATAGGACGAGCTAAATCATATGTTTCACCGTTTACACCACAAGCTACAACATCCTGTGCCAATCGGCTACTAATACTTTCTGCAATCTGCAGACCATTGACTCCTTCATTATATTCACGAACAGAGCCATCTGGAAATGTAATCTTTATCATAATGGTTTAATTATTTTTCATTTAGGCTTACAAAAGTAGCTATTTCTTTTAAATTACACTTATTTTCAAATAAAAATGTTAGTGTTTTTGTTCTGTAAAGCGCTTAATGACATTATAGGCAGATACAATACCTAATTCACCAGCTTTACTTAGGTCTGAAATACCTTTTTTATTATTTCCGGAGAAGATTAATGTTAATCCTCTATTAAAATATGCTTCTGCAAAATTTGGATCAAGCGAAATGGCTTTATCATAATCGGCTATTGCAGAACGATAATCTTTCAGCATACAAAGTACATTTCCACGATTATAATATGCATAGACGAAATCGGGTGCTAGCTGAATAACTTTATCCAAATCTGATTTAACTATATTATATTCCGGAGTCCGCACATCAACTTTCTTCAACCCAGTTTGTACTTCTGCTGTCTCAGAATTCTGATCTTCTGATTTTTCAAATTCTAACTGTTTCCAACGTATCAATGAACGGTTAAAATATGCCGGAAAGAATGAATTATCGCAAATAGTAGCCTGAGTTAAATCTTCAATAGCATTTGTAAAATCCTGAACCAAATAAAAATCAATTGAACGAGCAAAACGTTTTGCTGCATTTTTAGGATGTTTCACAATATCCGTTGTCCGCTCATCAATAGAAGCAAAATGAGTTTTAATTTGTTTCTCGGTAAGAGGAGTCTCCATATTGGTAATCAAAAGTCGTTTAGGGACAGCTCCTGAATTACTTAAGTCATCAATAAACTTGTTATATTTTAAATTTCGTGTTATCTCACTTACCTTTTCATAGTAAGTCAAAGCAAACATTGGTTCCAGCTTTATTTCAACATTCTTATCCTGAACCTTACCACGATACTCGCTCTTATATTTCTGTTCAGTTTCAGAATCATCAGCAACAACGATCTTTCCGTAATTTTCCATGTCCTTATCGGATTTCTTACGTGTTTTATCAGATTTCGCCGCTTTCTTTCCTTTATCAAGACCATATCTTTTATCAAGTTGGGCTTTCATTACTTTGAACTCATCCAAATCCGCTCCTTTATAGTCACCTATTTTTCTTTTGGCTTCAGCCCGATTATAATAACCGGCTAAGAAATTAGGATATTCTTTAATAACAGCTGAATAATCTCTGATAGCTCCACGATAAT
>CAZDXW010000160.1:0-1588 GCA_964509485.1 uncultured Christensenella sp.
GAAAAGAGCGTCAATGTCTTATAATGGCAACGTTTCATGCGTTTGGTGATATATGTAACAGGATAACGAACCTCGTATGCCCCGAGAAAATCATTGATAACAGGTTGAATGCATGGATTTCATCGGAAAGAATATGTTCAAATTTTTCTGATTTGTAAATTTTAGAAGAATATTCTCTCCTTTCGCCGTTAAGCATCCATTTTTCCATAATTAGTCGTATCACACCGTAATCCTGCATCGGCTATCATGCCCGCACTTACCCGCTTTCGCCGCCAATGGCAAATCGGCGGCACATATGAAGCCGCCCAAAGCCGCGCGTAAAATCCGCCGTTTCGGAGCCACGCCTTACCTTTCGGCAGGTAACGTTTATTCAAAATCATACAAGATTGATTGGTCGATCGCGCCTCGTAGAATAACAGGTTCCATGTATCGTTGAATGGATTGCGGTGACCCCGCAACCCGTCGACCGTCTACCGGGTATCCCGCGTTCAAGAAGCGCTGCGTCCCCCATAAAAAACCCCTCCGGCGAACCGGAGGGGAAGTGAGATCATCACCACTTGCGCTTGCGAGCAGCTTCTGCTTTCTTCTTGCGTTTCACGCTGGGCTTTTCATAATGCTCGCGCTTGCGAGCCTCTGCCAAAACACCTGTGCGAGCACATTGACGTTTGAACCGCTTCAGAGCGCTTTCCAGGGATTCGTTTTCGCGGATGCGTACTTCGGACACTGTTATCCCTCCCCTCGCTCGTTTCGCCGTTGCCTCACCATCGCGGGGTATAGTGGAGGGCATACAACGACCATAGGCATATTATATCGCGAACCCGCATGCGCGTCAACACTGAATTTCACGAGTATCCGTAAACATGCCCTTCAGCGTGCGCAGGGGCGGTTCACGCCATCCGCTCGCTCAGTTTGGCGCCGCCGATCACGTGGAAATGGATGTGCCCAACGGTTTGGCAGGCATCGGCGCCACAGTTGTTGACAACGCGGTAGCCCCCCTCGGCCATGCCAAGCAGCTGCGCCACCTTCGCCGCCGCGCGCAGGCAGGCGGCCAGCTCCGCGTCGCTCAAGGCCTCATGGTGGCTCAGGTCCGGCGTATGGTGCTTGCTCACCACCAGCGCGTGCAGCGGCGCCTGCGGGCTGATGTCGTGAAAAGCGTATGTGAACTCATCTTCATAGATCTTCCGGGAAGGAATCTCCCCCCTTATGATCTTGCAGAACAGGCAGTCGTCCATGGTCAAGACCTCCTTCAGCGAATCCGATCTCTGATACGATTCGATATCCATGATGCGTCGCAGGTCGCGAGCGGTTTTGTTTGGTGACGAGGAGCGAAGGCGTTGCGCGCTGCGTCGAGCTCTCGCACAGAGGCAGGCGGGCAAAAGCGCCACGCGACAGACGCGCCATGGTACCAAAATCGTATCACTCCATGATTTCCACAGGCTCGCCCGTCATTCCTTCTTTACCAAGGCCAAGAAGCCTGACCGGCACAACGCGCCCCGCGGTGCCGCCGCTTACCTCCACGTGCACATAGTGGGGCGTATAGCCTCCGAAGCGCCCGTCGCCAAGCGCCTCTTCCAGCAGCACGGGCTGC
>CAZDXW010000161.1:0-1502 GCA_964509485.1 uncultured Christensenella sp.
GCGGACGCTCGCAAGCCTCGGCGTTTCCGCGCGGCTCGCGCCCGTTCCGCGATACTTGAGCGCAAGCTGCGGCACCTGCGTGCTCTACACGGCAGAGCAGCCGTTTCTGGAGCGAATGGATGCGGACGTCGAGCGCGTGGTCGAGCGGCTGCTGCAGGGGGAAACGTTTGTTGAGTTGCTTTCTCATTTATAATCGCAAGCAAAACTGGGCATGGAGGAAACGCTTTGCCCGGTTTTTTCTGCGTGACTGCCGGACAGCGGTGCTCGCGAAAACGTATTTACCGTAGAGCGAAAATAGGGTATGATAAACGCGTATGGAATTAGTAAGAAACAGGGGGATATAAGATGAATAGAAAGCGATTCGCTCGCCTGTTGATTCTTTTGCTTGCGCTGGCGTTGTGCCTGACGCTTGGCGCCTATTCGCTCGCGGACGCGGGCAACTTTTCCGGCGGTTCGGACTGGGGCGGCGGCGGTTCGTCCTTTGGGGGCGGATCGGATTGGGGCAGTTCCAGCTGGGACTCCGGCTCAAGCTGGAGCAGCGGCTCAACCTACGACAGCGGTTCCTCCTACTCCAGTTCGAGCGGTGATTCGCTCGGCTGCCTCGGCGGAAACCTGTTTACAGTCATCATCATCGTGATCGTGGTCATCGTGGTGCTGCGCTATCTGCGCTCCGGCGCGGGCAACAGCGGCGGTTCCTCGGTTTACAACGCCGCGGTGGAAGAACCGGGCCTGCCGCTCGACACGCTCAAGCAGAAGGACCCCGCGTTCAACGAACAGATTCTGCTTGAAAAGGTCGGCAACCAGTACATCCAGATGCAGGATGCCTGGCAGGAGAAGAAGTGGGAGCCGATGCGCGCGATCATGACGGACGCGCTCTACAACCAGATGGCGCGGCAGCTGCAGACGCTCATCGACGCGAAGCAGACGAACCATGTCGACCGCATTGCCGTACTCGAAACGCGCATTGTTCGCTACGCGGTGGAAGGCGACAACGACGTACTGGTCGTTCGGGTTTCGACGCGCATTACCGACTACACGACGGACGACCGCACGGGCACCATCGTCAGCGGCAGCACGACGCGCGAGCTGTTTATGGTGTACGACTGGAAGCTCACGCGCCAGAAGGACAAGAAGACGCTTGTGCAGCCGAGCATGACGCAGATCAGCTGCCCGAACTGCGGCGCGCCGCTGGACATCAACCACACCGGCAAGTGCCCGTATTGCGGAACGGTTGTCACGCTCTCGGATCACGATTGGGCACTCTCGGCCATCAAGGGCATTTCGCAGAGATCCGTCGGCTAAGCGATTCGTATTCTCAAACAAACAAAAACCGTCGCTCGATTGTCTCGGGCGGCGGTTCTTTTTTACGCAGAATTGGTTTAGAGGTTTGAGGAAAGAAATAATAATGAAAGTATTACGGCTGACTTGAGGCAATCAGGATGATGGCCTCATGCTCCGCATCCGGAATGCCGTTGATCTCGCTGAGCGCACCGTGAAAATAG